>CAZECJ010000026.1:0-31932 GCA_964510645.1 uncultured Verrucomicrobiota bacterium | reverse complement strand
ACGAAGTCGACGCCATCACCGGCGCCACCCAGACCTCCATGGCCCTCATGCGCTTTTTCAACGAAGAACTCGATGCCTTCCGCTCCGCCTACTCCGCCAACCGTGCCCCCCTGAACCCCGAACCCTGAACCCTCTTCCATGGCTTCTTCCTATGGCAAAATCCTGAAAGACGGCCTTCTGGTCGAGAATCCGATCTTCCGCCAAGTGCTCGGCATCTGCTCCGCGCTGGCCGTGACGAACCTCGTGGTCAACACGCTGTTCATGGGCTTCGGCGTGACGTTCGCCACCGCCCTGACCGCCTTCACGATTTCCCTGCTTCGCAACTACATCCCGACGCGCATCCGCATGATCGTGCAGGTCGTCATCATCGCCTGCTACGTCATGATGATCGACATCCTCATCAAGGCCGTCGCCCCGGACATCCACCGGTTCATCGGCCCCTACGTCGGCCTGATCATCACCAACTGCATCATCATGGGCCGCGCCGAGGCCTTCGCCAGCCAGAACAAGCCCCTGCCCGCGCTCGTCGACGGCCTCGCCAACGGCCTGGGCTACACCGCCGTCCTCGTCGCCATCGCGGTCATCCGCGAAATCATGGGCTTCGGAACCGTGCTCGGCTACGTCCTGCCGGCCCGCGACCTCTGGTGGCACCAGTGGACCATCATGGTGATGCCCCCCGGCGCATTCTTCATGCTGGCCATCCTGACGTGGATCGCCCGCGCCCGGCTGGCCAAGGAGGAACCGAAATGACCCCCCTCGCCGACCTGGGCCTGTTCTCGTCCTTCCTGCTGATCTTCGTTTCGGCGGCGTTCACGGACAACATCCTGATGGCGCGCTTCCTCGGCATGTGCTCGTGCCTGGGCGTGTCGAAGAAAGTGGACACCAGCCTCGGCCTCGGCGTGGCCGTCATGGCCGTCACCGCTTCCACCGCCGCGCTCAACTACCTCGTCTACCAATACCTGCTCGTGCCCCTCCACCTCGAGTATCTACGGCTGATCGTCTTCATCGTCGTGATCGCCGCCTTCACCCAGCTCGTCGAGATGGTCATCGAGCGGGTCTCGGAAAAGCTCTACAACTCCCTCGGCATCTTCCTGCCGCTGATCACGGTGAACTGCGCCATCCTCGGCATTTCGCTCTTCATGCTCAACAAGCCGTACAGCTTCCTGCAGGCCTTCGCTTTCGGCCTCGGCGGCGGCTTCGGCTGGTTCCTGGCCATCGCCCTCATCGGCGGCATCCGGGAAAAAATCAACGAAGCCTCCCTCCCCAAGGGCCTCGCCGGCCCCGGCATCACCCTCGTCATCATCGGCATCATGGCCCTCGCCTTCGTCGGATTCTCCGGCATGATCAAAATATGAAGACCCGCCCCCTCAACGCAAAAGTCCCCATTCAATTCCCCATTTGGACATTGGATATTGAATGTTGGATATTGAATATTGACTCTCCTCTCCCGGCGTTTGCGATCTCTTGCGTCTCTAGCGACTCTTGCGTCAACCGGCGGTGGGCCGCTTCCTGACCATGCTCGTCTCCATCCTCATCTCGGTCGGTTTCCTCCTCGCCTGCGGGCTCGTGCTCGCGGGACTCCTGCTGATCGCCGAAAAGAAAATCCTCAACTACGGCACCTGCCACGTCGACGTCAACGCGGGCCGGAAGGTGCTCGACGTCGAGGGCGGCTCGTCCCTCCTCTCGTCCCTCGCCGAGCAGAACATCTTCATCCCCTCGGCCTGCGGCGGCCGCGGCTCCTGCGCCTACTGCAAGCTCAAGGTCGCCGAGGGCGGCGGCATGATCGGCCCCGTCGAGGAGCCCTACCTCACCCCCGCCGAGCGCAAGGACAACGTCCGCCTCGCCTGCCAGGTCAAGGTTCGCCGCGACCTCAAGATCGAAATCCCCGACGAGCTGTTCAACGTCTCCCGCTTCCGCGCCAAGCTCGTCCACAAGCGGCCCCTCACCCACGACATCGTCGAACTGCGGATGCAATTGCTCGAGCCCGGTTCCATTTCTTTTGAAGCCGGCCAATACGTCCAGCTCGAGTCCGCCGACTACAAGGGCCACGAGTCCGTCATGCGCGGCTATTCCATTTCGTCCCTGCCCTCGGACAGAAACCACCTCGAACTCATCATCCGCCGCGTGCCCGACGGCATCTGCACCACCTGGGTTTTCGACCACCTCAAGGAAGGCGCGGAGGTGAATTTCTCCGGCCCCTACGGCTTCTTCCACCTGTCCGACACCGATGCGCCCATCATCTGCATCGCCGGCGGCTCCGGCATGGCCCCCATCTGGTCCATCGTGCGCGACATGAAGGAAAAAGGCATCGCCCGGCCCACCACCTACTTCTTCGGCGCCCTCACCCAGCGCGACCTGTTCTTCCTGGATGAATTCAAGCAGCTCGAAAAAGACTGCCCGTGGTTCCATTTTGTGCCGGCCCTCTCCAAGGAGCCCGCCGATTCCGGCTGGACCGGCGAACGCGGCCTGATCACCGACGTCGTCGCCCGCCACTTCCCCGACGCTTCGAAGCACGAAGCCTACCTCTGCGGCTCCCCCGGCATGATCGACGCCTCCGTCGCCGTACTGACGAAAAACGGCATGCCCGAACAAAACGTCTTCTACGACAAGTTCTCCTGATGAGGCGATTCCCTTGGACATTGGATATTGGACATTGGATATTGGATATTGAGGTTTTCCAATGAAAGAAACGCCCGAAGACAAATCCTTGGAAGACCGCCTCGGCGCCTCCAAGTTCTCCGGCGAAGGCTTCCTCGGCACCGACCACCGCCCCGTCGATGAAATCGTGGCCGCCGACCTCCACGCCCTCGCGCAGCTCGGTGTCTCCAAAGAAGCCCTGCTCGCGGCGCTCCGCGACGCCTACGAAAAGGCCCGCGCCGCGTTCGGCGGCGAAGTCGCGATCCGCCCGGGCGTGACCGCCGTCGCCCACGAATCCATGGGCCGCATTCCGTCCCCCTTCCGCGGCGACGGCGTCTTCGAGAAGGGCGACGTCGTCCTGTCGTCCGCCGCCGGCGAGCAGATCGTCCTGACCGTCCTCGGCCTCGCGATGATCGAAAAGCACTCCTTCTTCCAGGGCCACGGCTCCCGCTACCGCGTCGATCCCGCCCGCGCCGCCGCCCTCCTCGGCCTGGTCTAACCCCCGCGTTTTCCACGCCATGGAAACCTTTTCCGGATTTTTTCCACACTGTGGAAAAAGGTTTTCCGCACTGTGGAAAACTCGCACTCGCACTTCTCCTTGGACATTGGATATTGGACATTGGATATTGGATATTCTTCTTTGCTTTTCCTTCCTCCTCTCCCTCTCCGCCTGCTCTCCCGCCCCGCGCGATGCCGCGCTCTCCGGCCACACCATGGGCACCACCTATTCCATCCGCCTCGCCGATGCCCCGCTCGACCGCCGCGAACTGGCGCGGCTGCAGACGGACGTCGATGCCGCGCTGGCCGAGGTCAACCGCCAGATGTCCCCCTATCTGCCCGCCAGCGAAATCTCGCGCTTCAATCGCGCCGGGGCCGACGAGCCCGTCGCGATCTCGCCGGATTTCCAAGCCGTCGTCCGCTGCGCCCTGGAAATCGCCGAAGCCACGGGCGGTGCCTTCGATCCCACCGTCGGCGCGCTCGTGAACCTCTGGGGCTTCGGCCCCGACGGCTTGCGGCGCGCCGCACCCGCTCCCGACCAGATCGCCGCCGCCCGCGCCGTCACCGGCTGGCGGCATCTGCACCTCCTGCCCGATGGCCGGCTCGAAAAAGACGTTGCCGATCTGAAGCTCGATCTCGGGGCGATCGCCAAGGGTTACGGCGTGGACCGGGTCGCGGCGCTCCTGCGCGAACGCGGCCTCGCCAATTTCCTCGTCGAAATCGGCGGCGAAACCCTCGGCGTCGGCCGCAACGCTTCCGGCGAACCGTGGCGCGTCGGCGTGCTGAAACCCGACGGTTCCGCCGATCTCCAAGGCGTCGCTCGGCTTACGGACGGCCGCGCCATCGCCACCTCCGGCGACTACCGCAATTTCTACCGCGACGAAAACGGCCAGCTCCAAACCCACATCATCGACCCCCGCACCGCCGCCCCCGTTCGCCCGGCCGTTGCCAGCGTGTCGGTCTTGGCCGACGACTGCCTGACCGCCGACGCCCTCGCCACCGCGCTGTTCGTGCTGGGTCCCGACGAAAGTCTCCCGCTGCTGGCCGCCCGCTTCCCCGGCGTCGAGGCCTTCTTCATCGTCCGCGACGGCGACGGCGGGTTCGAGGAAGTCGCCTCGCCCGGTTTTGCCGCGGCGGCGGCCTACGCCGAACCGTGATGGTTTTCCGCCCCGCCAGGTCGGCGCCCTGGCCTACAACCGATCCCGGCCGCTCTACAGCCCGGCGCGGTGTGCCCAGAGGGCGGTTGGTTTTGCGGCAACCGATCCCGGCTTTGTTGTAGCCCGGGGCGTTGACCCGGGGGCTGTGATTTCCAGATCTCGATCCGCCAGGTCGGCGCCCTGGCCTACAACCAATCCCCCCCAAAAAAAACACCGCCGGACCCTTGATGGGGTCCGGCGGCGGTGCCGTCGGCGAATCGCCGCTTACGGCGTCGCGCCGATGCGGATGAACCGGCGGTTGGTCACGGTGTTGATGATGGTCACCGTCCGGGTCGCCGGGGTCCAGGTGTAGTCGGTGCCGGAATTCAGCGTTCCCAGGCCTTGGCCCAGGTTGTTCAGTCCCGCGCCGCTGGCATCCGAACCGTAGACCGCGTTGAGCGTGTAGTTCGTCGGCAGGACGATCATGAGGTTGGAGCGCGTGGTGGTCATCGTGCCGCCGTCGCCGGTTTGGCCGATGGCCCATTGGTTGCTGCCGCCGCCGCCCACCGTCAGGTTCACCACGTTGCTGTAGTTGCCGCTGCCGGTTACGGCCGTCGCCGTCAGGACGTAGGTACCCGTCTTGGTCGGCGTCAGCGTGAAGGACGGCGGGGCGAAGTCATAGCTGGTGTCGTCCAGCCCGTCCGGATCCTTCAGGTCGATGTACCATTCGTCGCCAATCGTGGTTTCGTTGGTGATCGTGATCGTCAACGCCATCTCCACGCCTACGGTGCCCGAGCGGCTGCCCGCGACGATCACGGCCGGATCGATCGGATTCAGCGGATTCACCGTCAGCGTCAATTCGCGCGTCGCGATCGGCTCGACGGCCTCGTCCAGCGCGGTCATCTCCAGGTAATAGGTGCCTTCGGAGGACGGCGTCCAGTTGAACGTGTTCACGCTGCCGGAGTCCAGCGGCTCGCGCCCCGCGCTTTCCAAGGTGTATTGCCAACCCGAGGCCGTGCCGTTGTTGAGCGTGAACGTCAGCGCGAAGGACTGGCCCATCGTGATCGTCGTCGCTCCGGAATAGCTCAGCGACGGGACCGCCGCGCCGAAATCAAAGGCGACGTTGTCGACGTTGACGCGCTTGCCGCTGGCCGCCGCCGCCGTCGCCACGAAGCGTGCATACACCGCATTGGCGGGAATCGTCGCAATGACGTGCTCGGTCAGGTTGGATGTGATTTCGGCCGCGCCCGTCAAGGTTTTGACCGCTTCCCAGTTCGTTCCGTCGGCGCTGACCTCGGCCGTCAGGGTCACGTTGGCCATGTTATCCGAACCGTAGCTGCCCACCCAGAAGCTCATCTGGGTGATGGGTTCGGCATAAGCCTGCGTCTGCTGCAGCACGGCGTTGGTTCCGGTCACCGGATAGATGCGGGCCGAATTGGTGCCGATCATCCGGTCGCTGCCCGCCGTGTTGCCCCGGACCACGCGCAACGTGGACCAGATCTTGCCATCTTCCAGCGTCGCCGTGTTGTTGGAATAGGCGCCCGGCAGGGTGGCGGTTTCGAAGGTAATCAACGCATCCGGCGCGGTGTATTCCATGAACGTCACGGTGACGGCCGCGGACGCCGCCGGCATCGTGAAGGTATTGCCGACCACGGACACGGCCCCGCCGTTGACCACGATCGATTCCACCGCATAGCCGCCCGCCGGGGTCGCATTGACCGTCACCGTCGCACCCGCCGCCGCTTCCGTCGCCGGCGTGGTCGTGACCGTGCCGTTGGCCGGCGCGTTGGTCACGATGGTGATCGCGTACTTCGGCGCGGGGGCCGTCACGGAGAACCCGATGCTGTTGGTGACGCTCTGCGCGGCGCTGTCCGTCGCCACCACGGTCGAGGTATAGCCGCCGATCGGCGCCGTCGCCAAAATCGTGAACACGCCGGCGTTCGTCGTGTAGTAGCTCGACCCCAGCGTGCTGCTCCAGACGTAGCCGTACGGAGCCGTGCCGTTCGCCGCCGTCGCCGTGACGGCATCGCTCGAACCTTGCTCCACGGTGAAGCCGCTCGACTTGTTGAACGTTACGCCGAAGCTTACGGGACCGTCCGGATGCACGCCCGGAGTCGCGTCCGCAACATTCGCCGAAGCAGTAATCGTCCATTCCGAGGCCGTCCAGGTCGGATTTCCGTCCGTCACGCCCGAGTTGCGCGCGGCACGCGCATTCTCGTACTGCCACGGCTTGCCTGTCCCGTCTTCATTGATGACTCCATAGGCATCTTCCAGCGTGCCGACCGTATTGGAGCCACCGCTGTAAAGGAAATAGCCGTCGTCGCCGTTGCCGGTGACCACGCTGCCTGCAATCTGTTGATAGGCCGCTGCCGGATAAGCCAACGCGAAATTCGATGCGCTGTAAATCACGACGTAAGTCTGGGCAGCATTCACCGTGCCGGTCAGCGCCACGTTTGCCCAGTTGCTGACGGAACCGTTGGCCTGGCGGGCCAAATACCACTGTCCAGCCGCCAAATCGATGCTGGAAGCGCCGGAGTTGTACAATTCCACGAACTTGGCACTGGCATTGTCGTTGGGATCGGTCACCTCGGAGATGATCAGGGAGCTTCCCGCATGGACCTTGAACGTGACCGTCACGGTCACGTCCTGGGCGGGCATGGTGAAGGAACTGCTCGAGCCGATCGGCGTCGAATCGGCGCCGACGACGCTGTAGGTATCGACGGCGTAGCCGCCCGCCGGCGTCGCGTTGATCGTGACCGTTTGGCCGGCTTCGGCTTCCGTCGCGGGCGTGGTCGTCACCGTGCCGTTCGTCGCCGGAGTGATCGTGATCGCGTACGGGACCGCCGGGACCACCACGGAGAACCCGATGCTGTTGGTGACGCTCTGCGCGGCGCTGTCCGTCGCCACCACGGTCGAGGTATAGCCGCCAATCGGCGCCGTCGCCAAAATCGTGAACTCGCCGGCGTTCGTCGTGTAGTAGCTGGCGCCCAGCGTGCTGCTCCATACATAGCTGTACGGGGCCGTGCCGTTCGCCGCCGTCGCCGTGATGACGTCGGTCGTGTCCTGATCGATCGTGAAGCCGCTCGTCTGGTCGAACGTCACGCCGAAGGTTGCGCCACCGGGCGGAACGCCGAAACCCGTCAGGTCGCTGCCGACGCCCACCGTCTCAAACCGCTCGCTGGGATCCGTCCAGCCGTCCAGATCGCCGGTGGTAATGCCATCCTTCAGCTGGATGTTCTGATTCATCGTGGAAACCCCATTGCCGCTCCACTGCGTGCCCGGATCCACACCGACCGTGCCGATGACGTCCTGGATCACGCCGCCCAATTCCAGCACGACGGCATCGTCGCCGTTGAACAAAAACGTCTCGGCCAGATCCGGACTCATGTTGGACGTGCCGATCACCCACACGGCTCCCGCCGCCAGCGTGCCGGAATTGGCGGTGACGACTGATTCCGGGGCGCCGCCGCCGGACCCCACCTTGACGTCCAGCAGGTTGGCGGTGGCGTCGAACGTGATGTCCGCGCCGGATATGTTCCAGATTTCGATGCCTTTGGGAATGGAGCCCGAATCGGTCTCTGTGTATTGGGAAATGACGAGACGTCCGGCCGGGGCTTCCTTGAAGGTCACGGTAATCGTGACCGCCTGGGCGGGCATGACGAACGTGGCGCTCGTCCCGATCGGGGTCGAATCGGCGCCGACGACGCTGATGGTGTCGACGATGTAGCCCGTTGCGCCCGTCGCCGTGATCGCAACCGTCTGGCCTTCTTCGGCTTCGGTCGCGGGCGTGGTCAACACCGTGCCGTTCACCGGCGGCGTGATCGTGATCGCGTATTTTGTCGCCGGCACCACCACGGAGAACCCGATGCTGTTGGTGACGCTCTGCGCGGCGCTGTCCGTCGCTACCACGGTCGAGGTGTAGCCGCCGATCGGCGCCGTCGCCAAAATGGAGAATACGCCGGCGTTCGTCGTGTAGTAGCTGGCGCCCAGCGTGCTGCTCCAGACGTAGCCGTATGGAGCCGTGCCATTCGCGGCCGTCGCCGTGATCGCGTCGGAGGAACCTGCGACCACTTCAAATCCGGTGGTCTTGTCGAAGAAAACCCCGAATGTCGCCGCGCCGGTGCTGTGGTAGCCCAAGCGCTCGTTCGTGCCCGGCCCCGCATTTTCCACGTTGGTCAGGGTGTAGGTCAACCATTCCGCCTCGTTGAAGTCCGTGTTCACGCCCGTTGTCAGCGTATTCGTCCGGACAAAGCTCTTGTCCGAACCGAACGCCACGGTGGTATTGGTGAATCCGATGGCATCCACGACGTTGGCAAAGGCATAGGGCTCGCCGGTGTAGAGCACGATGCTGTCGTCACCGTTAAAATAGACAACATTACCGACCATGTCCGCCACCGCATAGGAGGGAGAAACCGCATTGGAATCGCCATATAGAAAAGTTTCACCCGCCGCAAGGGTGTTGGTCAGCACGGCCGAATAATTGTTTGTGCGACCGGTTTTCCATGTCTCTCTGCCGGCAGTGGACCACAACCCCAACCGATACCCGCCGGCGGCCATATCCACTGAGCCGGGACCCGGATTGTAAATTTCAATCCACTTGTCGGTGCCGGTCCCCTCGTAATACTGGGAGATGATCAGCCCGCCCATGGCTTCCATCGCCGCCGTCGCCAACATCCCGACACACGCCATTCCGATCAGCCACTTTTTCATGAAACGTCTCCTTGGGAAAACACTCGGACTAAGATTAATTTATTTAACTCCATGTGAACCTCAAATCCAAGCTCTTTCAGGCCGGACGAGTAAACCGTTATCGCGAAGGGTTGGGGCGGACTCGCGCGCGACGAATCCGCATGGCCCCCACCGACTTTTGGAGATCGGGCGGCCCGGGAACGGCCGTCGCGCTAGGGCGTGACGTCGCGCACGCGGTAGAAGCGTTTCGGCGCGTTGGTGGGCAACGCGTTGGTGAACGCGAGGGGCGCGGCGCTCCCGGCCGCCGCGTAGTCCGGCGTCCAAATCACGGGCTGGTTCGTCAGCGCGTCCGCGTGCTCCAGCCAATAGGTCCGGCCCGGCATGGAGTCCGGCACGCCGAGGGTGGCGATGCCCCCGGCGACCCCGACCGACCCGATCGCGGGCCAGACGAACGCGGCGACGGAAATGCCGTCGAGCCCCACGTTGCCGGTGACCCGTTCCGCATAGAGAAAGCGCAGGTAGCGCGCGGACGGCGACGGGAAATGGGTCAGATAGACGGCAACGGCGGGCAGGTTCGTATGGACGGCCAGCGCCGTCCAATCCGCGCCGTCGCCGGATTGCTCCACGCGGAAAACGCCGCCGGAAACGAAGGTCAGCCCCTTGACCCAGTAGGAAACGGCCCCGGCGGCGGCGGCATAATGGACCGAAATGAAATCGCCCGCGTCGTCCAGTTTGGCGGCGGAGTTGGTCCCGTCGTAGCCGGGATCGGGATCCACCCCCAGCCCGGAAAACGTCCAGCCTTCCGGCGGATCGACGCCTCGCCAGGGGCCGGAGTAGGATGTCGGCACCGGGGCCTGCGCGCAAGCCAGCCGGGCCGCCAGCGCCACCGCGCATCCCGCCACGATGACCGTTCGCCTCGTCATGCCGACAACCCTGATCCAAGAATGGAAATCCGGCAACCCAATTTGTTGTAGCCCGGGGCGCTGACCCGGGGGCTATTGGTTTTCCCGATCCCAATCCGCCAGGTCGGCGCCCTGGCCTACAACCGATCCCGATCCTTGCTGTAGCCCGGCGCGATGAGCCGGGGGCTGTTGGTTTTCCCGATCAGATCCGCCAGGTCAACGCCCTGGCTTACAACCGATCCCGATCCTTGTTGTAGCCCGGGGCACTGACCCGGGGGCTGTTGGCTTTCCCGATCCCAATCCGCCAGGTCGACGCCCTGGCCTACAACCGATCCCGATCCTTGCTGTAGCCCGGCGCGGTGAGCCGGGGGCTGTTGGTTTTCCCGATCAGATCCGCCAGGTCGGCGCCCTGGCCTACAACAAAAACCCTTCATTAGGGAAATCGAAATCAACGAACCCTTGATATGGCCACGCCGCCCACGTGGAGGCCAACCCGGCCCGCACCGGATTTTCCCGCACATAGGCCCATTTTTCAGCGTAGGATTCGTCCGACCGCAACACATGGTCGAAAAACCGTTCCTGCCAAACCGGAGCGGGCAACGATACAACGCGGCTCAGTTCTTTCGCCGTCCATTCCTTCCAACTCCCCACGAAACGGGAAAGCGCGTGTTTCGCCCCCGTCGCGCACTCGGCACAGAAAAAATGCACGTGGTCCGGCATGACGACATACCGACCGACCAACCACCCGTAGCGCTCTCGGGCGGCTTCCCACTCGCGCCGGAGAATGGCCGTCGTCTCCGCGGCAGCAAGAATGGGGCGACGGCGGCAAACGCAGGTCGTAACGAAATAGATCGGATGATCGATCCAAACTCGATCCAAGCGCTGCAGATGTTGGCGGTCTGCCATGCGGTGAATGGTAGCGCGATGGGTCGGGGATGCAATGAAAACAGGTCGGGATAATCCGGGATAATCCGCCAGGTCGGCGCCCTGGCCTACAACCGATCCCCGCCTTGTTGTAGCCCGGGGCGCTGACCCGGGGGCTGTTGGTCTTCCCGATCCCGATCCGCCAGATCAACGCCTTGGCCTACAACCGATCCCGATCCTTGCTGTAGCACAGCGCGGTGAGCCGGGGGCTGTTGGTTTTCCCGATCCGTCCGGTCGGCGCCCTGGCCTACAACCGATCCCGGTCTCAGCGCCCGGCGGGCACGAACGGCGTCAGGAGCGCTTCTTGGTAGAGCCGCTGCACCATGTCCACGTCCATGCCGTGGCCGGACTTGTAGGAGATGATTTCGCCGACGAACCGGCCCTCGTCGATCAGGGCGATGGCGGCGAGCAGGTCGAGCGTGGCGCGATGCCAGACGGCTTCGAGCGATTTGCCGTCGTGCGGCAGCAAGGCCTTGTTCCAATAGCCCAGGCGCCCGGCCACCAGCAGGTTGTCGAAGGAGTAGCCCAGGTTGCGGATATCCGCGAACAGCAGGCCGACCGTTTTGCACCACAGCATTTTCAGGGCCGAGGTGTTGGTGCGCGCCGTCGCCCCGTAGGCGAATTTTTCCGGATCGACGGCGAAGCGGATGCGCTGCTTGCCGATGGCCGTCTTGAAATCCACGGCGGCGTCCACCGCCAGCAGCGGCCGCGCCGGATCCGCCGGCGCCAGCGTCAGGAAGCCCCCGCTCCCGTTGCAGATCGTCACGCGCTCGCGCACGGTGACGAACGGGGTCGGGCGGCCCATCGACCGCGCGCCGGCGCGCTGGAGCGCCTGCACGAGTTCCGTGCTGCCGTGGTCGAACAGCGGCGGATCGCCCGAATCGAGCTTGATGAGAAGGTTGTCGATCCCCATGCCCATGCGCAGGGCGATCATGTGCTCGGCCATGCGGATATAGTTGTGCGGCGAACCGCTGCGCAGCACGATGTTGCTGACGACGTTGCCGGTCGTCCACACGTTGCGGATGGAACAACGCACCGGCAGGCTGTCGGGCAGATCCGTGCGCTCGAACCACCAGCCTTCCATATCCGTCGGACACAGCGTCAGCGTGCGGAGGCTCTTGCCGAAGAACGTGCCGCGGCCCTGCACCGACGCCGACCGCTCGATGGTCGTTTGCGGGCGGGCCAGGTCGAGGGGCTGAGCCTCGCCCATCAGATCCCAGTCCACGGGCTGGGTTTTCCAGGCGCGGACGCCTTGTTCCAACGCGGCGACGGAGCCGCCCAGCAATCGGCCTGCGGGAGTTTCAAACATGGCTCAATTCTCTTCGATTTTCCCGGGCCTGACAAATCCTAAATTCCGCGCGAGCTCGTCGGCGTCCGGGCCGGGGTTTTCCGCGATCCACAGGACGGGGCGCGGGCCGGCCAGCGAGCGCTGGCGGCGCATCTCGTCCGGATCTTCGCTGGCGCAGACCAGCGCGTCCGCATAGTAAGTCGTGAACGGCGCCAGCGGGCCGCCGTCTTCCACCAGCAGGCCGGTGCCGGTCGCCTTCAGCGCGCACGCCAGCGAGGAAACCAGTTCCGCCTCCGCATGGCCCAGATCCACGGCGGGCGCGGTCGAACCGTCCGTCCAGACCGCCGGATAGTCGCACAAATACAGCGCCCGCGCGCCGTAATCCAGCCGCCGCGGCCAAGCCCCGGCTTGGATCCAAACCACCGGCGCGCCGCGGCGCCGGATGCGTTCCAGCAGCGTCAGGCCGCGGTTCTGGCCCCATTCGAGCATCGATTCCAAATCGGGATCGGGATTCACCGCCAGCGCGGCGGCCTCGCCGTCCAGCGCCAGCTGCATCTCGCCGTGCGCATCCTGCGCCGCGCAGGTGAACGCGCTGGCCGCCCAGTCGAAATCGCGGAACAGGCCCGACGCCCGCAGCTGCAGATAGCGCAGGACGTCGGTCCGATCCCGGAATCCGCCCGGATGCGACATCCGCATGGCGGCCGGTTCGAACGCCGGCACGGAACCGAGGCCTTCGCGCGCGACAAATTCCGGCAGCGCGACGGCGCCGCCGGCGCGCGCCAGTTTCGCCGTCGCTTCCGCCCGGGCCGTTTCCGGATCGGCGGTCTTCCACGCTTCGATTTCCAGCGAGAACGTGGCGCGGCGCGGAAAGTTGCCGGTCGCTTTGGTCGCCGCCAGATCGAATTCGATGCCGACGGCATCCGGCGTGTCCGTCCGCGCGCGGAACCGGCGCGGCTCGGCCAGGTCGGGGTACAGCGCGAGGGCGTCCGTCCCATTGACCGCCAGCAGGACGGGCGGCGATTCCGTCCCCAGCAAGGGCGCGCCAGGCGCGCCCGCCTTCACGGAGAGACGCCAGCGAAACAAGCGGGCATCGCTCTTGAGCAGCAAGAGCTGCCCTTGCAGCATCAGCCGGCCGTTCTCCTTCGGCACGACGATCAACGTCCAATCGACGTCCCCGCCGTCCAAGGTCCCCGCATACAGGCGGGGATCGCTCCGGCCGGAGAACCGCCCCCCTTCGCGGCCCCGCCGCTCGGGCCACAGCTCCCAGCGCTGGCCGGAAACCACGTCTTCCAGTTCCATCGCCAACGCCGCCGTCCGTCCCTCCGGCAACGCCAGCGGTTCGAAGTCGGGCTGCTCGTTTTCTTCGGTGAAAATCAGCGACCAGCGGCGCGAGCGCAGCACCGAATCGAAGCGGACGGACAGCGAACGAACCGCGCAAGCTCCGAACGCGTTGCGCGAGCTCGGCAGGGCGGCCAAGGGCGGCGGCGGCGGCTGGGGTTCCACGACCTGTTTCGCCGCCCCCGCGCCCCACTCCAGTTTCGTCGTGCCCTCGGGCAGGCGCCCGATCCAGACGCCATCCCAATTCTTCCAGGGACCGTCCGTCGGCAGGGTTGAATCCGGAATGCCGGTCACCGCCGCCCAACCCCCATCCCCCGCAAACAGCGCAGGTTCGCTCCGCGCCACCGGAATTCCCGCGGCCAGCGCCAGCGCCAAAGCGACGGCGTTCCGACTCAACTGGGATTCTCCCGTCCGCCGGGCCGCCCGCGCTTCTTGCCGCCGGCGACGCGCGAACCGAATCCCTTCAGCGATTTCAACTGGTCGCGCAGAAACGCGGCCTTCTCGTAGTTTTCCAGCTCGACGGCGCGGGCCAGCTCCTGCTGGAGGGTTTCGGCTTCGCTCCGCGGGCGGCGCTTGTCGACCTGTTCGAGCAGCTCGCGAAGCGTTTCCAGTTCCGGCGGCGGGGGCACGGGCGAGCCGTCCTCGTTCGTCGGCTCGTAGTTTTCGGCGAAAAAGCCTTCGAGATCTTTCACGCCTTCGCGGACGGATTTCTCGGCGTCGTCGAAGCGGGCGGTGCCGATGCAGATCTCGACGTCGGCGCGGGCGAGCATCATGCGCATGTAGGGATAGAGCTGCATGAATTGCCAGGCCACTTCGTCGTCGAGCGCGTATTCCGATACGATGTCGATCAAATCCAGGTTGTGGTCGCAGTCGCGCACCACGCCCTTGAAGTCGCCCAGGGCGTAGAACGCCATGATCCGGTAGTAGTACTGCATGACTTCCTGCTGCAGTTCCGCGCAGGCGTCGAAATCCAGCTTGTACGGCAGCACGTTGCCCGGCGCGAGCCGCTCCGCCTCCACGTAGAAATCGCACAGCGAAACCGCGCCGCGCGGCCGCGTGCCGTCCGGCCGGCCTTCGGGCTCCATCTGGAACACGCCCAGATCCAGCCGCAGCTGGATCTTCCGCGTGCCGTCGTCGGCCTGGATCCAGCGGGCGCGCACTTCGCCGGGGTCGTAGCCCCAGCCCGACACGATATTGGTAACGTCCTTGCTCATTGCGGAACCTCTTGTATCAAAAAGCGCCCCGGCCGGGAAGCCCGGCCGGGGATGGAATCCTCCGGAATCGGATGTTCCCTATTCGGCGGCCGGCGCGGCTTCCGCAGCGGCCTCCGCGGCGGCGTCCGCCGCTTTCTTGGCTTCGCACTCGGCTTTCTTGGCTTTCTTCGCGGCCTTCTTGGCCTGCTTGTCGGCCTTTTTGACCTCGCACTCGGCTTTCTTGTCGGCCTTCTTCGCCTTGCACTCCGCCTTCTTGGCTTCGCACTTGGCTTGCTTATCGGCCTTCTTGGCCGCGCACGTTTCCTGGCACGCGGCCTTTTCCTCGGCGGTCATCTTGGCGCAGCACGTGCCTTTGCCCTCGGCCTTCTGGACGTCCGCCGCCGCCGCTTCATTCGGAGCCGGCGCGGCCGCCTTCTTGCCGAAAATCCACCAAGCCTGCGAACTCATCGCCGTCGCGAACAAGGCCACCAGCGCGATCATCATCCATTTTTTCATCTCTATTCCTTTCGGTTGTATGAGGGTCATCCTTGGGCGCCAGTATACCGCCCCCCGGCGCCTCCGGCAACCTACCCGCCGTAGAATTCCGCGATGGCGCCGACGACCCATTGGGCCATGTCGGCGGTCAAATCCGGATAGATCGGCAGCGCGAGCGTTTCCTTCGCCGCGCGTTCGCTTTCGGGAAAGTCGCCGGGCTGGTGGCCCAGCGACCGGAAGCAGTCCTGGAGATGCAGCGGCACCGGATAGTAGACTTCCGTGCCGATCTCGCGGCTGCGCAGATGCGCCAGCAGGCCGTCGCGGTTTTTCGCGCGGAGGATGAACTGGTTGTAGATGTGGCGGTTCGTCTTCGCGGCCGGCAGCACCACCTGGCCGGACTTGACCAGGTCGGTCTGGGCGAACAGCTTTTCGTAGCGCGCCGCGTTCGCCTGCCGGGCCGCCGTCCACCCGTCCAGATACTTCAGCTTGATCGTCACCACGGCCGCCTGCAGCGCGTCGAGCCGGAAATTCCCGCCGATTTCGCGGTGGTAGTACTTCGGCTCCGAACCGTGGTTGCGCAGGATCGTCGCATGCTTGGCCTTCGCCGCGTCCTGCATCGTCAGCATGCCGCCATCGCCGAAACAGCCGAGATTCTTCGACGGGAAGAACGAGAAGCAGCCGTAGTCGCCGATGCTGCCCGCGCGTTTCCCCTTCCACTCCGAGCCGATCGCCTGCGCGGCGTCTTCGATCACCGTCAGCTTGTGCGCCTGCGCCACCGCCATCACCGCGCCCATGTCCGCCATTTGCCCGTAGAGATGCACCGGGATGATCGCCTTGGTCTTCGGCGTCACCGCCGCGGCCAGCTTCGAAACGTCGAGGTTGAACGTGACCGGATCGATGTCCACGAAGATCGGCGTGGCCCCGACCCGCGAAATCGCCCCCACCGTCGCGAAAAACGTGTAGGGCGTCGTGATCACTTCGTCGCCCGGCCCGATGCCTTCCGCCATCAGCGCCACGATCAGCGCGTCCGAGCCCGACGACATGCCCACGCCGTGCGCCGCCCCGCAATACTTTGCGATCGCCGCCTCGCACTCCTGAACCTTCGGCCCCAGGATAAATACCTGCGATTTGCAGAGTTCCAGCAGCGCCGGCTCCACTTCCGCCCGAATCTGGTCATATTGCGGCTTCAAATCCAACAGAGGAACTTTCATCGCATCTCCTTGCCTTTGAATAAGGTTGCATGGAATATGGCACGTCTCCCCCGGAAAATCACGCACAAAATCGCGGCCCGGGTTCCGGAAATCGCGGCGCGAGCCTGAAAATCGGTGTTTTTTGCGTTTTTTGACCGTTTTTTCGCGTTTTTTGGCCAAAAATCGCGTTTTTTAGTGAAAATTCACGATTTTTGGGATCATCGGGAAAGTTCCGGTCCGCAAAACCAAGTAAATCGTCATGTTTTCGGTTCTCCCCGCCCGCAGCTCCGCGAGAATGGGCCCACCAGAGCTCGTCGGAGCGGAGGTGTGGGCGGGGATGCCTTCATGCCATTTCTATCCAACAGCTATTGAAGGCGCCCTTTGAAAGCCGCTTTGAATAGCAAGAACCGATCTGGCATAAGGTTACAATCAACGCCTCCCGCGAATGCCTGGATCTTAAGAAATGCCAGACAGGAACTTCTCGGATGAACCGATTTTTGGCCGTTTTTAATGAGTTTTGGCCTCAAAACACGGATTCCCCCGATTCCGATGGACAGCCCCCGGAGAAGGCGTATCCTGTTCCTCGAATTTCAATGAATAGACCCGTTCAGCGCTTCGCTGTCGAACCCCAGGCCCGGTTTTCCGCCGGGCTTTCGCCGTCGGCTCCGCTGCATCCGTCCCCTTTGCTGAAATCCGCCGCCCTCATCCCGTTTCTTTGGGCCGATGCCGCATCTGCGGCGACGACGTCGACCCGCGCCAGCGACTTGGCGGTCTGAGCCAACCCTACCCGCCCGAGACCGCCCTCTACCCAAACAAGCTTGCCGGCACCTTGCGGGGGCCTTGCGCCCCCATCCGATGAACATCCAAATCCAAGAACTCTCCGCCGAACGCCTGCCCGAATCCGCCGAACTCCTCACCGACGTCTTCCTCAATCTGGAGCCGATGACCGCCGCGCTCCACCTGTCCCGCGATTTCTATGCTTCGTACGTCCGCGCCGTCTGCGACCATTGCTTCGAAGACCACCTCGCCGTCGCCGCCATCGACGCCGACGCGAACAAGCTCGTCGGCGTGGCCATCGGCCTCGACGACGGCAAGTACCGCCAAACGCTCGCCGTCATCCCGCCCGAATACCGCGCGGCGATGGAGCAGATGAACGACTTCTTCGAGGAGCTCGACCGGCCCCTCGCCCGCATCCCCGGCAAGTGGACCTACGTGTTCTATCTCGCCGTCGCGCCGACCTACTGGCGCGCGGGCATTTCCATGTCCATGCTCCGGCGGATGGAAACCCTCCTGCGCGACAAGCGCTACGAATATCTCGTGTCCGAGGCGACCAATGCCAAATCCGAAGGCGCCTTCCGCAAGCAGGGCTACGTCGAGATCAACCGCCTCGCCTACGCCGCCGCCCCCTCCTTCGCCGGCCTCCCCGGCGACTGCACGCTGTTCCTCAAGAAACTGGTGTAAAAAGCAGGGACGGCGCGCCGCGCCGTCCCTTGCCTGCCGCGCATGGCTCTTCGCGCTACCGCAGCAGGAAAAAGACGACCAAGCCGCCCACCGACAGGATGACGAGGATCAACTGGGTTTTGTAGTTGTAGTCGGAACGGCGGCGGGCGCGCAGGCGGTGCAGGACCAAGCCGACCGCGCCAATCAGCGTGCCGGCGACCAGCAGCGGCAGAATCGTGTACAGCTGCAGGCTGCTGCCGCTGCTCGCCTGGACAGCTTCGCCGCCGATTTGGACCGCCAATTCGTGGTTGTGGTCCGCGCTGGCCACGCCGAAGAAGATGAAGAAGAAAACGACCAGCAGCGGATACACCAACAGCGTGACCCAGCGGAAGACCAGCGCCCAAACGTCCGGCTTGCGCTTGCGGCGATCCGGCATTCCGGGGCGATAGGGAACTTGTTGCGATTGACCGGCGGGCTGTTCCACGGCGAACTCCTTGGTTGGTTCTGACCTTTGCATCTGACCGCCATTATAGAGACAGACCGGCGAAGATTGCAATCCGGTTTGCGGCGCAACGTCCGGCTTAACGACGAACTTACGGTGCCGCCCCGGTGCCGGCCGGCCGTATTCCGCCGGGTGCGCATCCGCGATTCGGTTCAGCTGGGTTGCGCGAGGAGGGATGCCGCGCCGGCGGCGTCCGCAGTCTACCGGCCCAGACAGCCTTCCCCTGTGTCGGGTATTGTTTTATAAAACAATACCCGGAAATTTTTCCCCGAAAATCGCCGTCTGGTTCGTATTCCGCTCCGTTCGTCGTCAATCTGTAGACTCATGCACCGAACGCAGACGAGCCCCTCCCGCCGGCGGATCGCAATATTTCGCTTTCGCTTCCCGGGCCGAGGCCGGATACTGCGCTTGGACAACCCCTGCGAGGAAACGAAGCCATGAAGCCGTGCCGCGAATGCCGTCATGAAGTGTCGGAACAAGCCCTGACCTGCCCTCAATGCGGAGCCCCCTATCCGGCGCGCGCGCAATGGGACGGCTGGGGATTCGAGTACAAATCCAAAATGGTGCTGTTCGGCCTGCCCCTCCTCCACGTCTCGTTCAAATACCGGCCCAACCGAATGCCGGTCCCGGCCCGCGGCGTCTTCGCCATCGGCCAGTTCGCCTGCGGCATTTTCACCCTCTCGCAGTTCGGAATCGGCGTCGTCAGCGTCAGTCAATTCACCGTCGCGGGCTTCGCTCTCGCCCAATTCGCCGTCGCGTACTCCCTGATCGCCCAGATCGGCGTCTACGTCCGCGAAGGCCACGGACAGATCGTCAAAAGCGTCGCCGAACTGATCGGGATGCTCTAGGCTCCGGATCCTACCGCACCAGGTCGCACGCCTCCGGCGGCATCCAGTGCTTGTCCTGCCCCTCCCACTTCACGTTGCACCCGATCGGATTCGTGACCGGCACGCTCACGGGCCGGCCCGAAGTCGCTTCGTCCAGCGCCCGCTCGAGGTCGTTGACCGTCGCCTTCGCCGGCTCGCGCGGGTTGTCCAGCGCGCGCCCCGTGTAGACCAGCTTGCGCGCCCGGTCGAACACGAAAAAATGCGGCGTCCGCAGCGCGCCGTAGGCGCGCGCGACGTCCTGCGATTCGTCGTGCAGATAGACCCACGGAAAACGGAATTCCGCCATGCGCCCGACCATGTGCGGGAAATCGTCCTCGGCGTAGGTGTGCCGGCTGTTGGAGTTGACGGCGACGAACCGCACGCCCTTCGGCCGGAATTTTTCCGCGGTCGCCCGCGTGATCTCGTCGGATCCGATCACGTACGGGCAATGGTTGCAGGTGAAAAACACCACCAGCGTCTCCGCATCCGCGAAATCCGCCAGCGCGTAGGTCTTCCCGTCCGTCGCCGGCAAACGGAAATCCGGCGCTGGCGCGCCGATCTGCAGCGTAAAGCTCATGCGGTCCTCCTTGCGTCTTGTTCCGGAAACATACCCCGTTTTCCGCGGCATGGAAAAACGTTCCGGAAATTTTCCGCGGCGTGGAAAAACCGATGAGCCGCGATTCCCCGCGCCGGGGGCGCGGGTTCAGTCCGTTGCGCGGGCGGCGAGCACGCGATCGGCCATCCGGCGCGTGGCGCCGGCCTGGCGGGCGACGAGTTCGGCGGCGGCGCGGCCCAGGCGCGAGCGCTCCGCCGCGCTGCCCAGCAATTTCTGGAGGAGCCCCTTCAGGTCGGCGGCGTCCGCCGCTTGGGCCCAGGCGCGGGCGTCGGCGAAATCCTTGGCGATGGCCGCGAAGTTTTCCATGTGCGGCCCCACGACGACGGGCTTGCCGTCGCGCGCGGGCTCGATGGGGTTCTGTCCGCCGGTCTGGGTGAGGCTCTTGCCGACGAACGCGACGTCGGCCGCGGCGTAGAATCCCCGCAGTTCGCCGGTCGTATCCACCAGCAGCACGTCGGGACGCTGGTCCGGCGACGCAGTGCCGTCCGGGAATTGGCTGCGCTGGATCACAGAGAGCCCGCGGCGGCGGATCGCGTCCAACACGTCCTCGCGGCGTTCCGCGTGGCGCGGCACCAGCACCAGAATCAAGCCCGGATGGAGGGGCTTCGCCTCGGAATAGAAATCGAGCAGGAATTCCTCTTCGCCGGCCCACGTCGAGCCGCCGACCAGCACCGGATTCCCCGGCTTCACGCCGAGCTTCGCCAGCAGGGCGCAAGCGCGGGCTTCCGCCGTCGGCGCCGTCGGCCCGATGTCGTACTTCGCGCTGCCGGCGATTTCGACGCGGTCCGCCGGCGCGCCCAGCGCCAACAGGCGGTCGCGGTCGTCGGCGCTCTGCACGCAGAACCAATGGATCTGCGGCAGCAGGCGGCGGGTGATGAACCGGATTTTCCGGTAGCCCCGGAACGAGTGCTCCGAGATGCGGCCGTTGATCATCACGGTGGGGACTCCCTGCTTGCGCGCATAGCGGATCAGGTTGGGCCACATCTCGTTCTCGACGAGCACGACGGCGGCGGGCCGGATGCGCCGCAGCGCGCGCGCCATCACCCACGGCACGTCCATCGGAAAGTAGAGCGTGACGTCGGGCGCCTGGATTTTCTTCAGCGCCAGGGCATGGCCGGTGGATGTGTTCGTCGTCAGCACGAAGCGCGCGGCCGGATCGCGGCGGCGCAGTTCGTCCATGAAGGAAAACGCCACGGCCAGCTCGCCCACGCTGACGGCCTGGATCCAGATCGGGCGGCCGGGCGCGGCGAGCAACGCGGCTTCGGCGGCCCCGTAGCGCCCGAAGCGCTGGAGGAAGTGGCGGCCATAGCCGCCGCGCCGCAGCATGCGCAGCGCGAAATGCGGCAGCAGGAAGGCGAAGGCAATCGGAAACAGCAAGTTGTAGACCCACCAAATCATGGAACGATCCCCTTGTTCATTTGCAGAACGGGCAGCAGCACCGCCAGCGCGATCAGCGTGACGAACAGGCCGACCACCAGCGTCATCCCGATTTCCAGCAGCATCATGCCGCGCGACGCGAGCCGGTCCCAGCTCTGCTGGAAACGCTGCGCGGCGTTGTCGAGCAGGCTCGTCAGGTTGCCGCCGGCCTCGCCGGCCTGCACCCATGCCGCCAGCGAGGGATGCAGCGGGCGGATGCCGCGGATGACCTCGACCAGCGGCTTGCCCTGCCCCATGGCGGCGGTCTCGCGGCGCGCGCAATCCGCCAGCCACGCGCTGCCCGAGGCCCGGCCGGCCATCGGCACGCTTTCGATCAGCCCCACGCCCCGCTCCAGCAGCAGCCCCAGCACGCGCACGAACCGCAGGCTCGTCAAATCGCGCCAGCCCCCGCCCACCAGCGGGATCGAAAACAACCGCCGATCCACGCGGATGCGCAGCGCTTCGTCCGCGCGGAGCTTCCGCCGGAGCCACGCGACGCCGCCGGCGACGCCCCCCGCCAGCAGCAGCAGCAGCAGCCCCAACGCGCGGCCTCCCGCCAGCATGACCGTGGTCAGCATCGGCAGCTTCATGTGCGTCTCTTCGAACAGCCGCTGCACCATCGGCAGCATGAACGTCAGCACCAGGCCGCCGATGACGACCGCCAGCGACACGACGACGCACGGATAGAGCAGCGCCGTCATCAGCCGCTCGCGCAGCTTTTCCTGCTCCTCGAGAAACGCCGCGAGGCGGTCGAGGGCCTCGTTCATGCCGCCCGTGCGCTCGCCGACCTCCATCACCGCCTGCTCGAACGGCGTGACCTGCGCCGACGTCGCGGCCATCGCCGCGCTGAGCGAACGCCCCTCGCGCACGGCGTCGCGCACCGCCGCCAGCAGCGAACGGGCCTGATCCAGCTCGGGGGCCTGCAAAATCACGTCCAGCGCCGGCACCAGCGCGACGCCGGACCCCAGCAACGCGGCCAACTCGCGGTAGAACATCGTGCGGACGTCCGACGAAAACGCCGCCGCCTTCTTCGCGGCGCGCCGGGAAGCCGCCCCGCCCACCGGCTGGAGGCTCTCGGGCAGCAGGCCCCGCGTGGCCAGGCGTTTGCGCGCATCCTTGAGATCGGCGGCTTCGATCAGCCCGCTCTGCGCATGGCCGGCGACATCGTAGCCCTTGTACTCGAAGGTCGTCATGCCCCGGCCCCGCCCCCGCTATTCCCGCCGCGCGCCGGCGGAGCGCAATACTTCGGCGACCGACGTGGCGCCCGCCAAAATCTTGTCGACGCCGTCGTCGAGCATGTCGCGGAAGCCCGCCGCGACGGCCAGGCGCCGCAGTTCCGCCGGCGGCACGGCCGTACGGACGGCTTCCGCGATCGCCGGCGACACCGCCAGCAGCTCGTGGATGCCGGTGCGGCCCTTGTAGCCGCCGAGGCATTCCGGACAGCCCGCCGGCACCGCTTCCCAGACCGTTCGGCCCGCGAGCTTCGGCTGGCCGAGCAGGACGGCGTCCGCGGCGGACAGCGCGTTTTCGCGCCGGCAGCGGGGACACAGGCAACGCACCAGCCGCTGCGCCAGCACCGCGCGCGCGGCCGAGGCCAGCAGATACGGCGGAATCCCCATGTCCACCATGCGCGTCACCGCTCCCACCGCGTCGTTCGTGTGCAGCGTGGTGAACACCAGGTGGCCCGTCAGCGACGCGCGCACGACGATTTCCGCCGTCTCCAGGTCGCGCGTCTCGCCGACGAGCACCACGTCCGGGTCCTGGCGCAGCACGTGCCGCAGGCCGCGCGCGAACGTCAGGCCGATCTTCGGGTGCACCTGCATCTGCCCGATGTTGGGCAGCTGGTATTCGATGGGGTCTTCGATGGTCAGGACGTTGAGATGCGCCGTGTCGAGCTCGCGCAAGGCCGCGTAGAGCGTGGTGGTCTTGCCGCTGCCCGTCGGGCCCGTCACCAGCACGATGCCGTGCGGCTCGCGCAGGATGCCGCGGAACTGCGCGAGCATCGCGGGCGACATGCCCAGCTCGTTCAGCGTATAGCGCGTGGATTCGCGGTGCAGCAGGCGCAGCACGATGCGCTCGCCTTCGGCCACCGGCACGCTGGACACGCGCACGTCGATCTCGCGCGAACCGACGCGCACGCGCGCCACGCCGTCCTGCGGCAGGCGCTTCTCGGCCAGGTCGAGCTTCGCCATGACTTTCAGGCGCGCCGTCAGCGCGCTCTCCAGATGGCGCGGCGGGCTCGGCTGCTCGTACAGAAGGCCGTCGATGCGGTAGCGCACGGCCAGGGCGTTGGCGAAGGGTTCGATGTGGATGTCCGAGGCGCCGCGCTTGACGGCTTCGAGCAGAATCGCGTTCACGTAGTGCGCCACGGGCGCATCGGCGCTGCCCGCCAGCAAGTCGTCGGCTTCGCGGCGGACGGGGGCTTCCACCCCGTCGTCCGTGGCGGCTTGCCCGGCCTGCGCGGCGGCCGCGCCGGCCTGTCCCGCGCGGCGGAAGTAGCACCGGTCGATCGCCCGCTGGATTTCCGCCGCGGGCGCGACGGTCCACACGGCTTCCACGCCCAGCAACAGCGAGAGATCCTCATAGGCCTGGAGGGCGGCGGTCTCGGCTCCCGCGATCGCCACCTGCCCATTCCGGCGGAAGGGCACCAGCAGGTTCCGGCGAACCCACTCCACGGGCACCGCTTCGATCAGCGCCGGGTCGAGCCAGTCTTCCTCGATGCGTTCCAGCGCGGGAAGGCCCTGGAAGGCCTCGCTCATCGCTTGCCGCCCAGCCGGGGCTTCTTCTTCTCCGCCGGCGGCGTATTTTCGGCGGCCTCTTTCTGCGCGGCCTGTTCGGCGGCGGGATCCGGTTCGTCCAAGGCCGTTTCCGCCTCTTGCAGGCTGGTGGCGCGCTCGAGGCGGGCCTTTTCCTGCTCGGCCATCTTCATGTCCGTCACGATGCGCGGCGTCACGAAAATCAGCAGGTTCGTCCGCTTCTTGGAATCGCTGGTCGACCGGAACAGCGCGCCCAGGAACGGAATGTCGCCCAGCAGCGGGATCTTGGTCGTGATCTTCGCCGTGTCCTCGCGGATCAAGCCGCTCAGGATCACCGTCGACCGGTCGGGAATCGTCACCGTGGTCTTGACCTCGCGCTTGGCGATGGTCGGCGTGTATTTCAGCGTGTCGCTGCTTTCTTCCACCACCGATTCGATGCTGGGATTCAGGTCGAGCTGGATTTCGCGGTCGGGATTCACGTGCGGCGTCAGCGTCAGTTTGATGCCGACGTCGAGCCGGTCGATGTTCTGGATGTAGTCGCGGTCGGAGCCCGAACCCTCGACCGACGATTTCAGGATGGGGATGTTTTCGACGACGCTGACGGACGCCTCGAGGTTGTTCTGCGCCCAGAGGGGGATGTTCGACAGGATCTTCAGGTCCCGGTTGCCCGCGACGGCCTGCAGATACAGCGGGATCTGGTTGTACGTCTTCCCGTCGGGCCCCGTGAAGGTACCGCTGATGACGCCCATCGCGAGACCTTGCGGGAACGTGCCGTCCTTCAGCAGCGCCATCATGGAATCCGTGTCGCCGTAGCGCGAACGGCCGAAGGCGCCCGTCCCGCTGCCGTCGGGCTCGTCGATGCCGAACCACTCCACGCCCAGGTCGAGCCCCTGCTCCAGATTGACCTCGGCGATGAGCACTTCGACGAGCACCTGCTGCGGCACCACGTCCAGGCGCTCCACCAGCCGCCGCACGTATTCGAAATCCTGCGGCGAGGCATCCACCAGCAGCGCGTTGTTCGCCACGCTCGGTTCGATCGCGATGTCCCGCTCCACCGGCGCGCCTTCCGTCGCCGGCGCTTTCCCCAGCAACGCGTTCAGGCTCTTGGCCGCCTCTTCGGCCGACAGGTATTTCAGGAAAATCGCGTTCAGCCGCCCGAATCCGTTCGGATTCTCCACGTCCATCTTCTCGATGATGCGCCGGGTCTCCGCGAGCTGCATCGGCAGGCCCACGAGGATCAGGCTGTTCGCCTGCGGGGCCGAGACCACCGTGAAATCCGTCGGCAGTTCGCCCGTGCCGCCGGTGACCTGCTGGAAGTGGCGGTTGATCTTGTTGACTGCGCTGTCGGTGGCCCCGAACGTCGCCCGCAGCTGCTTGGCCACTTCCTCGGCGCTGGCGAACTTCAACGCCACGACCTCGACGACGCTGCCCGAGCCCGGCTGGTCGATCTCGGCGACCAGCTTCTCCAGCCGGGCCACGTTGGCCGCCGTATCCGTCACGATCAGGTGGTTGCTGGGCAGGAACACCTCCAGCGCGCCCTCTTTGCCGCCGCGCACCAGCGGCTCGAAGCTCTTCTTCACGTCCGCCGCGCCCACGTTCTTCAGCGGGATCAGCTTGGTGACCAATCCGCCGCCTTCGCCGCTGCCCGACGGCAGCGCCGGACCGGCCGGCAGCACGACGACCTGGTAGACGCCCGCGCGTTCGGCCACCGTGTAGCCGCTGGCCTCCAGCATGCTCAGATACAGCGGATAGACCTCTTCGATCGGAATCGCGCCCGGCGCCAGGATGGTCACCTTGCCCGTGACGCCCTCCGGCACCACGAATTTCTTGCCGGTGATTTTCCCGACGATCTGCGTCACCAGGCGGATGTCCGCCTGCTCGAAGCTGAACTGCACCTGCCCGCCCGCCGGCGCGGGGGCCGGAACGGAATCCGCGTCCGGAGCCGCGAACGCGGGCGCCAGGATCGGCGGCGCCGGCGGCGCCGCCGCATGCCGGGGGGCGTCGGCGGCGATTTGCGCCGAACCGAAACCCGCGCCCAGCGCCCATGCCATCCCCGCCCAGCCCAGCCAGCGCTTGTTCATCTGGAGATCCCTCGCTCGCTCTTGCGGATGAATTCCGCGAAATGTTGGATTTCCGGCAACGGCGCGATTTCCGCCTCGATGCGTTCCAGCGCCTTGGCGACCGTGAGGTCCGAGCGGAACACGATCTTGTAGGCCTCTTTCAGCGCCTGCTGCGCCTCCGCCGACACGCCGTGCCGCTCCAGCCCGACCTTGTTGGGACCGTAGACCTTCAGCGGGTCGCCGTCCGCCATCATGTAGGGCGGCACGTCCTTCACCGCTTTGGTGTAGCCGCCCAGGATGCTCATTTGCCCGACGCGCACGAACTGGTGCACCCCCGTCAGGCCGCCGATGATCGCATCGTCCTCGATGACGACGTGCCCCGCCAACGTGGCGTTGTTGGCCATGATCACGCGGTCGCCAACGATGCAGTCGTGCGCCACGTGGCAGTAGGCCATGATCAGGCACTTCGAGCCCACGCGGGTTTCGCCGCCGTCGAACGTCGCGCAGTTGAGCGTGGCGCATTCGCGGATCACGGTGTGGTCGCCCACCACCAGCCGCGGCGCGCCGCCCTTGTACTTCAAATCCTGCGTCTTGCCGCCCACGCTGGCGAAGGGCCAGATTTCGCAGCCCGCGCCCAGCGTCGCATGCCCCTCCACGCTCACGTGCGAACGCAGCGTCGTGCCGTCGCCCAGCCGCACATGCGCCCCCACCGCGCAGAAGGGGCCGATCGACACACCCTCGCCCAGCTCCGCGCCGGGCTGCACCACCGCCAACGGATGGATCGTCGTGCCCATGCCTACTTGCCTCCCCCGAACATCATCTCCGCCTCGCACGCCAGCTCGCCGTCCACCAGCGCCCGGCCCGACACCTTCGCCATGCCCAGCCGCAGCTTCAGGAACTTGATTTCCATCCGCAACTGGTCGCCCGGCACCACCATCCGGCGGAACTTCGCCTTGTCCACGCCCAGATAGAACGCGACCTTGCCCTCCGACCCCAGGATCTTGTTCAGCAAAATGCCCGCCGTCTGCGCCATCGCCTCCAGCTGCAACACGCCCGGAAACACCGGCATGCCGGGAAAATGCCCCTGGAAACACGGCTCGTTCGCCGCGACGTTCTTGACGCCCACGATCCAGTCCTTGTCGTTGCACTCCACGATCCGGTCCACCAGGATGAACGGGTGCCGGTGCGGCAGGATGCCTAGGATGTCTTTCGAATCATAGATGGTCGCCATGTCGTCTCCTTCACTGAAACTTCGGCACATTACCATTCCCGCCCCGCTGCCGACAAACCCCAAAACGCTCTTTTCAAATAACTTGAAATCCGCCCGCGCTGGCCGTCTAATGCACGCGCACCTCCGGACGGGTGGCGAAATTGGCAGACGCGCCAGCCTTAGGAGCTGGTTCCGCAAGGAGTAGGGGTTCGAGTCCCCTCCCGTCCATTCCCGCGCGGCCCATCCCCCTTTCATCGGCCTCCATCGGCGGCTGGAAGCCACCGGTCCTTTTGGATCTGACGGGAGGGGCGGCATCTTGCCGCCCCTTCCCCGCATCGGGATTGCCTCGCCGGGCGCCGACCTGCTAGACTGCTCCTGAAGTCGTTAAAGGAATTCCAACAGGAGACCGCCATGAAATCTGGACTGACACTCGTCGTCGTTGCGCTGCTGTTCGCTCTCGCCCTGCCTCTGGTCGTCGCTGCCGACCAGGCCACCGGCAAGGTGCAGGCCACCGCGCGAGGCAACTTCACCTTGGACGACAACGGCACCCTCCGGCTTTTCAGCCTGTCCAGCAAGCAGACGGCCTACGAGCCCGCCACGTGGCGCCCGACGGTGGGCGACCAGGTCGACGTCCAGTTCGTCGTCGACAAGGGCGTCCTCGTCGTGGGCCAGGTCAAGCTGCTCGCCGCCGGTCCCAACACCCTCGCGGATCTGGCCAGCCCGGCGACCGTGACCATCGTCGAAAAGGGACGCTCCGGCATCATCGCCCGGTTGGAATCGGGCCAAACCGTCAAATTCGCCTCCAGCCGCGGCACGGTCTGGGAACCGGCCGGCTGGCTGCCCACCCCGGGCGAAACCGCCGTGGTGGAATTCCAGGCCATCAAGGAACGCTTCGGTTTCGGCGTCGTTTTCGAGGCCACCAAGATCGCCAAGAAAACCGCCGAATAGGAACGCCGCGCTTGACCTCGCGCGGCCTTTGCCGCATATTTCGTACTGGTTAATTGGAGAGGGTTTGCATGAAAAAAGCTTTGTTTGCGTTTCTGATGGCCGTCGTGGCGGTGAGCTTGGCCGGTTGCGAGGATTACGACGAGGAACCCCTCCATTTCGTCAATTCTTCCTCCTATGTCGTCACGGTCACCTCGCTGTCCACCGAGTGGGTCGGCTTTGCCCTCGCGCCCGGCCAGGACCGGAAACTGTCCGGCATCCGCGACGTGGATTACACCTTCTCGCCCGAAAAATGGGTCCAGGAAGGCTCCGCCTCGACCGAACGCTACATCGTCTTCGTCAACGCCGAAGAAGCCACGCCGGTCGAGCCCGTGACGGTCATCATCCAGCAGTAGCCCCAACGCGCAGGCGGCGGAACCCGGAGGCGGATTTATCCGCCTCCTTTTTTTCGGGCGAATCCCGCTCCCTTTTCGGTGGCTTTTGGTCGCCGAGGCGGTATGCTTTCCCCATATGCCTCGTGCCCGCAGATTTCAGCTTGGGTGTCTCGCCGCCGCCGCTTTCTGGGCCGGCGCAATGGCCGCCGCCGGGGCGGGATTCGAGAATTTCGGTAACTTCACTAATACAGCCAGCGCCTATACCAGCGGCACCTTCCAAGGCCAGGATGGCTCTACATGGACATATACCAGTTGCCGGGGCGATCAGATCATCTCCCCCCCCGGCACGCCAACGCTGGCAAAAGACAAAACCCCGTTCGCGAGCATCGTTTCCGGCAACCTGTCCAACGGCTGCGGCACCCTTTCCTACGACTGGATGCGCCCCTTCGCTTCCACCTGCAACGTCGACGTCCTCATCAATGGAGTCGTCCGCACCAACCACGCCGGCGGAGTGACCGATGCCACCAACCATGTCGATTCTTTTACGATCAACACGGGCGGGGTCTTCACGATCGAGTTCCGGCAACACGATCTGAACGCCGGTCAAGTGTCCATTGACAATATTCAGTGGACCTCGTATGGCGAAGCGCTTCCTGCACCTCCCTCCCTGCGCTTTTCACCCGACACCAACCACGTCCTGACGGCCTACGGCAAGGTCATTCAATTCGACGTCACCGCAAACGAGGTCAATCTCGACATGGTCTCCCTCTGGGCCATGGATCTCCCCGCCGGCGCCGTCTTTCATGCCACGAACGGGCCGGCGCCCCTCCTCGCGACCTTCCGCTGGATGCCGACCTCTGCCCAGACCGGCGTGTACTCCATCGTCTTCTATGCGGGCGACAAGGACGGCACCAACTCGCTGGCCTTCTCCATCGAGGTCACCCCCATCTACCCCTACTACCACTACGCCATGGGCCTCACCGGCGCCGTCCTCAAAGCCAAGCTCCACGAGATCATTTCCACCGACACCCGCCAGCTCAACGACGATCAGGAAAACGAGGCCATGAAGGTCCTCCATACCGACCCGAACAACACCAACAACGTCTATTATCTCTACAATGTCACGTCGTCCGTTTCCAAAACCCTCTACAACGCCAACAACGGCTGGAACAAGGAACATTGCTGGCCCGAATCCCGCGGGCTCGGCAACGAAGGCCCCGATCAGGTCGACGTTCACAATCTTTATGCCGAGGACATCAAGGTCAACGGTCTTCGCGCCGCGCTCTTCTTCGACGAGAGCGACCCCGCCGATCCTTTGTTCCGCAGTCCCGCGACCAACGCCGCGCCTCAAACCAGCATGGATTCCAACTCCTTTGAGCCGCCACCCGCCTCCAAGGGCAACGTCGCCCGCGCCATTTTCTACATGGCCACCCGCTACGACGGCAACGACCCCGAGACAAACCCGCTCTACTTCGATGACGCTCCGGCCAATGAAAATCTGCCCGCCATGGGCCGCCTGACCACCCTCCTCCTCTGGCACGCCATGGATCCCCCCGACGCGTGGGAAAGCAACCGCAACGAAATGATCTATGCCTCCTACCAGCACAACCGCAACCCCTTCGTCGACCACCCCGAATGGGTCGAGCAGATCTGGGGTCATGACACCGATGGCGACGGCGTCACCGACACGCATGAAATCATCGCCGGCACCGATCCCGGCAGTTCCAATTCGTTTTTCTCGGCCTTCGTCGTCTCCAACGAAATCACCTGCAACCTGCTCTCCTCCGGCTCCGTCTGGCGCCTCTACCAAGGCGCCTTCCAGAGCAACGACATCGTGTGGCAGCCCGTCGCCGAAACCAACCGCCTCCAGTCCGGCACCCTCCGTTTCCCCGTCGCCCCCACCGGCACCGCCACCTTCTACCACCTCCGCGCCCTGCGGCCCTAGCCACGGATATCGCCGGACCGGCCGCTCGCACCCCCCACCGCTGGCTGAAAGGAAAAACCGGATGCACCGACTCGCGCCCCTCCTCGTTCTCGCCGCCCTGCTCGCCGCTACCCCCGCCCGCGCCCAAGATCCGGCGCCCGCCCCGGCCGCCCCGCCGGCGGCCGCGGCCCGCGCCGATGAAATCGATGCCCGCTATGCCCAGGCCGAGCGGCTCATCCAGCAGATCCAGGCGACGCGCACCGAGCCGGCACGCAGCGCCGCCGTCGAAGAACTGCGCCGCGCGCTGACGCAGATCGACGATGCGTATTCGGCCGAGGAAAAAGCCGAGCATGCCCGGCGCACCCTCGCAGCCCTGCGCGCCGCCGTCGAACGCCAACGCCTGCGGCTGACGGAAGCCGGCCGCGCCATGGCCCTGGCGACGGGCGCGGAACCGCCGGATCCCGCGGCCGTCCAGCTCACGGGCAACGACTACACGATCCAGGAAGCCATCCTCAAGGCGCTCGAAGAAAGAGTGCGGAAAGAAGAGCGCCGCCAAACCCTGGGCACCGCCGAAGCCCTCCGCCTCATGCAGGAAGTCGAGTAGCCGCCCCCTGCCCCCTCCGCCTCCACATGGACATTGGATATTGGTTATTGGACATTGAGCTCCCCTCTCTCCCCGATGTAGGCCACCCTTGTACGGGTGGCGGGCTGTCGTTGTAGCCGGCCTCGCTGAGGCCGGGGCTGCTCCCGCCCAATCCCGCCGGGGATCCAACCCCGGCCTACATCCGATCCAAGTCCCGCCCTGCCCCCTCCGCCTCCATTTGGACATTGGATATTGGCCATTGGTTATTGGATATTGAGTCCCCCCCTCTCCCCGATGTTGGCCACCCTTGCACGGGTGGCGGGCTGCCCGGTTTCATGCCCCCCCCCCTTTGGACTGCGGCGGCACGACGCCGCTTTGGACGCCGCGACATGTCGCGGCCCTGAAAAGCGCGGACATGTCCGCGCACTCCAAAACGAACTCCCAGCCTCCTCCTCTGCCACAACTCGCAGCTCGTCGATTTTTCCACACTGTGGAAAACTTTTTTCCACGCTACGTAAAACCCAGCGGCCGCTGGGTGCCGGGACTCTCGCGTCCCGCGGCTGCTCATTCTGACTCCTGAATCCTGCGCCCTCCGGGCGCGCCCGCCCCTCCAATTCTTAATTGATAATTCTTAATTGATTTCCTCCCTCCCCCCTGCTACCGTCCAACCATGCTTCCGCCCCGGAATATCGTCCGGCCTCCTTCCGCTCCCCACCCCTGCACCCATCGCCCATTGAATGGGCACCCGCCTCAGACCGAAGTAGCCTCATTTCCCAGGACGGATCCACCCGACCATTGCGCCCTCCAAGTTGTCTTTATGCGGCCGAATGCCCCCGTCGATTTGCACGTCTTGTCAGAATCCGGCATAAAGACAATTTCATGCCGCGAACAAATTTGATCTTACCCCGATATTTCGGACAGTCGGGGGACGGCATTTTCTCTCATTAGTT
>CAZECJ010000025.1:0-32101 GCA_964510645.1 uncultured Verrucomicrobiota bacterium | reverse complement strand
CTCGTGCCGCACCAGCACGAATTTCATCTTCCGCCGCACCTTGTACAGCGCGTCGAACAGCGGAATCGCCGACCCGCCCGGCAACCCGAACATGATCTCGATTCCGATCTTTTCCAGGCTCTGGATCAGCGCCTCGGCCCCGTTCATCTGGTTTTCACTCATTTTTCGTCTCCAAATCTGAAATTACACGAATTTAGATGTCAAAATATCGCTTTTACGGAGCCATGCAAGAAAATTGTAGCATTTTTTGTCATATTTTTATTCTTTTTGACATCAAAACAGAAAAATGGCACATTTTTAGCCATGAAACCGACGCTTCTGGACATCTACGACGAATTTGCCGCCGTATACGAGTCCAACCGGGGACTTTTCGACATGTCGCCCGTCCTCGGCCCCTTTTTCGATGGCCTGGCTCGACCTAAAGGCCGTTTGCTCGATCTCGGGTGCGGCGCCGGCGAACCCTTCCCCCGCTACTTTCTCGACCGCGGCTGGGAGGTCTACGGCGTGGATTTCTCGAAAAAGATGCTCCACCTCGCCGCCCAGTACGCCCCCGGCATGCATACGATCTGCGACGACATGCTCGAAGTCGAATTCGCGCCCGCCCAATTCGACGCCGTCACCTGCATCTACTCGCTCTTCCACGTGCCCCGCGCGCGCCACCCCGAGCTCTTCGCCAAATTCCGCCGATGGCTGCGCCCCGGCGGCCAGGTCCTCTTCACCTACGCCACGAAGGCCTATACCGGCGCCGATGAATTCGACGGCGAAAAGGAATTCATGGGCCAGCGCCTCTTCTACAGCCACGCCTCCCCCGAGACCCTCCGCGCCCAGCTCGCCGCCGCCGGACTCGCCGTCCGCGCCTTCGACTACCGCGATATCGGCGGCGAAACCTTCCTCTGGGCCACCGTCGACCGCTCCTAGCCCCGCTTGCGTTTAATCGCGGCTCGACGGTTTTTCCACGCCGCGGAAAACTTAACCAGCGCCTACGGCAAGGCCACCGCGCGATAGAAGCGCTGCGCCTGCGGCCAGTCGTTGGTGTCGACGATGGAAACGGATTCCGCCGCGGCCGTCGCCACGCCCAGCGGCTGCCAGGCGGCCGGGTCGAGGACGTCCGAGTATTCGACGCAAAACGCATCGCCCGGCGCCGCCGCCCAGATGAGCGCCAGATGGCCGTCGCCGTCCGCTTGGGCCCCGAGGCCGAACGTTTGCAGCAGCGATGCATCCTGAAGCACGTGGTAGGTGTTCGTGTTCGCCATGGTTTCGTCGACGCGTTCGCTGCCCGGCCCCCACGCCCAGCAGCCGATGGGCGTCTGCGTGTGCCCTCTCGTCGTCCATTCCACTCCCGGCTCGTTGCCGGCGCCCTGGTCGCTCGTCACGCTAAGCCCGCCGGTTTCATGGTCCGCCGTCACCAGGATCAGGGTGTCGTTCCGGTTCGTGGCCCAATCCAAGGCGACCTGGACCGCGGCAGCGAATTCCAGGGTCTCCGGGATCATGCGCGCAAGGTCGTTCTCATGCGCGGCATGGTCGATGTGCGCGCCCTCGACCATCAGGAAAATTCCGGCCGGTTCCCGTTCCAGAATGGACAAGGCGACGCTCGTCATTTCGCTCAGATGGGGAAAATCCCCGAGGCCGTCGTATTCATAGGGCATCTGCCCTTCGCCGAACTGCCCGGACAGGTAATCGGTTGCGGCCGGATCGACCGCGGCCAACTCGGCGAAATCCGCGACCACCGCGAAGCCCGCCGCCGCGGCATCTTCCGCCGTCAGCGAATGCCCGCCGCCGCCCAGCAGGACGTTGGGCTTGATCGTGACCAGATAATCGAGCGCGACCTGCTCGCTGTCGTCGCGCTCGTAGGCATGCGTGGCGAAGGCCGCCGGCGTGGCCGCGGTCATGTAGTCCGTCGTGACCAGTCCCGTGCGCTTGCCCTTCCCCTGGAAATATTCCAAGACCGTCGGAAGCTGGTTGGAACTCCGATCGCCATAGGTATAGTACGCGACCCGCGTCCCCGTGGCGATGGCCGTCGCGCCCGCGGCTGAATCCGTCAACCCGTCCAGGCAATCCGTATCCACCGTGGCGAAATGCGGAAAATTCTCGAAGCACAGCGGCGCGCCGTTGAAATACCGCGCGGCCTTGACGTGTTCCATTCCCATCCCATCGCCGATGAACAGGATGACGTTCGCGGCGCGATCGCCTGCGGCGCCAAACGCGACCGAGGCGCAGGAAAAGAGCAAAACGGCCGTCCCGCGGCCCAGCAGGCCCCGGAACGACCGCCGGCCCGCGGATCGATCGAACGTTGACGCATGGAAATGGCCCATGGCCATATTTTATCGCGACTCGCACGGCGGCACAAGGCCCCCACTTGCCTCGCGTCCCCGCTGGCGCTTGCGCGCGACGAGCGAACCGTCCACGGCTGGCACAAAAACCTGTGCATAGTTAATTAACTATGCACAGAATTCGAGCTGCGATTCCCCGTCAGGGGGAGCGATCGGGAGATTATTCGCGAAAGCCGTTGGTGATGGGCATGCGGCGGTCGCGGCCGAACGCCTTGGGCGTGATTTTCACGCCGGGCGCGCCTTGCCGCCGCTTGTATTCGCTGCGGTCCACCATCCGCGCGACCCGGCGCACCGTGGCTTCGTCGAAGCCTTCGGCCAGGATGTCCTGCAGGCCCGCCTGCTGCTCGACGTAGCGCTCCAGGATCGGATCGAGCACGTCGTAGGGCGGCAGCGAATCGGAGTCGCGCTGTCCCGGCTTCAGCTCCGCCGAGGGCGGCCGCGAAATCGTCGAGGGCGGAATCACCTCGCCGCGGCCGTTGCGCCAGCGGGCCAGTTCGAACACCAGCATCTTGGGCACGTCCTTGATCAGAGCGAAGCCGCCGCACATGTCGCCGTAGAGCGTCGCGTAGCCCGTGGCCATCTCGCTCTTGTTGCCGGTCGTGACCACCATGTGGCCGAATCGGTTCGAGAGGGCCATCACGATCACGCCGCGGATGCGCGCCTGGAGGTTTTCGTCCATCAGCGTTCCCGGCAGCGGCTTTGCCCAGTCCACCGCCGCGCAGGCCGGCGCCAGCAGGCCGGCGAAGGCGTCCACCGCCGGCGCGATCGGAATCCGCAGGCACGGAATGCCCAGCCGCTTCGCCAATTCCAGCGCATCGGAATACGTTTCCTGCGACGTGATGACGGACGGCAGCGTCACGCCAAACACGCGATCTTTTCCCAGCGCGTCCACGGCGATGGTCGCCACCAGCGCCGAATCGATGCCGCCGGAGAGCGCGACGATCACGCCCGGAAAGCCGTTCTTGTCGACGTAGTCCCGCAGGCCGATCTTCAGCGCCTCGTACACTTCTTCGACCGCGCCGGGCATCTCCGCCACGCGCCCCGGCGCGGGGGACCATTTTCCGCCCGCCGGCGAAACGTCGACCAGCAACATCCCCTCGCGGAACAGCTCCGTGCGGGCCAAGACGGTTCCATCGGCCGCCACGGCCATGCCGCCGCCGTCGAACACCAGTTCGTCCTGGCCGCCGACGACGTTCGTGTAGAGCATCGGTACGTCCAGCGCGGCCGTGGCCCGCCGCGCCATTTCCTCGCGATCGTTTTCGCGCCCGCGGCAATACGGCGAGGCCGACAAATTCACCAGCACGTCGCACGCGCCCTTCAGGCCGCGGAACGATTCGCCCTCCGGCCACCACGAATCCTCGCAGACGTGCACCGCGAGGCGCGCGCCCTTGAATTCGAAGACCAGCGGGGCCGCGCCCGGCGCGAAAATGCGCCGTTCGTCGAACACGCCGTAGTTTGGCAACAACATCTTCTTCGCCGTCGCCACGCGCCGGCCGCCGTGGAACAGCATGGCTGCGTTGTAGAGCTTTCCATCCTCGCGCAGCGGCGCGCCGACGAGCGCCAGCAGCCCCTTCGGCAGCGCGTCGGCAAGCTTCCCGGCCTCCGCCGCGACCGCGTCCATGAAACGCGGGCGCAGCACCAGGTCGTCCGGCGGGTAACCGCACAGGGCCTGTTCGGGAAACACGGCGACGTCCGCGCCGGCGGCGGCCGCCTCGTGCGCGAAGCGCGCGATCTTCGCGGCGTTTTCTTTCAACGCCCCGACGGTGGGATTCATCTGGATCAGCGCAAACTTCATGCCGGCTTCGCTCCCGTCTTCTCCAGGAAGACCGCCGGCAGGTCGGCCAGCCGGTTCTTCGCGTAGTCGAACGCCACCATGCCGGTCTTGGCCAGCGCGACGGTCGCGCCGTCGCCGACGCGCGTCACGCGGTACGCCAGATCGTAGGTCCGCCGTTCGACGTCTTGCAGGCCCATCTCGACGACGAGGCGGTCGCCGCGGAACGCCACGGCCTTGAACTGGACCACGGCGTCGCCCATGAGCATGCCGACGCCGCCGACGTCTTCCTCGGAAAAACCGAAATTCGCCAAGAAGCGCAGGCGCGCCTCGTGCAGCAGGCCCAGCATCGCGTCGTTGCCCACGTGCCGGCCGTAGTTGATGTCCGTGATCCGCACGTCCAATTCCGTGCGGAAGACGAAGGCCGCGCCGTCCAGATCCAGTTTCACTCTTGCCATGGCCGGCATTGAACCACACCCCGGCGGATAATTGAACATTGAATATTGGATATTGGATATTGGATATTGAAACCGTGACCTCCCCAACCCTCATCGTCGTCCGGCGCGGCGAAGATCCCGCCAAGTGCACCGTGCGCCCGCTGCGCGGGACGCCCGGCCTGGATTTCCTGCCCTATCCCCTGCGGCAGAAGCCCGATCTGTCGCGCCATCTGCTGCTGGCGCCGGAGGCCCCGCCGCTGACCGCCGCCGACGCGGGCCGGCCCTTGCTGCTGCTCGACGCCAGTTGGCGGCATGCCGCGAGCATGCGCCAGGCCGTGGAACCCGTCGAAGCCCGCTCGATCCCGCCCGGATGGTTAACCGCCTATCCCCGCCGATCCAAAACCCACGCCGACCCCGAAACCGGCCTCGCCACCGTGGAAGCCCTCTTCGCCGCGCGGTGCACGCTGGGCATCCGCGACGATTCGCTTCTGCGTTTCTATCCCTGGCGCGAGGCCTTCCTCGACCGCAACCGCGTCCGGTTGCCGCCGGGAGGACCTATGGATGGCTCAACGGGTCGTAGGGATTCGTGAGCGCGTTGAATTCGTTCGTGTTGATGGCCCCGTCGCCGTCCCAGTCTTCGCCCGGAGCCGTGCCCGAATCGCCCGGCGTCACGTTGTACTGCCGCAGATAAAGTTCATAGGCCGTGTAGCTGGGCGCCGCGTAGGGCGCGATGACGACGTTGTCGACGTTCACCTGGCCGACGCCTTCCACGTATTCGGTCCGGATCCGGACGTGCATGGACTGGCTGACACCCACGTCGACTTCGTATTTGGTCAGCGTCGTCACGCCGTTGGCGTTCACGCGCCCCATTTCCATCCAATTGCCGGACGTCAAATTCGTGGCCACCTCCACCACCAGCTCGGCGCCGGCTTCGCTGCCGCCATACTGCGCGTAGAGGAAGGAAATCGTGCCGAGCCCCGCCGCCAGCAGCTTGTTGGAAGAGGTCAGGTAGGCGGGATAATAGCTCCCGAAGCGCGCCGCCCGGGCCCCGACCTTGAGGTCCGTGTCCGCATCGCCGATCCGGACCTGGTCGAAAAGCCAGGGTTCGCCGCTGAGCGTCACCGTTTCGGGATCGTAGCTCGTTTTGACTTCGCCCGCGTTTTCGAAGGTGATTTCCAGCGTGCCCGGCGGCAAATATTCCGTCACGGCGATGGCCAAGGTGCCCGTCGACGTCCCGTAGCTGTTGGTCGCCACCATGGACAGCGTATAGGTCTGCCCGTCGTCGGCCGCCGTCGGCGTGAAGTGGAACGTGCCGCCGCTGAAGTTGGTCGTGCCGGCCGGGGTCGGGGCGACTCCCCACGACTGGATTCCGCCGGTCGGGAGCACCGAAACCGCCACATCCAGCGTATTGCTCACGTGCACCTGCACGCCGCTGCCCGGATTGAATCCGACGACCGGCGGGCCCGACATGGAGATGGCCGTGCCGACGATCTTGAGCGAATTGTCGTTGATGCGCCACGTGCCCCCGGATCCTTCCGCCAGATAGCCGTAGAAACGGAGCCGGAACGTGCGGCCTTCCTGGACGAGCAGGTTCAAATCGGCCATCGAGTAGGTCCGTTCGCTGTCGTTGTCCGGAACGGCGTTGGTCGCCAACACGACGTAGCTCGAAAAATTGTTGGTGGAAACGCGGACCTGGAATTCCCGGATGCCGGTTGCGGAACGCCGTTCGCTGTAATCGATTTCGCTGATCGACAATCCGTACCCGGCCTGGGGCGCGACCGTCACTTCGAAATAATTCGTCGTGCTCGGGGAAGCCGCCGTGCTCCACCCCGAACCATACGCGCCGCTGCCGCCGAACGCGAACGAGGTCACGCCCGTTCCGGCGACGAAATTGCCCACGGTCACCTTGCCGGTTTCTTCGGTGGTGCCTTCGCCGGGCGCCGCGGTCAACGCCCATGCGCCCAGATTCGCGCCCAAGGCGTTCGTGGCCGCTCCCCCCAACAGCAGGGATAACAGAACCCAAATTGTCGCTTTTTTCATGGCGCTCGCTCCCGGTGCAGTTCTTACCACTTGCAATCTATCGTTTCCCGCCCCGCCCGGCCAGTCGAAAGATGGATTGCCGCGGGTTCGGTCTGGGGCCGAGGGGAGTTTCCCGTTGCTCGCCAACCGGTTCCGGCTCCGGGGGACCGGCCTCGGTTCCCCGCGGCTCTGGCTTCGTCCACGCTGTGGCCTCCGCCGATCCCGCCGCGTAATTCCACCCTTATATTTGTCTGTAAGCCCTTGTCAGATTTTAATGAAAGCAGTATGGTTTCAATGGGCGCGAGTCGGACTCCGACCCAACAACTTGAGGTGGCCATGAGTAGGAAAGCCGGAATCATCGGAGCGGTGGCATGGGGGTTGGCATTGTCCGCCCACGCCTCTTCTTACTCCTCCATGGGGGTTCCCGGAACGCATAACGGCTGGGCCCCCGCGGCCAGCATGGTGCTCGTCGGCGACAGCACGTGGGTTTGCACCCAAAATCTCACCTCCGCCAATGGCGAGTTCAAGTTCGCCGCCAATGGCAGCTGGGACATCAATTGGGGCGGGGTTGCCAACCAGTACCTGTTGCATCTGCCGAGCCTCGGCGTGGCGGTCCCCACCCCAGGCGGCAGCAACGTCTTCTACAGCGGCATTTCGACGGGCCTCTACGTCTTCACCTTCCACGAACTGACCGCCACCTGCGACCTCGCGCCCGTCGCGCCGGCGCCCAATCCGATCGCCGTCCAGCTGATCGGTTCGTTCAACGGCGACGGCGCGACGTCCGCCGGCACCATGACCAACACGGCGGGCTACGTCTGGGAGACCGCGGTGGATCTGGACCCCGGAGCCACGTTCCTGTTCAAGGTGGCCACGGCGACCGCAACCAACAACCGGGGCGCGCTGGCGGCCGCAAGCATCTCGGTCCTGCCGTATTCCGGCGGCAATCCGTCCGGCTCGGCGCGCTACACCCTGGGCGTGACGAACGGCGGCGCCTTCGTTTTCACGTACAACCTGCAATCCAACGTCTTCGGCATCGCCCGGATCCGGACGAACGATTTCGTGCTGTCCTCCGTGACCGCCGTCGGCGATTTCGTCTCCGGCAATCCGCCGGACGTCAATCTGGAAAAAATCAGCCGCACGGTCTGGCGTTCCGATTTTGCGATCGCCAACGCGTCCCGGTTCACCCTTTCCTTCCTGGGGCGCGATGCCGCCGGCGAGATCGGCCGCTATTGGGGTCTGACCAACGCCACGACGAACACCCTGCCCGCGACGGGCTACATGCTGGCCTCCTCCAACAATATTTTCACGCCCCTCACCCTCACGGCCGTGCCCGGCAACTACCGCATCACGTTCGACACCGACAGCGGCGCGTTCGCCGTGCAGCAGCGCTACACCGTCGCCAGCGGCCTCAACTATCTCAACGACCCCTCGTTCGAAAGCGGAAATCTCGACGGCGGGACCAATTGGGGCGTGTGGCACGGCGCCATCGGAGAGCAAGCCGACTTCGGGGCGCATTCGGGCTCCCGCTGCGGCGTGCTGCAGGCCAAAACGGTGGAGGGAGAATCGGATCTGGGCAATTTCGACCAGACCACCGCCACGCTCAACAACCTGTCCGGCCAGACGTTCCGCGTGTCCGCCGCGTTTCGCACCAAGGGCGATTGGCAAGCCGACACCGTCCGGATCATCGTGGAATGGAAAGACGGGACGAACGTCGTATCCGCGGAGTCCGCTGAAATCGTCGGCCTGAGCGAACAATGGACAACCTACTCGCTGGATGCCGTCGTCCCCAGCAACAGCATCGCCGCGAAGATCCTGCTCAAGTACGACGGCGTGCCCGGAACCGGCTATCTGCTGGTGGACGACGCCGAAGCCTACATCGCCGCGTCCCGCTTCCAGAATTTCGACGGCTGGGGAGGCCTCGTCTCCTTCCAGTCCTACTCCCCGGACTGGGCGGTCACCCACGGCAAGACCATCTACAACGCCTCCGGCAACGCGCCGACCGGCGGCGTGGTCATTTCCAAATACGTCGAAGGCAGCGACAACAACAAGGCCATTGAAATCTACAACGGCACGGCGGCGGCGACCAATCTCCTGACGGGGCAATACGTCCTCCAGCAGTACAACAACGGCGCCACCTCCCCCTCCGTCAGCATCGCCCTGTCGGGGGAGATCAATCCCAGCCAGACGTTCATCGTCAACCGCCCCGCCACGCCCACCAACGCCTATCCGCCCGATTCGCGGATCCTCACGGCCGGGGGCAACCATCTGGCGACCAACGCGGTGACCTTCAACGGCGACGATGCGATCGTCCTGCGCAAGGGCGGCATCAACGGCCCCGTCGTGGACCGGATCGGCCAGGTGGGCACCAACGTGGCCGGCACCCTCTGGTCCTGCTTGGCGACCGACCACACCCTCCGCCGCAAATCCACCGTCTTCTGGGGCAGCACCAATGCGCCGACCAACGCCTTTGCCCTGTCCGAATGGACCGTCCATGCCCAGAACGATTTCTCCGAGCTCGGCATCCATTACTTCACGGTGGACGACCCCGACGCCCCCTATATGCCTTCCGGGCACAGCCTGCTGCTCAACACCAACGCCTCGCTGATGACGCCCGAACTGGAAGGCGGCATCGGCAACGTGTCGTTCTACGCCCGCGTCCAGGGGGCGCTCGCCGGAAGCGACGTGCAGTTCGCCGTCGAAACCTCCACCAGCCAGACCAGCACCAACTGGACCACGGCGGAAATCTTTTCCATTCCGCTGACCACCACCAACTTCACCCTGTTCAGCAGCGCGGGGGCCGACCCCTCCCACACCGTCCTGCGGATCCGCCACATCGGCAACGGCACCACCAACCGCATCCGCCTCGACGACGTTTCCGTCGGCGAATCCTACACCGTCCGGCGGACCGAAACATTCGCCAGCTGGACCAATTACATCGGCTCGCCCATCGGGTCCTACTCCATCGCCGAATGGAGCATCCAAAACGCCCAGATCAACACCAACGGGCTGTTGCGCAGCGTGAGCGCCGACGTCTATCCCGAAACCGGCGCGGTCACCTCGCCCACCTTCGAAGGCGGCGTCGGGACGGTCAAGTTCTGGCTTTCGCAGCATCCCCTGGACCGCGGCGAAATCGCCGCCACCGTCTACACGTCGACCAACAGCGGGACGAGCTGGATCAGCAACGGCACCGTGCGCCTGCCGGCCCCGGCCGGAACCAACGTCCTGAAGACCAACGCGACCGTCACGGTCTATCTGCCCACGTCCGCCTGCGTCCGCATTTCCGCCGCCGGATCGCCCTCGCCGTTCGTCGTGGACAACGTCGACGTCGCGATCCCGTCCATTTCCCGCATCCTCGACTTCAACGATTTCCGGCTGAACGGCGACTATCTGTCCTACAACAAGGATGGCTGGGCCATCACCGACACGGCCATCGTGACCAATCTGGTCTATTCCAGCTATGCGGGCCGGATGCGCAACAGCACCATCACCAGCCCCTACGTCGACGTGATCGGAACCATCTCGTTCTACCATTTGCAGTTCAGCGGCGACACCACCGCCCGGCTCACCGTCGAAATCAGCTCGAACGGCGTCAGCTGGGTCGTCTTGAACTCCGACGTCGCGCCCGCCACCTCCCCGCAACTCTATTCGTACTTCAACACCAACGCCAACTACCACTACGTGCGCATCCGCCAAACCGCCTCGGGCAAGCGAGTCCAGATCGACCAGATCGAGATCGGCGAACCCGCGCCGGCCCCGTCGTGCAGCGTCGAGGCCAGCCTGTCGCCAAGCGCGCCGGCACCCAAGGAAGGCTTCTACGTGATGGCAGACGTGATCCCTCAAAACGCGGACATCCTGTCCGTCACGGGCTACTATCGCATCAAGGAATTCGGGTCATGGAATGCCCTGCCCATGACCTATGTGGCCTACGGCTCGTATCGCTCCGCGCTGTTGCCCCCGCAAACCAATGGAGTCAAAATCTTCTATAGGGCGACCGTCGCGTACGGCGGCACGGGGGCGCTGCCCGGCTCCACGTCCTACACGACCAACTACGCGTATTCCGCCACCAACTTCATCGTCGTCTCGTCGGTCAAGCGGGGCACCGTCTGGATCAACGAGCTGTTCTATGCGCCCTACGCGGGCGAAGGCGCGCCGCCCTACGGAACGCCCTTCGACCACGAGTTCATCGAGCTCTGCGGCGTGGCCGGCACCTCGATCACCAACTGGAGGGTCGAACTCCTGTTCGCGTCTTCCTCCGACGTCACGAAGAACGGCGGCCAAGCCAAATACGCCTCCTACGCCATTCCGGCCGGCACCGTCCTGTCCAACACGGTCAACGGATACGGATTCTACGTCATCGGCGATTCCCAACTCGCCGGCAGCTATCCGGTCGACCAGGCCCTCACCACTCTGATCCCCACCAGCGTCGTCTGGAATTCCGCCACGTCCCGCGACCACATCCGCGACCCCTCCGGCATCGTCCGCCTGTACGACAACTACAGCAACCTGATCTACTCGCTCTCCTACGGCGCCTACGATTCCAGCTCCGAACACCTCCCCGTCGTGCAGAGCGCAACCAGCAACACGAATTCCCTGGGGCTCGCGGGCATCGGTTCCGAATACGACGATTTCTCGTGGAACAAGACCAACTTCCTGAGCATCGGCGCGCAAAACGGCGCCCAGACGCTGGTGCCGCCTGAGGACGATCCGCCCATGAACGCCTGGCACACGCCCGCGAACGTGGCGACGACCTCCCTGCAGGGCGTCTTCAGCCACTTCCACCCCATCGATGCCGCGCAGGCCGACAACCTCTACATCCATTACGCCTACACGAACAGCGAGTACACCTTCGCGACGATCGACGGCCGCGTCCACCACCACAAGCAGGGCGACGGCGGGGCCTGGAGCACGGCCGTCAAGCAGGTGGACTTCCCCGGCAACTTCGACGCCAACGGTCTCGCCTACGTCCGGATGGGACCCATCACCAACTACACCTACGACCGGCTCGACGTCCTCGAATACGTGATCGAAGCCATTCCCAACGACCCGCCCTTCGTCACGGCCTGGCTCGGCAGCGACGGCGACGGCTCCAGCACGGCCTACGCGACGCTCGAGGAGGCGAAGCAGTATCCCTTCCGGTACACCTTCCCCATCGTCGATCCGATTGAAATCACGAAGTTCGTCGTCGTCTCCAACACCGTGCTCCGGTTCGAGACCGACGGCAACGACACGCGGGATCCCATCAACACGTTCAGCATCCGGTCCACAACCAACATGCTGCTTCCGACGGAAGCGTGGGAAAGCCTGCCGGTCCAATCCAATGCCCGGACGAACGAGCAGAACTACCTGAGCCTCTCGAATCCGCCGGGCATCCAGCGCTACTTCGCCGTCGAGCCCCTCTGGCCGTAGCGGCGGTAATGGCTGGAACGCCGCCCGTGCAAGGGCGGCCTACAAGATCCAAGCCCGTTGTCGGCCGGGGTTGTACCCCCGGCGGTTTTTTCCGGAACGCCGCCCGCACAGGGGCGGCCTACAAGATCCAGACCTGTTGTCGACAAATCACCAGCGCAGCGCCTCGATTTCCCCGGCATATGGCCAATCTTCTGGACGGGCCGCCAATCCCGCACGCACGGGATTCATCCGCACATACTCCCACTTTTCGCCATAACTCTCGCTGCTCCGCAAGACATGATCGAAAAAACCGGCCTGCCAAGCCCGTCCGGAAAAGATCCCGCCGCCCGCACAGGGGCGGCCTACAAAATCCGCTTCCATTGTCGGCCGGGGTTGCATCCCCGGCGGGGTTTCGATCCCGCCGCCCGCACAGGGGCGGCCTACATCCGATCCATATCCGCAATTGTTGGCCGGGGTTATACCCCCGGCGGGCTTGACGCCGGCCATACAAGGGCGGCCTACATCGACCGCACCGTTGTGGGTCTGGACGACGAACCCCCGGCGGACAGCAGCCAGATTGCGCTTAAGCGCCCCCACCCACCGGGACAAGCCTTGCGAGCCCTCGGCCGATACAAACACGTGGATGTGATCCGGCATCAGCACGTACTTCCCGATCCACGCGGAGGCCCGTTTCGGAGACTGGGCGCAAAAATCCAGAAAAGCCCGGTGGATTTCCGGACGATCCAGCCAGCGTTGCCGCTCCGCCGCGCAAAGAGTCACGAAAAAGATCGGATGCCCCCGCGAAGTCCAAACGGTTTCGAGCCGTCGCAAGCGATGGGGCTGGCTTTGTTCATTTTGGGGATTGTTCGCCACCCGTAAAAGGGTGGCCGACAACGCCCGGTCGATCAAGAATATTTGCGGATTTCTTGTCGGCTTTGTGGGCCGGGGTTGTACCCCCGGCGGGTTTTTCCGGAACGCCGCCCGCGCAGGGGCGGCCTACAAGATCCGTTGTTGGCCGGGGTTGTACCCCCGGCGCGGTTTTCCGGAACGCCGCCCGCGCAGGGGCGGCCTACAAGCTGAACCGCCCGGAGCGCCTACTCGTTCAGGTACTGGAACATGATGACGTTCAATTCCCGGGCGAGCGAACTGCCGCCGACGTCCGCGCTGCCGTCCATCCAGCACAGCGCCACCGCGCGCCGCTCGCCGGTGATGACGTCGTCGACGGCGTTCCAGTTCCCCAGGCCGGACGGATCGCCGCCTTCCTTGATGGATTGGGCGATCACGGCCACGACGAACAGGCGGTCCGATTCGTTGAACAAGCCCCACGTGTCGTTCATGATGGCGATGCGCTTGTTCTTGTTCAAATCCTGCGGCAGGTTTTTGCTGGCCAGGATCTTGCCCCAGCCCGCATAGCCGTTCTTGACGGGCGCCGCCATCATGGCGTCCACGACCAGCTTCAGGTTGTTCCCGTTCAGGCGTTCGGAGTTTTTAGGCTCGTCGTCGATGCCGGGAACTTCCCGGATGTCCACGCCGTAGAACGCCGCGTTCAGGACGTTCGTGTGCCGCGTGTACGGGTTGATGGTGCCGTTGGTGAAGAACACGTCGTAGGTCTGGAAGAAATCGGCGCGGTCCTCGTCGATCAGCCGGTTCATCAGGGAAACGCCCTTGTCGCTGAACACGTCCAGCGTTTTCCACGGGGATCCGGCGGAAAAATAGCCCAGCTCGGCGGGGCACTTCATCGGCCCATTGCGGCAGTAGAGATAGTCGCCAGGGGGATAGCCCATCGCCACCCGAGCCTCGTCTTTCGCGCCTTTGGCCGACGTGTTGACTTGCTTCCACGTCGGCGGATCTTCGATGGACCAGGCATCCACCATATGGTTCAGGCGGGGATCGCTCACCCCCAGCGATTTCCAGGGCGTGGAGGCTCCGTTGGCGATCGGAGGCTCCCCGGAGAACGAGATGTCGAAAGGTTCGGCCGTCGGCGTCGAATCCACGGGACCGCCCGCCGTCAGCACCAGCGGGGCGATGATCTTCACGTTGTTGATGGACAATTGCATGCCGGCCGGCATGACGGTTCCGCCGGAATTCTGCAGCTGGACGGAATAGACGATTTCCCCATCCGAAGCGCTGGGAGAATAGTACGGCAAGCCGTTGTTGTAATTCGCCGGGACCGCGAGGGCGGCCGGAACCGACGAGACCGGTCCCGCTTGGACCGTCGTGTCATACGAGCCCGCAAGCACTCCGGCCATCTGCACCCAGATGTTCTGGGGACCCGTGGCACTGACACTGCCGCCGAGGGATGGAATCATCATGGAAAAGCTGCCGCCAATGTTGTTGTCGTCGGACGGGAACGGATACCAGAATTCGAGCCGCAGCTTCAATTCCAGGACATACGTGCTGTCGACTCCGGGGTTCACCGGCGATTCCACCAGTCTCGCCTGGGCGCCGATTTCATTGAACATGGGCACATTTTTCACGGAGGGATAGTTCACGCCCTGGGGCGCGCGGTCCGAGCTTTCGTAGTCCTCCATCGCCTTGATCACGTCGGCTTGGTTGGCGCCCGCCAAGATGTCGTCGAAGTCGGCATCCTTCTGGATTTCGGCGGCGGTGCACGCGACTTTTTCCTTGCCGCTGCCGTCTTCCCGGTGCAGCGCCGCGTAGCTGTAGGACGACAACGAGGCGGCGGAGATGCCGCCTACGAGCGATTCGTCCATGTCCGCGCCCAGCCATCGGTTGGGGCCGCTGTTCCGGCCGTCGTTCCAGTCGCCGTCGGTCAGGTGCAGCAAGGCCGCCGGCGTATCGAATCCTTTCCAGATGCGCTGGTAGAGGTTCAGCTTGCGCTGGCCATCCCCGCCCCCGCTCTGGTTGAGGGATTCGTAGACCATTTTGCGGACGTTGGTGCGGTTGGTGCGATCGCCGTACTGCGGCACGTCGTCGCCGTACTCCGTGCCCAGCAGGTTGGCGTCCAGCAGGCCGCTCATGTCGAAACAGGCGTAGGCATAGCGCCCCAGGATGCGGCTGCGCGCGCCGGGTTGCTGGCGCACCCAGATCCATTCGGCGTTTCTCGCGCCATCCTCCGGAATGCCGCCGTCCAGCGCCGCCGCCAGGTGCTCGTCCAGCAGCCAATCCTCCACCTTGCCGATCAGCAGGCGGTCGTCGCCGATGGTGTCGCCCGAGTAGTAGAACCCGAGGCTGACGGGCAAGTCGCCCGAGAGAAACACGTCGTGGGTGGTGTCCGACTGCGGGATCGACAGCAGGGCGTTGAGGTAATCCTGCATGGCGGCGGCCATGGCCGTTTGCGCAACCTGGCGGGTCCGCATGCCTTCCAGCGAGGAATCCGACACCAGGCGCTCCACGCGGGCCTGGGTCAGGAACGCGATGGCCATGAGGATCATGATCGTCAAAAAGCCCAGCACGATGATCAGCGCCACGCCGCGGCGGCGATCGTTGGTCATTGGATATTGGTCATTGGACATTGGAGATTGAGTTCCCCGATCCGCCGGGTCGGCGCCCCGGCCTACAAAAAACCGCCCCCCCCTGAACCCGCCGGAATAATCCATCCGCTTCATGCTTCGTTTCTCCATCCGTTATTTGCTGTAATGGCTCACCGGATTGTAGGTGCGCCGCTGCAAGCGATACTGGGAGGGGCCCAGCATGGGCATCGCCCGGCCGATCAGCGTGGACGACTCGCGGTTCAGGGCTTCCAGTCCGCGCTGCTCCTGGCCGGCGGCCAGCAGCATGCCGCCCTCCACCGCCGCCTCGGGGCTGGTCAGCACCAGCATCACGTCCACGGCCACCGGCGGGATGTTGCTCGTGGCGCCCAGCTTCTCGTTGCTGAAGAAATCGTCGCCGGAGGTCGTGAAGTCGTCCCCGGTGTCCCAGCGCTGGCAGTAGATGTCGAACATCACCACGTTTTCGGCGATCACTTCTTCGTCGCCGACCTTGGTGTCGAACAGGCCGTGCTTCCACCATTCCTGGTCGTCTTTCGGTTCCTTCCGAAGGGCATAGAACGAGTTGCCGCTTTCCGCACTGGCGCCCACCGCCATGATCATGCGCGACTTGTACAGGTCGTACCGCCGGTACGGCACGCCCATCGCATTGGTCAGGTTCTGCGGCTTCACGTAGAACTTGACGTATTCATAGGGCATGTCGTCGTCCTGGTCGCCCGCCGTGCTGAGGAAATAGAACGTGTCGAACACGCCCGGTCCGCCGGGCACGTAGGACACGTCGTCGGCGACCTTGGCGCAGGCGATGCGCTCGTTGACCACCATGCAGTCCAGGTCCTGCATGATGGAATCCATGGCGGTTTCCCCCACGCTGTTGCGGGCGATGGTCGTCATGCCGCGGCTGGTGATGTCGGCGGCGGACACGAACATCCGCGTCAGCGCCAGCACCAGGATCACCAGCACCGCCATCGACGCGAGGATTTCGATCAAGGTGAAGGCGGCGCGGCGCGGGGGCGCGCCAACCGCCGGGTCGCCGCCCCGGCCTACAATCGAACGCCCGCCTTCTGTAGCCCGGCGCGCCGAGCCGGGGGCTGCTGGGCTCTCCTTGAACATTGGATATTGGATATTGGACATTGGATATTGATTTTCCCTTCTCATTCCCGCGCTCCTACATGTCCGGATAGGGGATGATTTCCCGGTAGAAAACGTACGGGGGAAATTTGTCTTCGTCGATGGTCGTCCACTCGCCAGGCCAGACTTTCAGCACGGCGTAATAGGTATCGCGGTTGTTTCCCTTGTTCATGCGTTCCCAGCGCAGCCGGTAGGTGAAGGCGGTGCTCCAGAACTTGGACTGGCTGCTGAAATCCCAGTTGCCGGTACCCATGTCCATGTTGCGGGCGACCCAATAGAACTGGCTGAGCACGTCGCCCGAATTCAGCACCTTCATGTCGACGTCCGCGTCGGAGAGCACGCGCGAGGCGTAGATGTCGCCGACGCTGGCGTCGAGCGCGCCGGTTCCCAGCGCGGCGCTTTTCGCGGCGGCGGTGACCGCGAGCGTGGAGAACACGTAGTCGGCGAACAGGCCGACTTCGGTGTCGTTCACGGCGGCGCGCGTCGCCTTGAGGCCTTCGGGGAACAGGGCGAAGGTCGAGGTCAGGCCGATGGCCACCACCAGCAGGGCCAGCGTCACCTCCACGAGGGAATAGCCCGCCCGGGTCCGGCTGCGATTGTCACGTTTCATAGCGCGTCTTCCTCCCTGCCGCCTAGGGCACGTCCAGGATCTTGACCATCCCGGTCTTGGCCTGGAACTGCAGCACGGTGTTCGTGCCTGGAACCGCCACGGGGTCGGGCAGCGACGTGGCCGTTTTCTCGTTGTATTCGTAATATTTCGCGGCCGTCAGGTACATGCGGCCGGCCTTCACGTCCAGCCAATGCTTGTCCCCGGTGTGGCTCATCGTGAAGGCGCGCCCATTCGGCTTGAACAGGACGGCGCTCATGATCATGTCGCGCACGTCGGGTTTGGCGGGGTTCAGGGGGAATTTGAATTTGGCGGCGGAAGAGGGCTTGTAGTACGGCTGGGCCTCGGGGGCGCCGAACAGGTAATTCGCGCTCAATTTCGGATTGTCTTCGAAATAGATGCCTTCGGGCAGATACTTCCAGTCGGACACGAACGTCAGGTTCGTCATGTCGTCGATGGTGGGCCCTTCGGGGTCCTCCTTGTACATCCGCCAGACGTCCAGGTTGTCCTCGACCGCGATGACCGCATAGCTGCGCAGGCATTTGTCGAGCGTGTTGACGCCCTTGAGGCCGGCGCTGTAGGCGCCGTCGCGGTTGGGGAACACCACGAACGTCCATTGGCGCTTGGCGATGGCGTGCTGGCGGGCCAGCCGCAGCGTGGTGATCACCTGCTGCGCCGCGCGGTTCGTGTCCTTCCGCCCCGCGTTCTCGAACACCGGCAGGGCTACGGCGAACAGCACCCCGATGATCGCCACCACCACCAGCAGTTCGATCAGGGTAAACCCTGCCCGAACTTGCCTGCGCCGAGGCTTCGGCTGGCAAGCCAGCAGTTCGATCAGCGTGAACCCGCGCCGCATTTGGATTGTTTTATTGCTCATGGCCGGCCGCCAATTCTTCATTCTTAATTATTAATTGCTCGCGCCGGCGAACTCACCACCAGCTCTTCGGATTGTCGTCCCAGTCCGCTTCGCCGGTTTCGTTGTTCACGACGCGGTCCTTGCCCGACGACCACGCGATCACGCGCTCCGGGATTTCCGTCGGCTCGCCGTCGGCCGGAGCCGGATCGGGATTCAGGATGGACTGCGAGCCGGAGGTATCCAGGATGAATTTGAACGGATTGCCCCACGCATCCACGAAGTAGCCTTTGTTGACCCCCTCGGTGGCGAGGACGCCGCTGCCCGGCTCGAAGAAAACGATCCGGCGGATGTTTTCGTCGTTCGGATCGGGCGAATCGCCGGCTTTCCGGGGCGGAGGGCTCATGATCGCCACCCACTTGTCGTCGGTCACGAAGCGGGTATTCGCCGGGGCAGAGGCATAGGAGGGCGGCCAGCGGTTGTATTCCATGAAATATTTCAGCATCGTCGCCGCCACCACGCTGGCATCCGACTTGGCTTGGGCGTTTTGCGCCCGGTTCAGGATGATCCCGGCCGCCGGCACCATCATCGCCATCAGGATGCCCAGGATCGCGAGCACCACCAACAGCTCGACCAGCGTAAACGCTGCTCGATCTTGCCTTCGCCAAGGCTTCGGCAGGCAAGCCAGCAGTTCGACCAGCGTAAATCCTTTTTTCATCGTGTCCTCCTGTTTCCCGGTCCTACGGAACCACAATGTCGAACGAGTGTTGCGGCTCGAGCGGATTCTTGGAGAGATCGCCCCGCGTCCAGATCACCACTTTCTCCTTCACGGTTTGCCCGTCCCAGCCGGGGATGTCCGTGCTGGCCAGCGTCACCTGGCCATCCATGTCCCGGTCCAGCCCGATATGGTACTCGCTGCCCCACGGATCGGTGAAGGTCATCGGGCGGGTGGGATCTTGCCGCGATTTTTCAGGAATCTGCAGATAGGATTCCTTCATCGGGTTGTCGCCGGTCAGCCACTTCATCACGTTTTCCTGCGCGCCGGCGCCGCCCGTCCACGTCAAGGCGTCGTCCCCCACCTTCGGCACGGTCATCATGTTGGCGGGATCGCCCCAAGGCATGTAGTGGTGGTCGTCGTAGAACCGCAGCAGGGCCACCTTGATGCTGTTCATTTCCAGCGTGGCGCGCCGCTTCAGGGTGGTATTCCTTGCTCTTCCCGCCAAGGGCACGAGGATCGACGCCAAGATGCCGATGATCGCCACGACGACGAGCATTTCGATCAACGTGAATCCCGCCCGAGACGGGACAAGTCCGCTTCGGTCCGCTCTGGTTTTCGCTTTCATGCTGAATCCTGGATTCTGGCTGCTGAATTCCGACCCGCTACCACGTCTTGAACGGCGGGCTCGTCGTCTCCGCGCCGGTTTTACCCAGCGAGAACACGCCCACCTTGGCCCGGATCTCCTCGGGCGTCCCGGAGCCATAGCCCGTGTCGCTGATTTTGTCGTCCATGTTCAAATCCATCAAGATGCCGTAGGGCGTACCCCACGGATCCAAGACGGGCTGGCCGGCGGTCAACGCGGCCTGCATCTCCACTTCTGTCTGGCAGGGGTCGCCGTACTGATCCAGGACCGACTTGGGGTCCAGATCCAGGAACACCATCTGCTTCGTGTTCCGCTCTTCGGAGTTCCAGTCGTCGTCCATGTTGAGCAGGATCCGGATGATCTCGGACTGCTGCAGCCCGTTGTTGTCCGTGTGGTAGATTCCGTCGTTGTCGGGGTTGAAATTCTCCCCCTTCGGCGTCGGCATTTTTCCGTGCTCCGCATAGAAGCGCTTGATTGCGCCGTCGATGGCGGTGATCTGCGACATCGCCCGGGCGTTCTTCGCCGACCGCATCGCCCCCGCGATCGACGGTATGATGATGGCGGCCAGCATGCCGATGATGACGATCACCACGAGCAGTTCGATGAGCGTGAAACCCCGTACTAAAGCGTTCGTTTTCTTCATGTTCGTCGTTCCTTCGCGCCGCGGTTGGAAAGGCATGCGCTTCTACGCACTAAACCTACGCCGGACCGCCTTTGAAGTCGAACGAAATCTGACGCCCCGCCGACCCGCCGACCTCGAGCGCATCCCCGTTTCATTGACTAAACGAACTCGAAACGACTTGGTTCCACGGCATGGCCGTTTTGGAGTGCGCGGGCATGACCGCGCTTTCCCGGGCCGCGACCCGCCGCCGCCAAGGCTATGGCGGACAAGCATGTCGCGGCCCCCAAGCGGCGACATGCCGCCGCACTCCATATGAAAACAGTTTCCATCCTGTCAGTTGAGGCCAATGGAACGAACATGCGCCCCTCCCGGCCGTCGGCAAGGCCATCTGGCGGTTGCCAAGGAATGGGCCAGGGGATATAGTCGAGGCATGAAAGTGGAGATTCCGGCGATGGATGCGACAAACGCCCACCAGGCATTTGCCGAGTTGGTCGGTGGTCAGACCGCGGCCTGCCTGTGGTTCATGCGGGAACCCCGGAAAATCTCGGTGATGGACCCTGCGGCGGAAACGGTGCTGAACGCGATCATTCGCCATGGAACCCGGGCGGCCTGGCAACAGGCAAAAAGGCTGCAAACATGGCGCTCTCGGAACATCAAGTAGCCGTTTTGCGGATCTTGGCCGACCGCCGGAAAACCGGAGGAGAGAGCTACGTGGCCGGCGGCGTGGCCTTGAATCAGGCGCTGGGCGCGCCCCGGGTATCGTGAAATAGCGACTTGTTCCACGATACCGATGAAGCCTTGGCCGTGTCGTGGGCCAAAGACCGAGAGACCTTGCAAGCGGGCGGATTTTCGGTGGAACCCGTCCGCGAGAGCGCGGCTTTCGTCGAAGCGCTGGCAGGGCGAAACGGAGAGCGCGTTTTGATCCAATGGGCCCGGGACAGCGCCTATCGGTTCTTCCCGTTGATGGAGGACGCGATCCTGGGGCTGACGCTGCATCCGCTGGATCTGGCGACGAACAAAGTGCTGGCTCTCGCCGGCCGCCTGGAACCGCGCGATTGGGTGGACATGCTGGAATGCCACATGCGGCTGCAGCCGCTGGGATATCTTCTGTGGGCCGCCTGCGGAAAAGACCCCGGATATACGCCCGATTTCCTGCTGGAAGAGGCCGCTCGCCAGCGTTATGCGCAAATGGAACTGGATGCGCTCGCTTTCGAGGGACCCCCGCCCGATGCGGCGGATCTGGGCCAACGGTGGAAGGGGGCCGTGGCCGAAGCGCGCGAACTGATCGCCGCCTTGCCCCCCGAAGAGGCCGGCTGCTGCGTGCTGGGCACGGACGGCACCCCCTATGGGGGAAAGAGCGACGACTTGCGGCGCGATTTGCCCGGCGGCCGGATTTCGTTCCATCCCGGCCGCATCGGCGGCGTCTGGCCGACGATCAAGAACAAGGCGTAGGCGCTCCGCGCCTCGAACCATCCGCCGCCGGGTCGCCGCCCCGGCCTACAACACCCTTGGACATTGAGATTACCCTTCCCGGCGAAGTGGGACGGATCTGATTCACCCATGGCACAAGGCCATGGGGGTCTCAATTGAAGATTGAATATTGGATATTGGACATTGGATATTGAAAAGGGTTGAAGGTTGAAGGTTCACCAACCACCGCCCTCCGACCTCTGACCTCTGGCATACGTCTTCTAGCCTCTTTCCCCTACTCCATCTTCCCATATCGCCGCGGATCGAAGGCGGCGCGGAGGCCCTCCCCGACGAAAACGCCCGCCAGCATCGTCGCGAACAGCGCCAGCGACGGGTACAGCACCAACCACCAGGCGTGCGGAAATTCCTGGGCCTGCGCGAGCAGCTCGCCCCAGCTCGGCGTCGGCGGGGGCAGCCCGAACCCGAGGTAATCCAGCGCGGCCATCGTGCCGATTGCCCCCACCAGCGAGAACGGGAAGAACGTCACCAGCGGCACCAGCGCGTTCGGCAGCATGTGGCGGAAGAGGATCGCCCGCGCCGGCAGGCCGATGACCCGCGCGGCCTCCACGAACGGCAATTTGCGCAGCCGCAGGAATTCCGCGCGCATGTAGTAGGAAATGCCGATCCAGTTGAAGACCGCGTAGATCGCCAGCAGCAGGCCGAAGCTCTGGCCGTAGACGGAGCCCAGCAGGATCAGGACGTAGATGAACGGCAGCGACTCCCAGACCTCGATGAACCGTTGGCCCAGCAGATCCACTTTGCCGCCGCAATAGCCCTGCAGCGCTCCCGCCGCCGTCCCCAGCGCCATCGTCGCCAGCACCAGCAGCATGCCGAAGGACAGCGACGTCCGCAGCGCATAGAGCATCCGCGCCGCCACGTCGCGGCCCGACGAGTCGATGCCCAGCGGATGCCCCGCCACCGGCCGGAACGGGAACCGCACCTGTTCGCGGACCGTCGCGAAGATCCATCCGTCCGTCCCGGGCTTGGGGAAGCCTTCCGGATAAACGGGATTTTCCGCGTCCACGACCGCTTTCTTCGTCGCGCCCGCCGCCAGCTCTTCGCGGAACGTCAGCCGCACCCGCGCCGGAGGCGCGCCGCGGGGCTGGTAGGGCGAAAGCGAAATCCAGACCGCCCGTCCGTCCGGCCCCGTCGTCCGCGCATCCACCGCGCCCGCCGCGCGATCTGCGAAGCGCGCCGCCAACCCCTCGCGCAGTTCCCCGGGCCACTCCCAATCCAGATTGTCTCCAGCATGAAACCTAAAATAATTAGCTTCGCCCGCCGTTCGGACGATCTGACCGGCCGCATCCATGTCCACCGAGGCCACGCGCGGCTCCGGGGTCGCCGTCACCGTCGCCGTCGCGGGCAAGTCGATGTCGGCCGGGGTCAGGCTTTCCAGCGGTCCGTAGGGAATCGGCGGCCAGAGCATCCAATTGCCGCTTTCCGGCGCAAACGCCGCGCCGGCCGCCAGCGCCCGGTAATTCGGCCGCGTCAGCCGCCCGTTGCCCGCGAAAGCGTCTTCCGGATAGAATTTCAGCACCGGGAAATAGGTCTTTCCCTCGAAGCGGACGCACAGCGGCCGGTCGTTGGCGATCCACTCCGAAAAAAGGCTCAACCCAAACGCCCCCAGCAGGATCCAGAACGCCAACCAGCCGCGCCGCATGCCCCGGAACCGCGCCCACCGCTGCCGCGTCACCGGATGCCATTTTAGGATGGGAAACTTCAAAGCCATTTTAAACTACGAAACACGCGAAACACACGAAAGGGGATCTGGTTCCGGGGAACAATTTCATGGGGTTCTTTTCGCGTCGTTCGCGTTTTTCGTAGTTTTCTCTTTGGATGTTTAATCGAACTGGATTCGCGGATCGATCCACAGATAGCACGCGTCGGACAGCAGCCGCCCCAAGAGCCCCAGCACCGAGGTCACGGCCAAGATGCCCATGAACACCATGTAGTCGCGGCTGACGATGGCATCGAGGCTCAGGCGCCCCATGCCCGGGATTTCGAACACTTTTTCGATCAGCACCGAGCCGGCGAACAGAATGCCCAGCACGCCGCCGAACCCCGTGGCGATGGGAATCAGCGCGTTGCGGAACGCGTGGAACCAGACCGCCCGCCGCAGGCTGCCGCCCTTGGCCAGCACCGTGCGCACATAGTCCTGCCCGATCTGCTCCAGCAGCGAGTTCTTCATCAGCAGCGTCAGCACCGCGAAATGGCCGATCACGTAGCACGACACCGGCAGGACGAAATGCGCGGCCAAATCCTTGAACTTGCCGGCCGGCGACAGCAGCTCGTAGTTCACCGACGTCACGCCGGCCGCCGGCAGGACGTCCCAGAAGCCCTCGCCCGTCCCCGCAAACAGCATTTTCAGCAGCATGCCGAAGGCGAAGGCCGGGATGGCGTAGCCGACGAACACCAGCGCGCTGCTGACCGCGTCGAACGCGCTGCCGTGCCGCAGCGCCTTCGCGATCCCCAGCGGGATGCAAATCAGGTAGGTCAGCACGAAGCCCGACAGGCCGAACGTCAGGGAAATCGCGAAGCGTTCGACGATCAGCCGCCCGACCGTCTTGTTGGGGTATTTATACGAGCGGGCGGCAAGCCCCATCCGATCGCGAACCAGCCAGTTCCAGTAGCGCTGCGGCAGGGGCTTGTCGAACCCGAAGTGCGCCTCCAGCGCCTGGCGCTGTTCCGGCGAGATGGCCGCGCCCGCGTGGGAGCTCCTCCCCGCCTCCGCCGCGCCCAGACCGCGCATTTTCGCCAGCGCCTGTTCGACGGGTCCGCCCGGGACGACCTGGCACAGCGCGAAGCAGACGAACGTGATGCCGAGAAACGTCGGCACCATCAACAGCAGGCGCCGGATAAAATAGTCCAGCCGTTCCATCACCCCAACACCGCGGTTTGCGGCACCGCCAGCACCCGCCGAGACAGCCGGCGGCATTCCGTTCCCCGGTAAAACACCACGCCGAGGGCGCCCGTTCCGGACAAATCCATGTAGTTTTCCAGCGGCGCCGCATCTGCCGCGCAAACGGTGGCGGCGGATTTGATTTCGAACGGGAGCTGTTTCAAGCCCCGCACCAGCACCCCATCCACTTCCAGCCCATCATGCGAACGAACGAAATAGAGCCGCATGTCGGGCGCGAACACGTCCACCTGCTTGGCGATTTCCATCATGAGGAACGTCTCGAACAGAGGACCGCCGAACGACTGCGCGACGGCGGCCGTCCAATCCTCCAAGCCCAGCAGATGGCCCAGCAAGCCGACGTCCTGCCAGTAGAGCTTGGGGGTCTTGACGAGCCTCTTGCCCATGTTGGCAAACCACGGCGCCAACCGGCGCAACTGGAACGAAGCTTCCAACACCGAAAGATACCGCCCCGCCGTGGCGGCCTTCAACCCCACGTCCCGGGCCAAGGCGGCGATGTTCGACAGCTTGGAGGAACGGCTGGCCACGGTCTGGAAGAAGCGGGCGAAGTCCGACAAACTGCCCACGTTGAGGATCTGGCGGACATCCCGTTCCAGATAGGTGAAGCGATACGCAGCGAACCAATCCCGGCGGGCCTGCTCGCTGGGGGCGGTCACGGACAGCGGATAGCCTCCCATGTGGATGACTTCGAGATCGGAATGGAGCGGAACGACGGGCGGCAGGTCCGCTTCGATGTCCTCGATCCGGGTTTGATCGACCCAATTCAGCCACGTGGGCGGCGCCAAACGCCCTTCCAGTTCACGCCACATGAAGGGCGGCAACGCCAGCACGCCGACCCGCCCGGCCAATTCGCTGGCCAGATGGGCGGTTAGATTCAAATCGGACGATCCCGTCAGCAGAAACCGGCCCGGCTGCCGGTTGCGATCCACGTCGGCCTTGATCGCCCGCAACAGGCCGGGACATCGCTGGACTTCGTCCACCGTGATCCGGTCGCGGCCTTCGATCACCGCGCGCGGATCTTTTTCCGCCGCCCCCAACACGTCGAAGTCATCCAGCGTGACATATCGTCGCACCGAAAGCTTCGGACCGGTTTGCACCAACGTGGATTTTCCCACCTGCCGAGGCCCGAGGACCGCCACCACCGGAAAGGCATCCAGCAGTTCCAACAGCCGGTTCTCATGGACACGACGAATCATATTTTAAAAACATACTAGAGGATACTTGAAAATCAATTATGATATGATGTATTTTCTAGATTTATTACATCTTATTGCAATGCAATATATAGCGTAATAGATTTTATGCAGATATTGAGGAACAACTCTTCTTCAATGCTCCCGGTCACCCCCGCGCCAGCACGGCGCGATACAGGACGCGATACTCTTCGGCGATGAGTTTCCAGTCGAACCGCTCGGCCCAGGCCCGCGTCGCGGGCCGAAACGCTTCGGCCGCGCCGCGGTTCTGTTCGAGCCACAGGAGCTTGTCCACCCATTCGTCCGGGTTGCGGTCGTTGGACAAAACGAAATTGCAATCCGGCGCCACGTATTCCGGCACGCCGCCGACGCGGTTGGTCAGCACGGGGGTGCCGCAGGCCATGCTTTCGAGGATCACGTTGTTTGCCGCGCTGTCGAGCATGGGCATCGCCAGCACGTCGGCCTGCCGGTATTCCTCCCGCATTTCTTCGTCCGCCAGCCGCGGCAGGAGGTTCACGCAGGGAATCCCCGCGTACGCCGACTTCTCGTGCGAGACGGTCCGGATCCGCCACTCGAATTTTTCTGCGGGCAGTTTCGCCGCGACTTGCGCGGCGAAGGCGTGGTCGCGTTCGGTGTCGCCCAGCATGAACATCCGGAATTTGCCGTGCGGCGCCCGGACGGCCGGAGGCGCGAAAAAGTCGGCCGCCACGCCGTGCAGGATCGTGCGGATGCGTTCCGGCGGGACGTCGCGCGCCACGAAAGGCCGCTGGCTTTCCGACGTCAGCACTACTTCGTCCGCGCCCGCATAGCCGTCGGGCCGCAGCCACACCGATTCCCACCGCCGCGCGCTGCAATGCACGCTCACGATCACCCGCGCGCCCTTGCGATGGTAGGGCGCGGCCCGTTTCGGCGCCACGAATTCCCCGAAGATGAAATGCACGGGATAGATCTCCGCGCTCTTCGGCAGCCCCCGCAAAATCCGCGCCTCGTCCCGCCAGGGCGCCAGCGCGTTCCAGGTCGAGCCATACTGGCGGATGCCCCATTGCTGCAGCGCATGTCCGGCCGTCCAGCTCCGCTTCATCAGCGCGGCATAGGTCGTCGGGCAGTAGACGGGCGCCAGCGACAGAGCCCGAGCCAGCGGCCGGAGTCCCGAATAGGCGCACGGCAACCCGTCCGGAAAAATGACGTGCGGAAGCATCATGGGGCAGCAGTATCGCCCCGGCTTCCGCCGGATTCAAGCGCCGGTTTTCCGGCGGCGGCGCAAGGCCGCCTTGTTTTCCGCCGGTCGCTTTGGTACTTCTCGCTCCATGGACGCGCCCGAACCAAACGGATCCCGCGCAGCCGCGAGCCCCGCCGCGGAACGCCCCCCCATGGTCAGCGTGGTCATGCCGGTCTACAACGGCGCCCGCACCGTGCGGGACGCCATCGCCAGCGTTCTCGCGCAGACCTTCCAGGACTTCGAATTCATCGTCGTGGACGACGCGTCCACCGACGCTTCGGCGGCGATCGTCCAATCCTACGGCGACCGCATCCGCTTCGTCCAGCGCGCCGAAAATTCCGGCATCTGCGCGATCGCCCGAACCACGGGACTGGCGCTAGCTCGGGGGCGCTATATCGCCTATATCGACCAAGACGATTTGTGGGAGCCGCGAAAACTGGAAATCCAAGTGGCCTTCATGGAGGCTCATCCGGAATTGCCATTGAGCCATACCTATGCCTGGGTGATCGACGGGGCCGGCTCGCGCGGCGAGATCCGCCATTTCGGCTCGATTCCGCCCACCGGCCCGTGTGCCCGAGAATTGCTTCAGCACTGCTTCATCACCGTCAGCACGCTCGTGATTCGCGCCCGGCGGGCCACCCGCGACGACGACGTCCACCTGAATCCCAAAGCCGCCAACAGCGATTATCTGTTTTTTTTCTCGGAGCTGCAGCGGTCGCCGGCAGGATTTGGATTCATTCCCGAGCCGCTGGCGTCGTACCGCAAATGGTCCAGCAACATGAGCCGGGGTCAATGGAAATGGGGCCCCGAGGACGTCCCCGCCTTGATCACCTTGTCCCGCAGCGGACGGTGGAAAGGGCTCGTCTCTCGCCGAGACATGCACGTCGCCATCGTCCGCGCCTGCCGGATCGACGCCGAGCATTATTATCATCAAGGATCCTTCAGCCGGACATGCTATTTTGCAGCCAAGGGCTGGTGGCGCAGCCCCTTCGAATGGCGTTTTCCAGCCTTGGTCGTCAAGGCGGGGCTGAAAAAACTGATGCATTGATCTACCCATTCGCGGAATTATGGACTATTGTCGGCGCGATCGTTCTGCTCTTGATTTGGCAGATCAAAGCCAACCTCGCAGCGGACATCCCGGTGCATAAGGAGACGTAAAACATGAACTCGCTGCTTCCTCCGATTGCGTATCAACTCCCGCCGGCCTTGCTGACGAACGATGAATTGTCCTCGCTTTATGAGGGCTGGTCGGCCGAGAAAATCTTCAAAAAGACGGGCATTCGCACGCGACACGTGGCGGCCCCCGGAGAGTGCGCCTCCGATTTGGCGGAGCAGGCCGCCCGGGCTCTGTTTGCGGAATACTCGATTTCCCCTTCCGAGGTCGATTTCCTGCTGTTCGGCACGCAGAGTCCGGACTATATTCTTCCCACCACGGCCTGCCTGCTGCAAAACCGCCTGGGCATCCCCACGGCGTCCGGCGCGATAGACTTCAATCTGGGCTGTTCCGCCTACGTTTATGGTCTGGCGCTCGCCCAGGGATTATGTTCCGGGCAAATCGCCCGCAACGTGCTGTTGTTGGTCGGAGAAACCTATTCCAAGCATATTCATCCGCTAGACAAAAGCGCCCGGACCATCTTCGGCGATGCGGCCGCAGCCACCCTGATCCGGGCGCAAGACCTGCCCAAAATCGGCCGTTTTGTGCTCAGAACAGACGGAAGCGGGGCCCCGCATTTGATGATTCCCGCCGGCGGCGCCCGGCGGCCCCTCGGGCAAGGACCGTGGCCCGAGCAGGCCGATGAATCCGGCAACGTCCGGACCCAAGCGCATTTGTTCATGGACGGCCCCGCCATCTTTGATTTCACCATTTCCGTCATGCCCCAACTGCTGCAGGACACGTTGGAAGCCAACCGACTCCGGCTGGAGCAGATCGATCTATTTGTATTCCACCAGGCCAACCGCTTCATGCTGGACTTTCTGCGCGACATGCTGGGAATCCCCGCGGATCGCTTCTACGTGAACATCGCGGATTGCGGCAATACCGTATCCGCCACCATTCCCATCGCCTTGAAGCGCGCCGAAGAAGAGGGCCGGATCCGAGCGGGGAACAAGATATTCCTCGCCGGATTTGGAGTTGGCCTATCCTGGGGCGCGGTGGTATTAACAGTGTGAATCCGGAGATGAATTTTCCGGAATGTTGCAAAGGATGCCAGAAATGAACATTGACGAGAAAATGCAGGCCCTCAGCTCTATTTTTGAGTCTTGGGACAAAGCCACGACACCCGAAACGCGGCTGGATCAAACGGACTGGGATTCAATGGCCATGATGGGGCTTGTCGCCCTCTTGAAAAGCCGTTTCAACAAGCAAATCCGGGTCGCCGACCTGAAGCAAATGACCACGATCAACGACCTTCTTCAATTGCTTCCTTGAGACATGTACAATCCGATCGATCTGACGGGGAGGCGCATTCTGATAACCGGCGCCTCTTCTGGCATCGGGAGAGCTTGTTCGGTGATGTGCTCGCGTCTCGGCGCCGACGTGATTCTACTCGCCCGGGATCAGGCTCGTTTGGAGGAAACCCGGCGCTTGATGGCCGAGGGATGCCACCAGATTTGGGCTGGAGATTTGGCCCAAGAGGGCTACCTCCCAACGGTGGCGCAAGAAATCGGGCGACAAACGGGTGTGTTCCACGGAATCATCCACGCGGCGGGCATTTTATCGATGGCGCCCCTGCGTCTTCTGGACTTGAATAAGGCCCGCGAGGTGATGGCCATCAATTATTTTGCGTTTCTGGAGTTGGCCCAGTGCTTTGTCCGCCAGAAAGGGCTGGAAAACGGAAGCTGCGTGGCCATCTCCTCCGTTTTCGGTCAAGCCGGTTCGCCCACCTTGGCGGCTTATGGGGGCTCCAAAGGCGCGCTGGACAGCTCCGTGCGCTCTTTGGCCCTGGAGTTTGCCCCGAGGAGAATCCGGTTCAACAGCATTGCGGCCGCTTACATCCACACGCCGCTGACCGACGATGTCCGCAATGAATTGGGCGAGGATCTGTGGAAACGGCAAGTTGACGTTCGGCAGCCTTTGGGCTTGGGAGAACCGGAGGACGTGGCATCTGCCGCAACCTACCTGCTCAGCGATGCCGCGCGATTCATCACCGGCACCACCCTGGTGGTCGATGGCGGGTATCTAGCCCAATAGCATGCGGACGCAGAAGCGGAGACAGCCATGAGATTTCCCGAGCGATTAATCAGCTATGGCGTGGGACTGCTCCGGCTGACCGAGGCGGATCTGGAATTGGTTCGTTATTGGCGAAATCATCCCAGCATTACCCGGTACATGGAATATCGGGAACACATCACGCAACAGATGCAGCAGAATTGGTTTAACCGCATAAACAACGATCGCAATTTTTACGCGACGGTGGAATGGTGTGGCCAAAAAGTCGGACTGGCCAATCTGAGAGACATTGATTATCAAGCCCATTGTGCGGAATCCGGCATTTTTTTTTGGGATGAGCAATGTTTGAACAGCTTGATCCCTTTCCGTGCGCATTTTGCTCTTCATGACTGGGGCTTCGACAACCTGCGGCTCGAATATGCAAAAGCCCATATTCTTCGCGACAACCTGCGGGCAATCCGATTCAATCGGATGCTGGGCCACGTGTTGCAACCGGGCCAAGAGAGTGTTCAGAACCAGCTGTACCTTCAAACTCGCGCCGCCTATTTTCTTGCGCGGGACCGATATGCACATCTGCTGGAATAGAGGCCTGTTTGGGAGCAACACCTCAAAGGCAAGGAATCCATGCTTCATATTCCCTTCAACAAGCCCTTCCTGACCGGCAACGAGCTGGCCTACATCCGCGAAGCCGTGGAATCGGGCAAGATTTCCGGCAACGGCCTTTTCACGCAGAAGTGCCAGGAGTTTTTATGCGCGCGCGGCGGCTTCCGCAAAACCCTGCTGACGACCAGTTGCACGGACGCGCTGGAAATGGCGGCCATCTTGGCGGACCTCGTCCCCGGCGACGAAGTGATCGTGCCGTCGTTCACGTTCGTTTCGTCCGCGCTGGCCTTCGTTCGCCAAGGCGCCAAGATCGTGTTCGCGGACAGCCAGCCGGGCCATCCCAACCTGGATTTGGACCAGATGGAGGGCCTGATCACGCCGCGGACGAAAGTGCTGGTGGTGGTGCACTACGCCGGCGTGGCGTGCGACATGGATCGAGCCATGGCCCTGGCACAACGGCACAACCTGCTGGTGGTGGAAGACGCGGCGCAGGCCATCGACGCCACCTATCAGGGGCGGCCGCTGGGCGGCATCGGGCATCTGGGGTGTTTTTCCTTCCATGAAACCAAGAACGTCATTTCCGGGGAAGGCGGCGCGCTGATCGTCAACGACGATCGGTTTGCGCGGCGCTCGGAAATCATCTGGGAAAAAGGAACGAATCGCGCCGAATTCTTCCGCGGCGAAGTGAACAAGTACGGCTGGGTCGACGTCGGTTCCTCTTTCCTGCCCTCGGAAATCGTCGCGGCCTTCCTGTACGCCCAGCTCGAACGCCTCGACGCCATCCAAGCCAAGCGCAAGGCGCTCTGGAACGCCTATGCCCAAGGGTTGGCCGAACTGGCCGGACAAGGGCGGATCACCCTCCCCGGCCTGCCGGCCTATGCATCCAACAACGCCCACATGTTTTATTTCGTCTGCGCCTCGCTGGAAGAGCGTTCGGCCCTGATCGCCCATTTGAAGCAGCACGGCATTCTGGCGGTGTTCCACTATCTGTCGCTGCACAAGAGCCCCTACTACGCCCCGCGGTACGACGGCCCGGAACTTCCCCATGCCGATCGGTTTTCCGACTGCCTGCTGCGCCTGCCGATGTATTACGACCTGAGCTTCCCGCAGATCGACGAGATTTGCGGACGCATCCGGGACTTTTACGCCTGACTGTTTTCTTGACCCGGCCCCGTCCCCGACCTACCATGCGCGAAACGGTTTACCCCATGCCGGGGGCATCCCGCGCCATTTTAACCAGGAGCAAACGACCATGAACGCCCACGGAAAACAGACCGCGATTCCCGCCGCCTCCGCGGCCCCCTGCAACGGCCAGCAACTCGGCACCGCCGAGGCGATCAAGTGCAGCTATCTGAACCACCTCAAGTATTCGCTGGCCAAGGACGAGTTCTCGGCCTCCGAACACGACCGCTATTACGCGCTGGCCCTCGCCATCCGCGACCGCCTCGTCGACGGCTGGATCCGCACGTCCGTCACCTACCACAAGACCGGCGCCAAGCGCGCCTACTACCTTTCCATGGAGTACCTCATCGGCCGCGCCATGGGCAACAACGTCATCAACCTCCAGC
>CAZECJ010000024.1:0-32538 GCA_964510645.1 uncultured Verrucomicrobiota bacterium | reverse complement strand
TTGCCCGGACGTCGAGATGGGCCGGGACATCGTCTGGTCCTTCGACCTGATGGTGCTGCGGGTGTTCCCGGACCGGATCGAACAGCGCCGCGCCGACGTTTCGGACTATGCCTTCACCCCGCCCGTCCAGATGCCCGCCGGCATGATTCCGCCGAAGTACAACGACGGCGCGGGCCATGGCGATCCCTACTACCAGATCGACACCAACGCGGCGATCCCGGCGGTCGAGGGCGGCGTGACGAACTACCGCATCGACGGCTATTGAGAGCGGCCGGGACCGGAGGGGCGGTCCGGCGTTCGCGCCGGGCCCGTTTGCGCTTATTCCGTTGAGCGCTTTCCCCTCGTCGTGGTAGCTTGTCCGTCCATAAGTTCCATGCTCCGGAAACCCGGCGGGCCTTGGTCCTGCGGAAAGAGTGGCATATGAAGCGTGCGGATTCGAAATCGGTTTGGCGGCTCGCGGGCGTGGGTCTGTGGGCGCTGCTGGGCGGGGCGGGTTGCCTGTCCGTCGGGCCGGACTACCGGGCGCCGGAAACGGACGCGCCGGAGGCGTGGCAGACGCCGGCGGGGGAATCGTCGGAAACCTTGGCGGCGTGGTGGACGGTGTTCGGCGACCCGGCGCTGGAAGCGCTGGTGGCGGAGACCCGGGCGCAGAACAAGGACCTGGCGGCGGCCACGGCGCGGATGGAGGCCTACGCGGCGGCGGTCGGAATGGCGCGGGCGGATTTATTCCCGGCGGTAGGCGCGCAGGGCTTGGCGGCATCGGACCGGCAGAGCGAGCGGGTGCATACGCCGGAAGCCTACGAAGCGACGGACAATCCGGGCTGGCTGTACCAGGCCGGATTTTCGGCGTCGTGGGAGCTGGATCTGTGGGGCCGGGTGCGCCGGAGCGTCGAGGCGGCGCGCGGGCAGCTGGAATCCTCGCAGGAGGATGTGCGCCATCTGCAGGTGATGCTGCAGGCGCAGGTCGCGGCGGAATACGTCGGGCTGCGCATGAACCAGCAGCGGCGGGCGTATGCCAAGGAAAACATCGTGCTGCAGGAGGAGACGCTGCAGGTGGTGCGGGGGCGCTTCGAGGCGGGGCTGACCGGGGAGCTCGACGTGCGCCAGGCGGAGATGAACCTGGCGGCCACGACGGCGCAGGTGCCGGCGCTGGAATCCCAGATCGAGAAATCGCTGAATGCGCTGTGCGTCCTGACGGGGCAGCTGCCGGGTGCGCTGGAGGCCTTGCGGGAGCCGGGCCCAGTGCCGGCGGCGACGGCGCTGCCGGGGTTGCTGCCGACGGAACTGCTGCGGCGGCGGCCGGACGTCCGTTCGGCGGAGCGCGCGCTCGCGGCGCAGACGGCGAAGATCGGCGTGGCGCAGGCGGATTATTTTCCGGCGCTGGCGCTGAACGGCACGTTCGCGCTGGCGGCGACGGACGGCGGGGAGCTGTTCACCACGGCGGCGCAGGATTTCACCGTGGGGCCCTCGCTCACTTGGGCGATCTTCAACGCGGGAAAGATCCGCAACCACGTGCGCGCGGAGGAGGCCTCGACGCGGGCGGCGCTGGCGGCCTACGAGCAGACCGTGCTGGCGGCGTACCAGGAATGCGAGGATGCCTTGGCGGCGTACGGGAACGAGACGAAGCGGCTGGCGTCGTTGCGCGACGCGGCGACGGCGGCGGAGCAGAGCGTGGAGCTGGTCAACGAGCTCTACCGCAGCGGACTCGCGAATTTCCAGAACGTGCTGGACATGCAGCGGCAGCTGTCGTCCTACCAAGACGCGCAGGCGCAGTCGCAGGGACAGTCGGCGGCGAATCTCGTGGCGGTCTACAAGGCATTCGGCGGTGGCTGGGCAGTGGCCGCGGATCGTTGAGCGGGCGCGGGATTCGGAATTTCGAGCAAATGGGAGCTGGGTCATGAAAAAGATGATGAAGAATGCGACGGGACGGTGGATCGGCGGCGCGTTGCTGGTGGCGGGCGTGGCGGCGGTCTTTCTCATCAAGGTGAAGCCGGAGGACGAACCGGCGGATACGACGATCCGGCCGATCAAGAGCTTGATTGTCGGTGCGGACGCTCCGCGGCCGAAACTGTACTTTCCCGGCACGGTCGAGGCCGACGTCGAAGTGAATCTGTCCTTCGAAGTGGGCGGGCGCCTGGTCGAATTCCCGGTACGGCGCGGCATGGTGGTCGCCCAGGGCGACGTCCTGGGAAAACTGGATCCCCGCAATTACGAAAACCAGGTCAAGAACGCGGAAGCGGATCTGGAGCGCGCGCAGAGCTCGCTCGGGCGCATCGAAAAGGCGCTGAAGGTCAACGCGGTTTCGCAGGACGAATATTCGCAGGCCCGGGCCGCCGTTGCCAAGGCCGAGGCGCAGCTGGCGATCCAGCGCAAGGCGCTGGACGATACGCAACTGGAAGCGCGCTTCCGGGGCGTGGTGTCGGACACGTTTGCCGACCAATTCGACACGGTGTCGCCGGGACAGCCGGTGCTCAAGCTGCAGGACGTCTCGACGCTGACCATCGCGGTGTCGGTGCCGGAAAGCTACGTGCAGCTGGCTACGCCGGACAAGCTGGGATCGGCCTCGTTCGCGGTCCAGTTCGATTCGCTTCCGGGGCAATCGTTCCCGGTCCAGCTGAAGGAATTCGTGACGACGGCGGACCCGGTGACGCAGACCTACCGCGCGACGTTTTCGATGGAAAAGCCGGACGGCGTTTTCCTGCTGCCCGGAATGAGCGGGACCGTGGTGATCGAAGGCGCCAAGCCTTCCGCCGCGGACGGAACCCTCGCGGTGCCGTCCAACGCCGTGGGATTCGCGAGCGACGGTGCAGCATTCGTTTGGGTCCTGGACGCACAGGACAGCGGCGCATTCGACGTGCGCCGTCAGGTCGTGGTGCTGGGCCGGCGGCTGGGCGAGAACGTCGAGGTGCTCGACGGTCTGGCGCCGGGCGCGCGCATCGCCGCGGCGGGCGTGGCGATCCTGACCGAAGGGCGCCGGGTGCGCCTGCTGGATGAAGGTGCGGCGGCGGCGGAGACCGCTCCATGAGCATCGCCCAGTTCTGCATCGAGAAGAAAATTCTCACCTACGTCCTCTCGGCGGCGCTGCTGCTGGGCGGAACGTGGGCCTATACCCAGATCGGGAGGCTCGAAGATCCCGAGTTCACCATCAAGAACGCCCAGGTCATCACCTCCTATCCCGGCGCGACCGCGCAAGAGGTGATGGAGGAGGTGACCGATCCGATCGAGGTCGCCATCCAGCAGATGGGGCAGGTGAAGAAGGTGACGAGCGTGTCCTATCCGGGCCGGTCCATCGTCATGGTCGAAATGAAGGACCAGTACGGCAAGAAGGATCTGCCGCAGATTTGGGACGAGCTGCGCCGCAAGGTGGGCGACATGCAGGCCAACCTGCCGCCCGGCTGCGCCGCGCCCAAGGTCGTCGACGACTACGGCGACGTGTTCGGCGTGTTCTACGGCGTCTACGGCGACGGCTATTCCTACGCGGACCTGAAGGCCTACGCCAAGATCCTGCGGCGCGAGCTGCTGCTGTGCGAGGACGTCGCCAAGATCGACATGCTCGGCGACCAGCCCGAAGTCGTGTATCTCGAGATCCCGCGGACGCGCCTGGCCACCACGGGCATCTCGCCCAAGCAGATCCAGGACGTCCTGGCGGGGCAGAACAACGCGGCCGACGCGGGGTCCATCGAGATCGGCGACAAGTTCATCCGCCTGGCGCCGACGGGCAAGCTGAAGTCGGTGGAGGAACTGGGCGAGCTGCTGATCGTGCAGGCGGGAACGGCGGGTGCGGGCAGCTCCGCGATCCGCCTGAAGGACATCGCGACGGTCCGCCGGGGCTATCTCGATCCGCCCCGGAATTTCCTGCGCTACGACGGCAAACCCTGCATCGGGTTGGGCATTTCCACGGTCAAGGGCGGCAACGTGGTCGTGATGGGCGCGGCCATCGACCGCCGGCTGGAGGAGCTGCGGGCCGAGACGCCCATCGGCATCGAGTTCGGCGTGATTTCGCACCAGGCCGACAGCGTGAAGGTCGCGGTCGGCGGCTTCCTGATCAACCTGATCGAGGCGGTCGTCATCGTGGTGGCCGTCCTGCTGCTGACCATGGGGATGCAGAGCGGCGTGCTGATCGGCGTCGTGCTGGTGGTGACGGTGATGAGCACGGTCCTCGTCATGCAGAACCTGGGCATCCTGTTCGAGCGGATCAGCCTGGGGGCGTTCATCATCGCGCTGGGGATGCTGGTGGACAACGCCATCGTCATCACCGAAGGCGTGCTGATCGCCGCGCAGAAAGGGCAGGACAAGGTCAAGGCCGCGCTGGCCGTCGTGAAGCAGACCCAGTGGCCGCTCTTGGGCGCCACGGCGGTGGCGATCCTGTCGTTCGCCCCGATCGGGGCCTCGCAGGACAGCACCGGCGAGTATTGCCGCTCGCTCTTCCTCGTGCTGCTGATTTCGCTGCTGCTGAGCTGGGTGCTAGCGATCACGCTGACGCCGTTGCTGGCCGCCACGTTCCTGAAGAAAAAAGGAACGGCGGCGGACGACAGCGATCCCTACGCGGGCAAGTTCTATCAAGGCTATCGGGCGTTCCTCGTCGCGTGCATCCGCCACCGCTGGCTGTCGTCGGCGGTCCTGCTGGCGATGCTGGTCGCGGCGGGCTACGGCTTCACGAAGGTGAAGCAGAACTTCTTTCCGGATTCCACCCGGCCGCAATTCATGGTGCACGTATGGATGCCGCAAGGCACGTCGATCCACGCGACCGACGCGCGGATCCGGCAGATCGGCGAGCACGTGCGCCAGCTCGACGGCGTGAAGGGCGTTACGGAAATGACGGCGACGGGCGGCCTGCGGTTCCTGCTGACCTACAGCCCCGAGAATCCGGACTCCGCCTACGGCATCCTGCTGGTCGACGTCGACGACTACCACCTCGTGGACGGCTTGTCGGCGGAGATCACGGAATACGCGCGCGCGGAGGTGCCCGACGCGCTGGTCTACGGCCAGCGGTTCGTCCTGGGTCCGGGCGATCCCCAGAAGATCCAGATGCGCATTCTCGGTCCCGATGCGGAAGTGCTGCGGCAATACGCCGACCGGGCCATCGCGATCCTGCGCGCGGATCCGCGCCTGGTCGAGATCCAGGCCGACTGGCGCAACCGCGTGGACCTGATCCGTCCCGTGGTGTCCGACGTGCGCGCCCGCAACCTGGGCGCGACGCGCGCGGAAGTCGCCGCCGCCGTCAAAGCGGCCACCGTCGGCGCGCCGCTCGCGACTTACAAGGAGGGCGACGAGAGCCTGCCGATCGTGCTGCGCGCGCCGGAAGCCGAGCGGTCCGATCCGGATTCGCTGCTGAGCGCCTGGTTCTGGAGCGCGCGCCTCAACCGGCCGATTCCGTTGGCGCAGGTCGTGGACGGGTTCGAGACCGTCTCGGAAGAAGCCCGCCTGCAGCGGCGCAACCGCACGCCGTGCCTCACCGTCAAGTGCAACACGTCCGGCGGCGAAATGGCGGCGACGGCGTTCAAGCGGCTGGCCCCGCAGCTGGCGGAGGCGATGGCTTCGCTGCCGGAAGGCTACCGCATGGAGTGGGGCGGCGAGCACGAGAGCTCGACCAACGCCAACGCCGGGCTGGCCGGCAAGATTCCGCCGGTGATCCTGATCATGATGCTGATCGTGGTCTCGCTGTTCAATTCGGTCCGCCAGCCGGCGGTCATCTTCATGACGGTGCCGATGGTGCTGGTGGGGGTGACGGTCGGCCTGCTGGCGTTCGGCCAGCCGTTCGGGTTCATGGCGCTGCTGGGGATGCTGAGCCTGGTGGGCATGCAGATCAAGAACGCGATCGTGCTGATCGACGAGATCAACGCGCAGTCCGCCGCGGGCGTGGATCCGTTCAACGCGGTGGTCAACGCGGGCGTGTCGCGCCTGCGGCCCGTGGCGCTGGCGGCGCTGACGACGGTGCTGGGCATGCTGCCGCTGGTCACCGACGCCTTCTACGCCGCGATGGCCGTTACGATCATGTGCGGACTGACGTTCGCCACCGTCCTGACCATGGTGGTGATCCCGGTCAACTACGCCATCGTCTACCGCATTCCCAACCCGCCGGATAACGCCTGAACCCGAGGAGTGAAACCATGGATTTCCGCTGGATCGGACTGTTGCTGCTGCTGGCGCTGGGCGCGTCGTGTTCCACGACCTACCAGACGCGCCACGCGAAGACGTCGGGCTTTCTCGGGGATTATTCCCAGTTCCGCCAGGGGCAAGGGCGGGAGCCGCTATTGATCTATTTCAACCCTGCCGCCGACGTCCGCGACTACGACAAGATCCTGATCGATCCGGTCGTGGGCTACCTCGGCAAGGGCAGTCGCCTGAACCGGCTGGCCCCCCAGGACCGGCAAGCCCTGCTGGATTATTTCCACGCCACGCTCCGGGAACAGCTCGGCCAGGACTATGCGATCGTGGACCAGCCCGGTCCCGGCACGCTCCGGTTGCGCATCGCCGTGACCGACGCCCGGGGAACCAAGCCGGTCATCGACACCCTCTCCACCGTGGTGCCGGTCGGGCTTGCCATCAGCGCCCTGGAGCGCGTGGCGCTGGGCAAAACGCTGACCACCGGCTCCGTGCGCATCGAGGCGGAAGCCCTCGACGCCCAGACCGGCGCGCGGCTGGCCGCGATGGTGGACGAACGCGTCGGCGCCAAGATCACCGGCCGCCTCGACAAGTGGAGCAAGTGGCAGGACGTGCGCGATGCCTTCGACTACTGGGGCGCGCGCATGCGCGGCGCCTTGCGGGAATTCCGCGAGCGCGCGGACCAAAAGGTGCCGTAGCCGCTCGCTGGGCGGATAGGCCATGAACCTGCGTTTCCGAAGCCTGATGGCGGGAATCTTGTGTTGCGCGGCGAGCGCGGCGGCAGGGGAGTTCGTCCGGATGGAGCCGCCGACGGCCGCCGCGGGCTATTTGGCGCGGCTGCTGATCAACGAATCGCCGTTCCCGGGCGAGCGGGGCTATGTGAGCGAGGAGGATACGAAGGCCACGATGCTGTCGATCCTCTGGGTGCTGCATGCGCGCATGAACCACGTTCCGCCGGGCTACACCCAGGAGGAGATCGCCGCCATCCGCTCGCAAAACGTCATCGACGTGATCACGGCGAAGAACCAGTGCGAGGGGTTCTCCAAGGATGCCGCCGGGAAGCCGGTCGCGGCGCCGCGGGTGGAGGAGCGTCTCCGGTATTTGACCCAGATCGCCAACCGCGGGGACAAGCCGGGCCGGTTCGCGAACCTGCTGAATTTCGGGCAGGGGCTGGCCAGCGCCTATTTGGCGGGCGGCATTCCCGGCGCGGATCGGTTCGCGGGCCTGACCGTCGTGAACCAGGTCGCGGTGACGGGGCGGGCGTATTCGTGGATGACGGGCCAGGACTACTACAGCCCCGGCGGCAATTTCGTCAAAATCCCCGACTCCCTGCAAGGCCTGCTGGGCGGCAACCGGTTCTTCACGCTGCGAAAGGATCCCCAATGAGATTTCTCCTCGTCATGGCCTTGTTGGGATCCGTCGTTGCCGCCTGGGCCCAAGAGGTGCCGTCCGTTTCCCCGGAGACTGCGGCGCCTCCGGCGGCGGAGATCGCGCCGCCGGCGGAATTGACGGATCTGGCCTTCCTGTACCAGATCACGCAGCACCTCTATCGGTGGTACATGGACGAGGACGACGTGGAGAAGAAGACGGTGGCGCAGGCGGAGGAGTTCATCTACTGGGTCCGGCGCCTCGACGTGAAGCTGGACGAGGGCGACCGGAGCGTGATCGGCGAACTGCTTCTGCCGCAGCTGGGGATCCGCGTGATGGTGAAGAAGGCGGACTATGCGATCGAGGACCTCGGCATCGAGGTGAAGAGCCGGGGGTTTCGCATCGTCAACGTGTCGCGGGAGCCGTTGCCGGCGGAGCCGCCGCCGGGTGCTGCCGTCGTGCAGATGGACTACGCGCAGATGCGGGACGATTTGTTCCGGAAGCGAGCGGAGGCGCGGTTCCCGGACGAAGCGATGCAGGAGCGCCTGCGGATGGCGGTGCGGGACTATTACCACCTCGATCCGGCGGACACCCGGCCGCGGGAGCAGGTGATCCACGTGGCGCCGCTGTCGCCGGTGGCCAACGAGCTGTGGGTGTTTCTGGAGACCCGGAAGATCCTGGTCCGGTTCGCCTCCGACATCGATCTGGAGAATCCCGAGATGTGGAAGCACCAGACCTTGGCGATCCGCACCTACGACATCTTGAAGCAGACGGTCGTCTCGATGAACGAGGCGGCGGGCAGCAACGAGTTCCTGACGCGGGACCAGGTGGGGCGGGCGCTGTTCAACTGCGTCGTGCTGGGCAAGCGGGTGGCCGGGGCCAATCCGGAGTGACGCCCCCCGGGGGGACTGGGGAGCGCGAGACCTGTTGTCCTCCGCGCTGAGTTCCCGCGTGCGGCTGAACTAGATGACCATCATTCGCGAATAATGCCGATTCCATTCATGATCGATTTGTGTTGCCATCGGGCATAAATAAGTCCAGAAAGCCTAATCAGATCCTAACATTATAGGTTTGCCTGCACGGAGGCCCATGGATATGAAGCGATTTGGTTCGATCCGGTTCTTGGCGCGGACGGTCATGGGATTGGCTTGGGGTTGGGCAGGCCTGGCCTTGGGGCAGTGGAGCACGCAGACGCTTTCATTCAGCAATGGATGGAATGCCGTCTATCTGCAGGTGGAGCCGGAGAATCCGCGCTGCGACGTGGTGTTCGCGGATTGGCCCGTCGCGCACGTCAGTCTCTACAACATGGAAAGCGCGGTGGCGCGATTCCAGTTGAATCCCAACGAGCCGCTGGACATGGCGTCCGAATTCCTGACGTGGGTGCCGGGATTGCCGGCGGGGGCCAATGCGCTGAATTCCGTTGTCGCGGGACATGCCTATCTCGTGTTGGCGACGCAGGCGTTCCAGCGGACGCTGACGGGCCGGCCGTCCGTCCCGCGCATGGAATGGGTGCCGGGCACGAACACGTACAACCTGCTGGGGTTTCGCCAAGCGGCGGGGGCCACGTTTGGAACGTATTTGGCCGGGGCGGGCTTCGACATGTCCAAGCTGTCGGCGTATCGGGTGGGGGGGACCAATAGCGCCAAGCCCAATTATTACACGATGGGCGGATTTGCCGGCACGCTGGGGACGACCGCGATGGAACCGGGGAAGGCGTATTTCATTTCGTGCGACCAGCGTTCGTCGTTCGTTGGCCCGGTCAAAGCCTATCCGGCGGGTCCGGATGGCATGGTTTTTCCGGCGGACCAATCGCGCCAGACCTTGCGGCTGGTCAACGAAAACGGGGCGCCGCTGACGGTGACGCTGACGCCGACGAATTCGGCGCCGGCGCCCTCGGGGCCGGTTCCGGTTTTCCCCGCGCTGCTGTACTTCGACAACCTGTCGGGGTGGCTTGCGCTCACGTCCGGGGTGCAGAAGACGCTGCTGGCGGGCGAGGAATGGACGCTGCCGCTGGCCGTGGACCGCACGGGGATGGTGGAAGGCCAATCTTATGGCGGCTTGCTGGTCTGTACGGATACGGCCGGGGGACGGACGGAAATCGCGCTGGAAGCGGAATACAGCTTGCCCGATCCGACCCGCGCGCTGTGGCCGGCGGGCCTCTGGGTGGGCAAGGCGAGCTTGGACCGGGTCTCCCAAGTGGTGGGCGCCGGCACCGTGGTCAACGGCGGAAAGGCCAGCGAACCCATGGAAATCCGCTTGATTCTGCACGTGGACGGGGATGGCCGCTGCCGCTTGTTGCAGCGCGTGCTGGCGGCAGGCACGGAAGATGCCGAGGGCAACTGGATGCCTTCGCTCTACGTGGATGAAAAGGACGTCCCGGCGGAGGGGCAGAGCGTGCGGATCAGTTCGGTGGCCTTCGGCACGAAAAACGACGTCGCGTGGGACGAAACGGCGGGCGGGTTTGGAAACCGCTTGCGGTTCACGTACGCCATCGCGGCGGACGATCCGGTGAATCCGTTCCGCCATCCCTACCACCCCGACCACGACGGCCTGGCGTGGGATTTCACGACCAAATTGCCGGCCGGCGACGACCCGGATTTGTATGTCGGGGAAACGAAACCGGAACTGTTTGCCATCAGCAACGCGATCAGCCTGGTCTGGAGCGAGACGAATGCAACCGGCAGCGGATCGGCCTTGTGGAATCCGTCCGAGCGGACGTCGGGCGACGTGGAATTTCTCGTGGAGGGCATCCGCCGCGAAGGCGCGATTTTGATGCAGGGCCGTTTCGAGCTGCGCCGGGTCAGCCAGGTCGGAAACCTCTCGACGGAGTGAGGCGATGACCCTGGATTTTGGAATGTAGAAAACGGAAAAGGAGTCGAAGAATGAAAATCAAGGTTTGGGTCGGATGGGTGTTGCTGGCGGGCGTGCTGTCGGCCCGTGCGCAGGGCGTGCCGGATTTGTTCAACTACCAGGGCGTGCTGCGCGGCGGGTCCGGAGAGCTGCTGGCCGCCGGTTCCTACGACGTGGGGTTCAGGCTCTACACCATGGCGACCGGAGGCAGCGCGGTGTGGGGCCGCCAATATGCGGTGCTGGTGGATTCCAACGGCTTGTTCAACGTGGAGCTGGATGACGGCGCGGGCTCGGAACTGATTGCCGATGCCACCCTGCCGGCGACGGTTTCGGGCCATGCCGCGCTCTATCTGGGGCTGACAGTCCAGGGCTCCACCGAAATTGCCCCGCGCCAGCGGCTGCTGGCGGTGCCCTATGCCTTGCGGGCGGGCGACGTCAAGGAGGCGGCCGGCGATTTCGAGGTGACCGGGGTCCTGCGCGCCAACGGCGGAGCGCTGGTGGAAGGGACGGCGCAAGTCGGCACGAGCCTCCAGGTGGGAACCGGCGCCGGGATCGCCACGTTGACCATCGTGGACGGGGCCCTGAAAGTGGATACGAAATTCGCGGGCCACGGGACCGTTCCGGTCGGCGCCATCCTCATGTGGTCGGGCGCCACGAACGCCATTCCGGATGGGTGGGCGCTTTGCAACGGCCAGAACGGAACGCCGGATCTGCGCGATCGATTCATCATGGGCGCGGGCAACCATTATGGCGTGGGCACGACGGGCGGGGTGGCGAGCGTGACGCTGGCGACGAACCAACTGCCGTCGCACGGTCACACCTTCAAAGATGCTTACTACGCCGAATCCGTCGTTCCATCCAAAGTTCCGACGAGTGGCGGCTACATCGATCTGGGCTATGAAGTGACGGGCTCCGGGAACCATGATGCCGACAACAACTACATGTATTGGCGACCCATGGCCACGGACAACACCGGCACGGGCAGTCCGGTCACTATCCTGCCGCCGTATTTTGCGTTGTGCTACATCATGCGCATGCAATAGAGCCAGGCGCATGACCTTGGAAAGGTGAATCGCCGGTCGAGGACCCCCCTGGATTGGTTGTCGGTGGAGAAACAGTTGCCATGAAAACCACGCGGTATGTGACGATCGGTTTGGCGTTTGCCCTGTACCTGATGCCGGGAGCCGTTTCGGCGGCGAGCCAGAACGGGTATCGGGTGACGGCGCCGCCGGCCTTCCCCATCTACGACACGCCGTCTCCATCGGCCTGGGCGGCGACCAACGCGAAGTCGGTGGTCTGGTCGGCGGGCGGGTCGGGAAAAACCACCAATGGCTATCCGAATTCCGTGGACACCTCGCCGAGCACCCGGGATTTCCGCTTGGTCGAATCGGTGCTGGGTTCCTCCGTGGAACACATCAAGCCGGAATACTATCTGGGCGATCGCTTGACCGCGCCCACCAACGTGAATTGGGATGCCACCTTCGCGCGCCTCACCAACTCCCCGGCCTATTCGAACAACGCCGTGTTTTTCGACGCTTCCGCGCCCGGCATCTTCTTTTCGGAAGGGGGCCTGATCGGCGTGGTGTGGGTGTTGAGCGATGGCCGCAGCGAAACGAACAGCTATCAGGTGAGCGGTTCGTCGCGCGCGAAACCCTATCGCATCTATTGGACGGATGAACCCTTCAACGCGCCGCCGGTGGACCTGACCGGGAAATTCGTGAAGTTCTTCGGCAATCCGGAGATTCTGGCGCTGACCTACGGCGCGGTGACCAACACCTCCGGGGGCATGATTTCGGTGAGCACCAACGTGGTGAAGGGGCTTTTCCTGGACCCGGCCACGCATTGGCTGAGGGCTTTGGGGGGCATCCAAGGCCGGGTGGTCATGGGCTACTACAGCACCGGCAATTTCGACCAATTGCTGGGAACGATCGTGGTCGAGATTTGCGCGCCGGACCTCAAGACCGTGTCCGCCGGCATCGGCAGCCAGCTCCTGCCGACGGGCGATGGCTACGACGTGGTGGGTTTGAACGCCTCGGTGACGGCGGGGTTGGACAGCGACGACGACGTCGGGGCTTATCTGTACCAGCACAAGGGCCAGCACAGCTACAGCCCCAAGAACGGCGACCTTTTTGCGATTCGCAAGACGGTCGGCGAGCCGTGGAAGATCGAGGTGTATTGGCGGCAGCAGGATCTCATGGGGACGAGCTGGCCGTTCGAGGTGTTGAACTACGAGTGCGATTGGCCCGCGAATGCCGAGTCCTACGTCCGGGGAAGCGAAACGAATGCCGATGGCACCGTCAACGCTGGGCTGACCATTCCCATCTCCGATGCCTATACGGCCACGTTGATGGGATTCCAGGAGCCCGATGGCCATGCGCTCCTCGACTCCCAAAACGTGTTTTCCACGAAATCGAGCGGTTCTTGCCTGCTGAAGTTGACCGGGACCGACGACAACGGCGACGACAACGTCTGGTTTGTTCCGGTGCAGTCGATTCAGCGCGATGAGCCGCAGTTCGATCTGACGCCCGGCGACTGGCCGGTCGGAGTCGAGGTGACGCCGCTGCCTACGGCCATTTCGCTGGCCTTCGATGGAACCTCGTCGGTGTTGGATACGGGGATCACGAACGAGCTGGGCGGATCGTTCACGGTGGAGGGCTATTTCCAGTTCGCGAAATCCGTGCTGCCCGGCCAATCGCAAACGCTGTTTTTCAAGCAGGCCGTTTCCACGAATGCCAACCACCGGACGGATTTCCGCGTGGAAATGTCCACCGGCGGCGTGCTGCGGGCGATCTTCGAATCGAACGCGGGGGCGGTGGCCGCCACGGTTCCCGGAAGCACCGTTTCGCTTTTGGATTATGCCTGGCACCACGTCGCGCTGATCTACGACGGGGCGATCTCCAACGCCACGCTCTACGTGGACGGAGCGGCCGCTTCCGTCGGGCCGTTCGCGCGAACCACCAACCGCGTGGGGTTGTTGCAGTTCGGCAAAAGCGAGGCCCTCGCCGGAGGCGTCAGCAACAACTTCTTCGCCGGCAAGATGGACGACCTCCGCATCTGGAACCGCGCGCTGGGCACCAACGAAATCCAGCAAGCGCTCGGCGGATTCCTGCACCAGGCTTCGTCCGCCAACCAGTTGGCGGCCTATTATCCGATCCACAACGACCTCGGCCGCGTGGTCACGGATGTCGGGACCAACGGGTACGATGCGACGATGGTGAACTGCATCCGCTCATCGACGGGCGCGGTGGGCTTGTCCGATCTGGAGGGGTTCAGCGAATACCACGCGTACGTCTATGAGCCGGTTTCCGGCAACAACTACAATCCCCAGCTCTACGTTCGTCCGGACGCCTTGACGTCGACCAACGATCCTTCCGCCGGATCGAACACGAACGAAACCTATCTCTTCGCCGTCAACCAAACCCCGACGAATGGCAAGCCGCTGGAGGTCTGGTGGTCGCACGAGGTCTTGCGGGAGGGCATGCCGGATCCGCTCTGGTTCCCGGCCTGGGTGCAGCAATACCGGTTCCATTGGCCGCAGGAAGCGTATGCCGTGCCCAAGATCGTGCTGGCCAGCCAACTGGGCAGCGCCAACCTGAGCCTGAGCAAAGGCGGCGCGGCGCTCGATTTTTCCCGGTCTTCCGAATCCAAGATGCGGATCGTTTCCGGCGATTGGTTCGCGGGCGCGAACTATGCCGTCGACTGCTGGATCAAGCCGCACAGTTTGAATGCGGCCTTTGGCCGGGTGTTCGATTTCAACAACGCCAACGCCAGCAACCGGGTTTCCTTGTCGATCCAGTCCGACGGCACCCTCCGCTATCGGATCAGCGCGGCGGACGGCTTGGACGACGTTACGATCGCGCCGGCCACGAACCACGTGGTGAACGTGGACGAGTGGACCCATTTGTCGCTGGTGGTGTCCAATCGGGAACCGACGGTATATTTGAACGAAGTCGCGATTTACCGGAATCCCGGCCAGTTGGTTCCCACGTGGACGGCCGCGACGACCAACAACCATCTCGCGCACGGCATTCAAGGCGGCGCCACCAACAGCTTCGATGGGCAGATCGACGACTTCTTCATCTGGGGCGTGGCCCGGTCGAGCAACGACGTGATCGACGTCATGCTGAATTCGGCGTCGGGCAACGAGCCGGGCTTGCGGCTGGGCTACACCTTCGACCACGACGTCCACGGATCGACCGAAGCGCGTTACGTCTACGACCGGGTTCGCAGTCTGGAGGCCTTCGTCACGTATTCGTCGTTCATGCTGCCGGGGGCGCCGAAACTCGATCCGGGCGTGCTGGCGACCGATACCGCTCCATTCGTCTACGTCCAAAACGACGCGAGCCAGCCGGGCTACAATCCCAACGAAGAGCATGCGTTCATCCGGGCCGGCGAGGGCGGTTACGTGACCTATGCCCTGCGCTGCGATCTCAACCAGGGAACCGGCAGTTCGGAACCCTACGTGCTGGTCCAGTACGCGGACTTCGCCAACGCGGGGCGGCCCAAGATGCAGCTCTACGAGGTGGTGACGACCAATGTCGTTTATACGAACTTCGCCGATACCATGACCGCGGGCACCCTCGTGGCGGGCCCGCATCCGCTCGACTTCCTGCCCGACCCCTGGAACACCAATACCTACTGGATGGAGGCGAACGTCCAGAACAACACCAATGGCGCGGGCTATCGCGATCGCAAGCTCCAGATTTGGGCCAAGCGCGCCGGCGCGGACGGGGGAGCGGCCGAGCTGGCCATGCACAACTTCTATCCCATGCAAGACGGTTTCTTCTTTCCCTCGTTGCCGCTGACAAACCAGCCGGCGCTGCAGACGCCCGTGCCGTGGCTGTGCCGGTTGGAAAACGAAGCCGCGGAACCGATCACGGGCGATCCCGTCGCGTGGACGTGGACGGTCCAGTGGCCCTCCAACGCCCCGGTCCTCGACATCGGCCAGACGCTGACCACGGCGACCCGGGGACTGCCGGAAGTCTGGAACGCCAAGAGCCTGATGCTGCTCTACGCGCCCGCGGCGGGTTCGGTCGCCTTGTATGATCCCATCGTGGTGCAAACCAGCGGGCTCAGCTTCGAGGGTTCCTTTGCGGAGTACTTTGGCTTGGACAGCGGACCCAGAGGCGACATCCAACTCAAGAACGGCATGACCTACTTCAACGGCGTTCCGCCCAACGTCAGCGACCGGTTCTATTTCGATCCCACCGCGCCCACAAACGCCTGCCTCAAGCTGATGGGCCGGCAAGTCGCGCCGGCCGGGGGGATCAGCTACCTCCAGCTCAACGTGCTCAGCGACGAAGAGCGCGAGGCCCTGAAGGGGCTGGTCACCGACGAAGCCCGCACGAACGAGTGGAGCAAAGCCATCAAGGAACTGGCGACCAACCGGGTGGCCACCGCCACCAGCTCCGCGAACGTCCCCTATGACTCCATCGCCGTCGTGAACTATGCCCTGACCCATCTGGGGCCGGGCGCGGGCGGCTTTGCGACGCTGATCGAGAACGACGCGCGCAATCCGGCCTGCGGCGTGAACGACGGCGATCCCATCCAGATGCACGTGCTCCAGCTCTCCAGCAATCTCTTTGCGGGCTCCGTGCTGCCGCTCGAAGATCCCAACAACCTGCTGAGCGAACAGCTCGACATCCTCTATACCGAGTCCTTCGCCGGCAACGGCTCCACGTTCGAGTTCCAATGGAAGCGCGCCGAGCCGAACGCCAACGGCACCACGCCGAGCGATTACGAGAACCAATACGCCCTTTATCGCCAATCCAACGGGCTGACCCGCTTCACCATCGGCCGGCAGGGCGACACCTTGCCGGACATGGTCAACAACTTCTACGTGATGCGCTATCGCGCCATTCCCGGATCGGCGGTCTACGGCGTGATCGGCAACACGTGGAGCGCGTGGATCGGCCCCACGCTGGCCGAGGGCTGGGTGCAGCGCGTGCTCAACAACGTCACGCCCTTCACGCAGCGCATGCAGGACATGTACGACAATCCGTCGGAAACCGCCGTCAGCATGATCCAGCAGGCCGGCGCCCCCTACGAGGGCGACGTGGCGCTCAACCAGGACAATCTGACGAGCGTGGGCCTGATCCAGCTCTACCAGACGGTGCTGAACAAGGCGGAATCGATGAGCCTGACGCTGGGCATCGACAACACCGCCGCCAACCAGCAGCTCTTGCTGGCCGCTTCGCGCCTGAACGACCTGTACATGCTGCTGGGCAACGAAGCCTATGCCGACGCGCTGGATCCCACCATCGGCTTCGGCAGCGACTTCTACAACAGCGACGGCTTCACCATGGGCAACGTGGATTTCGGTGCCCTGAGCTCCTCGCTCTTCTGCTTCGACAACCTGCTGCCCAACCTGCGCGACGAAGAGCTCGCCTTGCTGCGCGGCCGGTCCGACGAGCTGGCGCCCGCCCTCACGCTGTCGCCCACCTACAACCGTCTCTATTGGAACTTCACCAAGGGCGTCACCGCCGGCGAAGTGGCCTATGCCATGAACTACCAGATCATGGGCGACGACGTCACGATCGACCGGCCGCAGGCCGCGACGCTGTATCCGCAGGGACACGGCGACGCGTGGGGGCATTATCTCAGCGCCCTCAACGGCTACTATCGCCTCATGCGCAACCCGTACTTCAGCTGGGGCACGCCCGCGATCTCGCCGCTGATGGTGGGCGATGCCGTGGTGGATGCGGACTACTACGACGAAGCCAAGTTCGCCGAGTCGGCCGCCGCGATGGCGCGCACGGGCGCCGACGTCGTCAAGCGCACCAGCGAGAAGGCGTACGTCGAAAACGGCGGGGCGGCGCTGGCGGGATACTTCGACAGCAACACCAATCGCGCCTTCGGCTACGGCGAGTGGGGGGCGCGCGCCGGCCTGGCCGCGCTCTACAACTGGGCCGCCGCCAATTCGCTGTTGCCGCCGGAAGCCGATCCGCGGACCTACGACTTCTTGTCCTTTGCCACCAATACCCAACTCGCATGCGAGTCGCCGGCCGCGGCCGTCGATTTCAGCGCCGACTTCACGATCGAGTTCCAGATCCTGCCGGACGCCTCCGTCCTGGACGCCGCCGGAACCTGCACGATCTTCGATTGGTTCGGCAGCGAGGGCAAGACCGGCGGCGGCGCCCTCCGCATCTTCCTCGACCCGCCCTCCAACCGGTTGGCCTTTGAGATCCAGGGGTTGGCCGCGGATCTCTATGCGCCGCTTCCGGCCTCCAACGAATGGACGCACGTGGCCATCACCTATTCAAAGACTGCAGCCCAACTGGCCTTCTACCTGAACGGCGTCCAACGCGGACTGTTTTCCAGCGTGGTCATTTCGAATGCCGCGCAGGTGACCCTGCCGGAGATGGCGCTGGCGGCAAACGATTCCCCGGTGCCGTTCTCGGGCTCGCTGGCCGAGTTCCGCATCTGGAATCGGGTGCGCACGCTCGCCGAGTTGCAGGCCGCCCGCGACGGCGTGGCCGCCAACGCCGACGGCTTGCAGATGTACCAGCGCTTCATCGGCGACTCCGCGCAGGGCGGCTATTTGCCGGATGCCGCCAGCGGCGACATCTGGATGGCGGAGCATCCCGTCTGGCAGGAGCAAGCGGCGTCCGGGGCGACCCTCGCGTTCGTGGACGACAGCCTCCTCCGCATCAATCGCGCCTCCGTCGGCTCGCTGTCCGAAGTCGTGTCGTCCCTGCAGGACGTGCAGCGCAGCGTGGACATGGCCGATGCCGGCCTGACGCCGATCGGGCTGTCCGGCAACGCCATTCCCTTCGACATCGATCCGTCCGAACTGGAGGCGGGGAAGAGCCATTTCGAGCAGATCCTGGAACGGTCCGAGCAGGCGCTCGCCAATGCCGCGACGTTGCTCGACCGCGCGCAGGGCGTCTCGCAACTCCAGCGCCAGCAGGCGCAGAACGCCGCCAACGTGCAGCAGAATCTGGCCAACGAAGAGGCGGGGCTGAACACCGAGCTCATCGGCATTTTCGGCTATCCCTATGAAGGCGACATCGGCGCGGGCGGGACCTATCCGCAGGGGTATTCCGGGCCGGATCTCTACCACTACATGTGGATGGACCTGGGCGCGTATGGCTTCGAGCGGTTTGAGCTGGAGCCCGTCACGAGCGTGGTCTACAAGGTCAATGCCAACGCCCTGCTGCTCCCCGAAAACACCAACGAGACGCTGGCGCTTCAATTCGATTATGCGTCCAGCGGCATGATCGTTAAACCGGACGGCATCGCGGGCACCCGGCGCGCGCAAGGCAGCCTCCAGGCCGCCTATGGCGCGTTCATCCAAGCCTATCTGGATTACCGCAAGGCCCTGGCCGCCTATGAAGAGGCCGTCGATTATCTTGAATCCGAAGCCGGATGGGCGGGAACGCAAATCGGCATCAACGCAGGGCTGGAAGCGTTTGCGGCGTGGTTGAACATCAAGGAAATCGTGCATCTCTTCGAGCAGAATGAAATCCTGATGAGACTGGGCATCCAGCTTGCCGCCCAGGAGGATTTCGGCAACTTTTCACGCGCATCAAGTATGGCTGTTCCTCAAATGGTCATTGCGGGCTTGGCTGTCGGCACCGATATCGGCGCCCCGATCAAAGGATCCTTGGCGCTGGCAAATGCCGCCGAAGAAGCGACCTACAACTTCTTTGAAAACACCGCGAAAACCAAATACGCCATTTCCCAAAACAAAATGGAGCGAATCAACAAGGCGTATGAAATCGCCAAGGATCTGGCGAAACTGGTGTTTGAAGATCACAAGATCGTTTCGGAGATCCAGAAGCTGATCATGGAAGCCAACGAGGCCGCCCTGGCGCTTGACTCCGCCAACGCGGCGCTGGTCAACGCGCAGGAAGCCTTCGCCACGGTGCTGGCGAGCGGACAAAACGCGCTGGCGAAGCGCGAACGGTTGCGCAAGCAGGCGAACAACCGCATTGCCGTGGGGCGTTATCAGGACATGGCCTTCCGCACCTTCCGCACCGACGCCTTGGCGTGGTATGGCTGCGCGTTCGATCTGGCGAAGAAGTACACCTATCTCGCCACGATGGCCTACGACTATGAAACCGCGTTGGGAATGAGCACGACCAACAACGGGAATTCCATCTTCCGCGAAATTGTCGGCGCGCGCGCGCTGGGCTTCATGGACGAGGGCGAAGCGCAACTGGGCGGCATTCACGGCGATGGCGGCTTGGCGGACGTCCTGGCGCGGCTGAAAGCCAATTGGCTGGTGTTGAAAGGCCGGCTGGGCATCAACAACCCGCAGACCGAGCAGGGCTGGCTGTCGCTGCGCACCGAATTGCTTCGCATCCCGCCGACCGGTGCCGCCGCGACGACGGCTTGGCAAAACGAGCTTTCGGCGTATCGCGTGGATGATCTATTGTCCAATCCCGAATTCCGCCGCTACTGCCTGCCGTTCGAAAGTTCGACCGGCCTGAAGCCGCAGGAGCCCGGGCTGGTGATTCCGTTTTCCACGACGATCGACTTTGCCCGCAACGTGTTTGGCTGGCCGCTGGCCGGCAACGACAACGCGTTCGATTCGTCGCACTACGCCACCAAGATCCGCAAGCTGGGCATCCGGTTCGTCGGCTACAACCAGACCAGCAACGTCGTGGCGGCGCTCGCCAACGAGCCGCGCATCTATCTGATTCCGGTGGGCTTCGACGTCATGCGCTCGCCCGGCAGCGCCGGCGACGAGCTGCTGGCGTACCACGTGGTGGACCAGGTGGTTCCGCTTCCGTTCCCGATCGGCAACTCGGCGATCGACGAGCCGGACTGGATGGCCCTCTACGATGCGTTCACGGGCAATGGCGACCCGCTCGCGAGCATTCGGCGCTATCCCTCGCTGCGGGCCTATCACGACCAATTCTCTTTCAGCGACGACGACATGATTTCCAGCACCCGGCTCGTGGGGCGTTCGGTCTGGAATACCCGCTGGCTGCTGATCGTTCCGGCGGGCACGTTCCATGCCGACCGCGATTTCGCGCTCGACGCGTTGATCCAAGGTGCCGACCTCGACGGGGACGGCAAGCTGGATCAACCGGGCATTTCGGACATCGAGATCGGGTTTGAAGTGTATTCGAATTCCGGCAACTGAGAACGCCCCCCACGAGAGGAAATCATGAAAAGGTCAATCGGAAGCATGGGATTGCTGGTTTGGATGGCGGTGGCGGCTCAGGCGCAGAGCGTGGTTTCGCTGCCGCCTTTTACGGTGTATGGCGTGGCGAAAAGCTGGAACGGGCGCGCCTTTTCGAGCAACGACAACGCGACCATCGTCGCCAAGATCAATGGCGTGGAAATGGATCGCTGCGCGGCGGTTGCGGGCGTTTATCCGGATCTGAACTACCGCATCCACATTCCCATGGCCAGCGCGCCGGCTCCCGGCAAGGGCTCCACGGGCGACCCGATCGCGTTCGAAGTGGTCTACGACGGGCAAACCCACGCGGTGCCCCCCGGCGAAACGCCGCCGGTCGTGGGGCAGACCGGGATGGCCATGGCCTGCAATCTCGTGGTCGGCACCGACGTGGACGGCGACGGCCTGCCCGATGAATACGAGAACCTGCTGTTGCCGTACTATATCGAGGCGGGCCGGGGCACGAATCTCTGGGCCATTTTGCCGACCGACGATTTCGACGGCGACGGCTATTCCAACGACCAGGAATTCCTGGCGGGCACCATTCCGGTGGAAGAATCCGACTTCCTGAAAATCGATGAATTCCGAAAATCCTCCGCCGGCCTGATGGCGCTCAAATTCCTGTCGGCGCCCGGCCGTACCTACGCCGTGCCCCAGACGGAAAACTTGGGTTCCGGTTCGTGGACGGCATCGGAACTGTCCCTGGCCACCAACGCGTCGCCCTCGCAAGCGTTCTACAGCAGTCCCGCCGACGCCTACGTCACGCTCTACCTGCTGCCGACCAACAACGTCTCGTTCCGGCTGGACGTGAAATGAGATCGTGGATTCGGAGCGGCGTGGGATTTCCTGCGGTTTTGCTGCTTTTGGCTTTCGATTCATCCGGCGCGGAAGAAGGCGGGGCGTGGACCAACCTCGCCGGGCACGTGCTGAAGGCCGTACCGCAGGCCATTCATGGATCTTCCGTCACGTTCGTGCAGGAGGGCACCGGCCAGACCGTTGATTATCCGCTGGCGGTCTTCCCGCCGCAGGAGCAGGAACGCCTGCGCAGCCAGTTGCAGGAGACGACGATCCCGGAAGGGCTGCAATCCGCCCATGAATTCTCCGAGCGGATTCTCCGGCGCGCCCGCCTGCTCCATGAAAACGGCCAGACTTCGGATGAGGATTATCGCAAAACCGTCGAATCGACGCTCTCCGCCTTTCGCCGGCAAGCCGCTCCGCTCGTGGAGCAAAACAAACTGTCTCCGGAACGGTTGGAGGTCATTTTGCGCGAACTGGCCGGGGAGACGCAGGCGGGGCATTCCCGCTAGCGGTGGCGCGAAGACGGCGCAAGCCAGCGCGAGCGTTGCCGGGAATGTTCGGTCGAAACGCTTGCACGCCGCGACCCCGCTGCGGGGCATCTTTGGCCTGTTCAAGCGGCATGGGGCGGGGCAAGATGGCGCGCATGTGGCTCCGGAACGTCATGCTGGGCGCGTTGTGCGGCGTCGCGCTGGGAGGCGCGGCGCGGGCGGACACCTATGCCGGCGCGGCGTGGGCCGTGCATTTCAACCGGCCGGACCAGACGACGAGCGCCTCGAGCATCGGGCCGGATGAATTCGTGCTGCGCGACGCGCTGCTGGCGCGGATCGATGCGTTGGCGAGCGGCGACTGGGCGGGCCTGGCGACCTTTACCTTCTCGGGCAACACGGCGGCGGGGGGCGCGGCGGGGCCGGTCCTGGCGGCGGTTTCCAATGCCTTGGCGCGCGGCGCGAAAATCGGATTCGTGGTCGACAACGGCGTGGACGTGTCGTCGAACTATTGGCCGGGGGTTTCGCTTGCCGGCCTGTCGTCGCGGTCGGGCAACTCGCTTGAACTATCGCGCGCGCCGGCGGACAGCGGCATCATGCACCACAAGGTGGGCGTATTCTGGTATCGCGGCGTGGGCCAGGCCTGGGTGCTGTCGGGCTCGTGGAACTTCACGGGCGGCGCAAGTTCGCAGCAGTGGAACGTCCTGACGGAGCTCCAAGACAACGGGCTGGCGGCGGCCTATTCGAACGAGCTGCGCGAACTGTTGTCGGGCCGCTTCCACGCGAACACCAACAAGTCCCACGCGCACGACGGGACGCGCTTTCGCAGCGCCGGTATGGACCGCGACGGATGGGTGCGGTTCGCGCCCTATCCCGACGGGAAATACGGGGGATCCAACGCGCTGACGGACGTCCTCGCCGCGATCGACGGCGCGCAGGAGGAGATTTTCTTCGGCCTGAACAAGCTGACGCGGCAGGGCGTGGTGGATGCGCTGGTCCGTGCCTGCAACCGCGGCGTGGTCGTCCACGGCGCGATCACCAAAAGCGACCGAAATCTGCCGGGGCAGGACAGCTATGCCATGTATCAGGCGCTGATCCAACCGACGAACTACGCGACGCGCAACCGGGTCCGGATGTACGAGGCTTATTACGACGCTGCGCGCACGCGCTACGACAACAACAACCGCGACCTGATCCACGCCAAATACATGGTGATCGATCCGCGCGGGGCGAATCCGCTGGTGATCCAGGGCTCCGCGAACTGGACGGCAGGCGCGCTGGTGCTGACGTCGTCCAACGACGAGAACGTGCAGTTCCTGCCGCACGCGGGCATCGCGGAGGCCTTCCGGGCGCAGTTCGCCGCGATGACGGATGGCCTGAAGCCGTGGTGTGCCTTGCGCACCGCCGGGGCCGCGGCTTGGCTCGACTATTGGCTGCCCGAAACGGAGCCGTTCGAGCTGGTGTACACGACCAACCTGCTCGCGGGCGCGGCGGCGTGGACGAACCGCGTGCAGGAATTGCCGGAAGAGCGCGGCACGAATTCCGTTCCGCTGGCGATCGGCGAGGACCGGCGGTTCTTCCGCGTTCGGCCCGCGCCCTGACCGTGCCGTCAGTCGAGGAGGACGAAGCGGGCGTTTTTCCAGGCGCCGCGGCGGGCGTTGAGGGCATCGCCGAAGAGATCGAAGAGCCAGAACGATTCGGCGCCGGCCTTGGACAGGCTGCCGGCGCAGTAGAGGGGCGTGGCGGTGCCGGCGACGAAATGGGTGTAGGCGCGGTGGTTGTGGCCGTGCAGCAGCACGAGGTTCTCGCGGCCGTGCAGAACCTTCAGCAGCGCGCGCGCATTGCGCAGGCCGTGGAAAAAACCGGCTTCGTCGAAGGGGTAGTGGGTCATCAGGAAAACATGGCGGCGGGCGGCGATTTCCGGAAAGTCGAGCACGCGGTCGAGGGCGTCGAGTTCGAGGGCGGGAATGCGCCCGCTGGAATTCCAGAAGTTGAAGTTCGGGCGGGAAGTGTTGAAGGCGATGGCGACGGCGTCGTCGCCCATCCAGCGGACGAGCGGATAGCCGGTGGGGGCGGCGGCTTCGGGGAGGTCGGAACGCAAGAGCGGGGCGAAATGCTTGCGGTGGAAGGCGGCAGAAGACCGGGTATACAGGTCGTGGTTGCCGGGCACCGCCAGGGCGCCTTGTCGGGCCAAGGCGAGGGTTTCGAGGAGGCGCGGGGCCGCGGCGGTGAATTCGCGCTCGAGGCCGAAGTTGAGCGCGTCGCCGGTGAAGAGGACGTAGTCGACGGGCTCGCGGCGGAGGAATTCGTTCAGGCCGTGGAGTTTTTGGGCGGCCTCGGCGTATTTGGAGCCGCGACGGAGAAAGAAATTGACGAGAGCGACCAGGCGCTTGGGATGGAACATTTCAGGCGTGCGGAACGCGCCCGGCGGGAACGGCAGGTGGACGTCGCTGAAATGGAGGATGCGGAGACTCATCGCGGCGGAGTGTAGCGGAGGGCGGAGAAATTAGAATTAAAAATTAAGAACGAAGAATTCGGGAGCCGGGGATCATTTGAGCAGAATGGGATTGGGGGAAAGCGGCAGGGTGTCGCCGGGCGCGACGGGTTTCCAGTCGAAGAGGCCGGCCGCGGAAGAAACGACGGAGGCGTAGCGCGAGACGCCGGCGGGAACGACGCAGGAGCCGGAACCCCAGGCGACGGTTTTTTGCGCGCCGTCGGGGAGGGTGAAGCGATAGAGATTTCTGCCGCGCGGATCGGCTTCGAGGCGCTCGACGGCCGACCATGGGACGAGCTCGTCGGTCAGGAGCCGAAAGGCGTAGCCGGCGAGGGTGGGTTTGCCTTGGGAATCGCGCACGCCGTAGGCGCGCCAATCGCTCTGCGGGTTGGGAGGGGAGGGCACGTAGCAGTGCCAGACGACGTGGGAATCGCCGAACCCGTAGCCCTGCACGATGCGCCGGAACACGTCGGCGGCCTGCGTTTCGGCGCTGTTGGGATAATCCGTGCGGAGCGTCAGGGTGGGATCGGAGGAGGAACCGGTTTCGGTTTGCCAGACGGGTTTGTCGTCGATGCCGAGCCTCTTCATGGCGGCAGCCAGGCGCGGTCGGCGCATGACGAACGATTCCCAGTTGGAATAGTAGTGGTAGTTGACGACGTCGAACCAGTCTTTGCCGCCGCCATCGATCACGCCGGCAAGCCAGACGTCGAGGGAGTAATCGTCGAGGCCGGCCAGTCCGGGCAGGACGATGACGGCGTCGGGGTCGTTGGCTCGGATGACGGCGGCGGCTTGCGCGAGGAATTTGCCCTGTTCGCGCGGGGTGAAGCCCTCGGCAGGGATGGAGTCGGGAATCCGTTCGCGCTGGCGTTGGCGGGCCAATCCGCCGTCGCCTGGATCGGCGGCGCGCCAGTGTTCCATTTCGTTGCCGATTTCCCAATACGTCACGTGGGACGCGTAGCGGCGGACGACGGTTTCAAGGTAATGAACGGCTTCGGGGCCGAGGGTTTTCTGGAATTTCGCGGGGTCGCGCTCCCATGGCGGCGTGGGGGAGGCGTATTGCATGGCGAACAGCGTGGGGATCGGAATGAAATCCGGGTGGGGAACGACGGCGTCGGCGTTGGAAAAGGTCCATTGGCCGTCGGTGGGTTCGACGAGGTCCCAGAGGAGGTCGGCCTTGACGAATTGACGATAGGAATCGGCGCCGAGGAGATCGAGGTCCCGGAAGATCACGTTGGGTTTGTAGCAATCGAGGGCGGGCGCTGGCCCGCGGCGGTCGTCGTCCCAGAAAAATCGGACGAAATTCAGGCCGATCTGGGGACCGGGAAGGGCCCGAAACGTTTCGGGCACGTCGGTGCGGAGAAGCGGCTGCCAGCCGGAATGGCGAGGACGGTCGTTCGTGCGCGCCGCGAGATCGACGGCAGGCCGGAGCCGTTCGGAGGGAGGGAACGGGTGTCGGCGTGGCGGCGGCTGCGCGGCGGCGGTTTGGACGAAGAGCAGCAGAACCAGCGGAAAGGCCGATTTCATGTTCATATTTTCAAAGATTAGCGGATTCGGGGCGAAAGATGAAGCGCGGAGACGTGGATTTGGACTTTGAGGCGGAAGACCGGGCGGCTATCATGGCCCGCATGAAAGACGTAATGGACAGTTTGAAGGCCTGGGATGCGGCGGGGCTGCGGAGCGCGGAGGCCGTGCTCGTTGGTGCCCAGCATTCGTCGCCGCGGCAACCGGGCGCGCGCTTGGCCGTGAACGAAAAGGGCCAGGCGGCGGGCGCGGTCTCGATGGGCTGCGTGGAGAACGATTTGCGGGAACACATGCTGGGCCTGCTGCGGGGCGGGAGCGGGGCGCGGATGCTGCACTACGGGGCCGCGTTCGAAGCGGCGCTGGAAGTGGGGCTGTCGTGCGGCGGCGAAATCGACGTGTGGATCCGGAAACACGACCCGGAAAGCGCCGCGTGGCGGGCGATCCAGGCGCTGGCACCGACCGCGCGCGCGATCTTGCTCACGCGGCTGGCGGAACGTTCGGAGCAACTCGTGTGGCGGCCGGGCGTGCCGCCGCCCGCGCCGGAAATGGCGGAAAAGCTGGCGGAACTCTGGACGCGGGGCGGCGCAGGCCAAATCCGCGCGGCGGGAGACAAATGGTTTGCGGAGACGCTGGCGCCGGACCCGCTGCTGCTGATCGTCGGGGCGTCGCCCATCGCCGTCGAATTGTGCGCAATGGCGGCGCGGACGGGTTTCCGGGTGGCGGTCGTGGATCCGCGGCGGGATTTCGCGCGGATGGAACTGTTTCCGGCGGCCGAGCGGGTGGTGCATCGGTGGCCGGAAGAAGGACTGGCCGAGGCGGGGCTGGATGAGCATAGTTTCGTTGCGGTGCTGGCGCACGACGAGAAGCTGGACGTGCCCGCGCTGGAAACCGCGCTGCGGGCGAAGTGCCGCTACGTGGGGCTGCTGGGCAGCCGCCATACGCGCGAAATCCGGCATGCGGCGCTGGCCCAGGCGGGCTTCCCGCCGGAGGCGATTGCCCGCATCCGGGGCCCGATCGGCCTGAAGCAGCTGGGCGGCATCGAGCCGGCGGAAATCGCCGTGTCGGTGTTGGCGGAACTGATCATGGCCCGGCGCGGCACGCTGGACGCCGGCGGCAAGGATCCACGATGAATCTGATCGAAAAGCTGGTTTCCATGAAGCCGTTTGAATGTCCGAACTGCGGAAAGGAACTGCCGCTGGCCGATGTCAACGTGGCGCAGGACATGGCGCTGTGCCGGGCCTGCGGCTACGCGGGGTCGTTTCTGGCCGCGACGTCGGTTCCGCAGATGACCGACGAGGAATTGGCCCGGCCGCCCAAGCGCGTGAGCCTCCAGCGCGAATTCGGCGACGCGCTGACGATTACGTGCCGCCCGAAGCGGACTTCGCTGTGGTTCTTGGTGCCCTTCACCGCCCTGTGGTCGGGCGGTTCGATGGCGGGGATCTACGGAACGCAGATCGCGCGCGGCAGTTTCGACCTGAAGCTGTGCCTGTTCGGCCTGCCGTTCCTGGCCGGAACGGTCGTGCTGGCGACCATCATCCTGTATATGATTTTCGGCAAGACGACGGTGACCTTGTCGAAGGGCCGCGTCCGGCTGTTCGTGGGGTTGTTCGGGGTGGGGCGGACGCGGGAAATGGAGTGCGGAAAGGGCACGACGGTGACGATCGAGAAATCGGGCTACCGCGTGAACGACGTGCAACAGCCGGAAATCGTCCTGACGAGCGGCGAGAAAAAACTGAAGTTCGGGGCGATGGGATTGCCGAACGAGGTCCAGACCTACGTGGCGGCGGTGTTGCGCCGGGCGGCCGGCGGCGGGTAAGGTGGACGGAGTGAACGGCATCGCGGAAAATCTGGAAGCGGTCCAGGCCCGGATCGAGGCGGCTTGCGCCCGCGCCGGGCGCGCGCCGGGATCGGTGCGCCTGCTGGCGGTCTCTAAAACCTACGGTCCGGAGGCCGTCCGGGCGGCGGCGGCGGCGGGCCAGCGCCTGTTCGGCGAAAACCGCGTGCAGGAAGCGGCGGCCAAGATCCCAGAATGCCCTGACCGGCTGGAGTGGCATCTGATCGGGCATCTGCAAGGCAACAAGGCGGCGCTGGCGGCTCGCCTGTTCGATTGGGTGCATTCGGTGGATTCCGCGAAACTTCTGGAGGCGCTGGATCGCCACGCGGCGGAAGCGGGCCGGACGCTGCGGGCGCTGGTGCAGGTGAACGTGTCGGGCGAGCGATCGAAGTCGGGCCTGGCGCCCGCGGCGGTTCCGGAAGTCCTGGCGCTCGCCAACCGGCTGCGGAACGTGCAAGTCTGCGGGCTCATGACGATTCCGCCGCTGGCGGAGGATCCGGAAAAAGCGCGGCCCTTCTTCCGGAACCTGCGCGAACGGCGCGCGGCGTGGTCCGCGGAACTGGGAATCGATCTGGCGGAATTGTCGATGGGCATGACGCACGATCTGGAAGTCGCGATCGAAGAAGGCGCGACGTTCGTGCGCGTCGGAACAGGCGTTTTCGGAGCGCGGGCCAAGCCCGCGGGAGAGGCGGAGGAAACATGAGAAGCGAAAGCATTGCGTTTATCGGCGGCGGCAACATGGCGGAAGCCATCATCGGCGGGCTGCTGGCCGGCGGCATCTCGATGGAGAAGCACCTCGTGGCGGCGGACCTCTCGGAGGAACGCCGGGTGCTGCTGGAAGGAAAATACGGCATCGAAACGACGGCGGACAACGCGGCGGCGGTGCGGGGGGCGGACGTCGTGGTGCTGGCGATCAAGCCGCAGCAGGTGGCGGAGGTGCTGGCGGCGCTGAAAGGGACGTTCACGGGAAAACAACTGCTGGTTTCGATCTGCGCGGGGCTGCCGACGGCGGCGCTGGAAGCGCAGGTGCCGGCCCGGGTGGCGCGGGTCATGCCGAATCTGCCGGCGCTCGTCCGGCGGGGCGTCTCGGCGATCTGCGGCGGAGCGCGTTCGACGGCGGCGGACTTGGATCTGGTCGCGGAACTCTTCGCGGCGGTGGGCGCGGTGGTGCGGCTGCCGGAAAAACAGATGAACGAAGTGACGGCGCTCAGCGGCAGCGGCCCGGGCTACGTGTTCGCGTTCATCGAGGCCATGGAGGACGCCGCGGTCCTCATGGGGATCGAACCCGCCACGGCGCGGAAAATGGCGATCGAGACGGTGCGGGGCGCGGCCGAACTGGCGGCGCAGACGAACGAAGATCCCGCGGAACTGCGGCGGCGGGTCAGTTCGAAGGGCGGCACGACCCTGGCGGGGCTCGCGGCGATGGCGGCGGGCGGGTTTTCGGATTCGGTGGCGGCGGGCATGAAGGCGGCGCGGGACCGCGCCGCGGAATTGGCGAGGTAGCGGGATGGAAAAGGAACATTCCGCGTCCGCCGCCCGCCCCATTTCCGTCTGCCGCGCCCTCTGGGCTTTTGCCTGGAAGCTGGCGCTGGCCGTTGCGCTGGTCTATGGGGCGCTGCAGGTGCTGGTGCGGATGGACTTTTTCCGCTCGCAGGTGGAAAAGGAATTGTCCCAGCTGGCGGGAATGGAAATGCGCGTCGGACGCATCCGGGCGACGGAATCGCTGAATCTGCGCATTCGCGACGCGATCGGCGTGTCGAGCGTGGCGGGCATCGAAGCGCGGATCGCGCGCATCCGCTGGCGGTTCTTCCGGCCGCGCGGCGAACCGATGCTGGAGTCGGTGCGCGTGGACGGGCTGGCGCTGACCATCGCGCCGGACGAAACCGGCGCGATCCAGCCGGCTTTTCTGGGCCGCCTGTCGAAAAACGTCTTCGAATGGACGGGAATGCCGGTGCCCAAGGAGTTGGCGGGCGCCGAGGATAAGTCGTCCGGCTCCGCGAAAGCGGAGGAAGACGCGGCCGGACGGTCCCTGGAATCATGGATTCGCGGTCCGCTGGTTTTCCAGGGCATCTCGGTGCGCTGGCAAGATGCGCAGGGCAATTTGAGGGCGTCCGTGTCGGACATGGACGTGGTCTGGACGTCCATGGTGACGCCCAAGGGCCGGCGGGTGTCGCACCTGGAATGCCGCGCGGCGGAAATCAAGGTCGTGAACGGTCCGCGAATCACGGATTTGCGGCTGGAGCTGGTCGACGTGGATGGCCAGCGCTTCCTGGTGAGGTTCGATGCGGCGGATTGGGGCGGCGCCCCGGCGCCGAAGTCCGCGGGCGCGGAGGCCCGCGAACTGCTGGACGCCATGGACCTTCCCGCAAAGTAGTCGGGGGGGGGTTGCATTTTTCGGCGGGATGGGGTAGAACGCGCGGACTGTTCGGCTGGTGGATATAGCTCAACTTGGTAGAGCACCAGATTGTGGTTCTGGCTGTTGCGGGTTCAAATCCCGTTATCCACCCCATTTTCCGGGGGTTGGGGGGTTCATTTCGCGGTTGCGGCGCACCGCGCTTTTTGTATATGGTGCGCAATCCCGTGGCCGGGTTTCCGCCCGGCCGGATTCGAAACGACTCCGGAAGGAAAGGCAAAGAGCATATGAAGGATATCCCGATCGCGGACGTGCGCAATTTCGTATTGGTTGGCCATACGGGCAGCGGCAAGACGGCGCTGGTGGATTCCTTGCTTTTCAAACTGGGCGTGAACGATCGGCTGGGCAATCCCGGCGACGGCACCAGCATGGCCGATTGGACCGACGAGGAAAAGAGCCGCAAGATCTCGATCTGGGCCAAGCCGTTCGACGCCGTCTGGCGCCCCAAGGGCGGCAAGGCGCTGCGCCTGGTGATGCTCGACACTCCCGGCTATGCGGATTTCTATGGCCAGGTGGTGGCCGCGACGCAGGTGGCGGATGCCGCGCTGATCGCCGTGGACGCCACGGCCGGCGTGCAGGTCGGGACCTTCCGCGCCTGGAAACGCTGCGAAGCGCTCGGGCTGCCGCGCGCGATCGTCCTGACGGGCCTCGACAAGGAAAACGCCGATTTCGACGGCACGGTGGCCGCGCTGCAGGATCTCTGGGGCGCCCGCTGCGAAGTGGTGACGTTCCCGGCGGCCGACAAGAAAAGCGTGGTGGACGCGCTCGCCGCGCAAGGGGGCAAGGCGGACGAGATCCGCGCGCGCCTGACGGACGTGGCGGCGGAATCCAGCGATGCGCTGATCGAAAAGGTCCTCAACGGCGAGACGCTGTCGGCGGATGAGCTGTCGGGCGGCCTCCGGTCCGCCGTGGCGCAGGCGAAATTCATCCCGATCTTCGCGGTGATGGCGCGGCAATCGGTTGGCCTCGACGAGCTGATGGCCGGTTTGGCGCGGCTGATGCCGAGCCCGGCGGACCGGCCGGCGAAAGATGCCGAGGGCCAGGCCGTGAATCCGGCGGCGGATGCGCCGCTGGTGGCCCAGGTGTGGCGTTCGATCAACGACCCGTTCGTGGGCCAGTTGACGGTCGCGCGCATCTGGGGCGGCACGCTCAAGGAAAAGAGCGAAGTGTTCAACGCCGCGAAGGAACAGAAGGAAAGCGTGGGCTCCGTGTATTTCCTGAACGGCAAGAAGCAGGAAGCGGTGCCGGAAGCCCAGGCGGGCGACGTCGTCGCACTGGCCAAGCTGAAGGCCACGGCCCTCAACGACACGCTGTGTGCGCCCGGCAAGCCGGCGAAGATGGCGGCGATCGTCTTCCCGAATCCGGTGGTGTCGTTCGCCGTGACGCCGAAGCACGAGAGCGACGACGACAAGCTCGGCCCGGGCCTGCACCGCGTGGCCGAGGACGATCCCACGATCCACGTGCAGCGCAACGAGGCGACGCACGAGCTGATCATCACCGGGATGGGCGACGTGCAGATCGACGCGGCGATGGATCGCATGAAGACGCGCAGCAAGGTGGAAGTGACCCTCAGCACGCCGAAGGTGGCCTACAAGGAAACCGTGACGGCGAAAGGCGAAGGCCACTACAAGCACAAGAAGCAGTCCGGCGGCCGCGGCCAGTACGGCGAAGTCTATTTGCGTATCGAACCGATGAAGCCCGGCGTCGAGGACTGGTTCGTCGACGGCATCGTCGGCACGAGCATTCCCCGCAACTTCCTGCCGGCGATCGAAAAGGGCTTGATCGACGGCATGACGCGCGGCGCGGTGGCCGGCTATCCCGTGGTCAACACCATGGTGACGGTCTACGACGGCAGCTCCCACGACGTGGACAGCTCCGAAATCGCCTTCAAGATCGCGGCGCGCACGGCGTTCAAGGACGGCATGACCAAGGCCAAGCCGGTATTGCTCGAGCCCATCCTGAACATCCGCGTGACGATTCCCGGCGAATTCATGGGCGACTGCACGGGCGACTTGAACCATCGCCGCGGCCGCATCATGGGCATGGAGTCGGACGACGGCCTGCAGGTGATCGTCGCCGAGGTGCCGCAATCCGAAGTGTTCAAGTACTCGTCGGAATTGCGCTCGATGACGGGCGGCCGCGGGTCGTTTGAGATCTCCTTCAACCGCTACGAAGTCGTGCCCTCGAACGTGGCGCAGAAGATCGTCGCGGAAGCCGCGAAGAACAAGCAGGCCGAGGAAGAAGAATAGGTTTTGGACGAAGGGCAAGCCGCGGGGAAGCCCGCGCGACGCCGGCGGAGCCGGCAGAGAAGGAATGACGAGGTATGAGCGGACATAGCAAGTGGTCGACCATCAAGCACAAGAAGGGCGCCGCCGACGCCAAGCGCGGCAAAGTCTTCAGCAAACTGGCCAAGGAACTGACGATCTCGGCGCGCATCAGCGGCGGGGATCCGGGGTCCAACATCACGCTGCGCACGATCTTGTCCAAGTGCAAGGCCGCGAACATGCCGGCCGACAACATCGACCGCGCGATCAAGAAGGG
>CAZECJ010000023.1:0-33992 GCA_964510645.1 uncultured Verrucomicrobiota bacterium | reverse complement strand
TTTCGCCGATGACGACGCCGGTGGCGTGGTCGATGAAGAACGCACGGCCGATGCGCGCGCCGGGATGGATGTCCGCGCCGGTCTTGGTGTGGATCCACTCGCTCATGATGCGGGGGATGATGGGCACGCGGAGCTTGTAGAGCTCGTGGGCGAGGCGGTGTGCGGCGATGGCGAGCAGGCCGGGGTAGGAGAGCAGGACTTCGGCGAAGGTCAGCGCGGCCGGATCGCCGTCGTAGGCCGCCTGCACGTCGGCGACGAGCAGCCGGCGCACGCCGGGGAGCGTGTCGAGGAAGGCCTGGAGGATGCGATCGGTCTCGCGGTCGAGATTGTCGACCTTGGGGGGGCGCGCGCCTTCGACGCGGGCGGCCTCGCCGATCCAGCGGTAGGGCAGGGCGCGGCGGATCTCGCGGTGCAGCAGCCGCCAGGCCTCGCTCAGGCGCCGGATCAGGAACACGCCGAGTTCCGCGCTCTCCACGGGCGTGGCGCTGATCTTGCCGGGGAACATCACGTCGAGCAGCACCCGCAGCGCATCCACCGTGTTCTTCGGCGCGGGGCCATGGGTCAGCAAGGCGTCCGGCGCATCGATTTCGACGCGGTTGAACAGTCCCGCCAAGGCGTTGGCGGTCTTGCAGATTTCGGCCTCGGGCGCGCCCATCGCGCACAGGCGGGCGGGTGTAACGGGCTTTTTCTTCATTCGGGGCAGGTGATGCTGGCCGTGGCGGAATCGTCGTCGGAGATGACGTAGAGCACGCCGCTGCCGGAGGAATTGCGGGTGAAGGTGATGGAGGAACCGGTGGTGGAGGACAAGGAGCCGTTGCCGCTGGTATAGCTCCACGCGTAAGTTCCATCGCCGCCGGAAGCGGTAAAGACCTGCTGGGCGCCGTTGGTGTTCAACGTAATGGGGCCGGCCGGGCTGATCGACACGTCCTCGGTGACGTTGGTTTCGACGGGGCTGTTGGTGGCGACGGGGGAGACGGTGGCCTGGGCGAAGATGCTGCCGGCGAAACTCGGTTCGATCCACGTGGCGTCCATGGTGGACAGCTGCTCGGCGTAGTTGAGCGAACCGAAAATCTCGACGGAGTTTCCGGCGGTGGTACGGCCCTGGAGGCTGAAGCTGGCGGTCTCGCCGTTTTGGACGGAGACGCTGCCGGACCAGGTCAAGCCGGCGCTGTCGTAGGCTTCCAGCGCGCTGCCGTATTGCAGCAGGCGCAGCCAGATCAGGGCGGTGCCGCTCTGCCGGCCGGCCGGGAAGACCAGCGTGCCGTAGCCGTTGGTGCTTCCGCTCGTATTCGTGATGCTCATGTAGAGGCCCGAATAGTTGTAGATGTTGCCCGCGTTGTCGGACATCACGGAAGTGGTGCTGTCGGTGGACCCCACTTCGCAACCGGCGAGGACGAGGGCGGCCAAGGGGAGGGCCAGGGCAAAGGCCAAGGCCCGGAAAGGGGAGGACCGGAAGATGTGCATGGATGGTTTCCTCATGGAATATGTTTTTAACTTCCCCCATCCGGGGTCTTTTTGCAAGACTGTTCGCGGCGGAAATACCCGCCGGCAAAGGAGACGCCCGGTTCATGAGGCCTTACCACATCGATGAAGTCCTGATTACGCCCCGCCAGCTGGAACAGCGCGTGGACGAGGTCGCCCGCGAAATCGCCGCCGGGGCGCCCAGCGAGAATCTCGTGGTCATCGGCATCCTGCGCGGCAGTTTCATCTTCCTGGCGGACTTGGTCCGTTGGTTCTACATGAACGACATGCATCCGCGCATCGATTTCATGATCATGGAAAGCTACGGCAGCGGGACCACGGCCCAGCAGGAGCCGGTGGTGAGCCGGGACTGCAACATCGATCTGGAGGGGGCGGACGTGGTGGTGGTGGACGACATCCTCGACACGGGCCGCACGCTGCAGAAGGCGGTGGCGCACCTGCGGGCCAAGGGCCCGAAACGCGTCCGCGCCTGCGCGCTGCTCGACAAGCCCTCCCGCCGCACGGTTCCGTTCGAGGCCGATTTCGTCGGGTTCAAGATCGCAGACGCCTTCGTGGTGGGCTACGGGCTCGACTACGACGGCCGGCACCGCGAGTTGCCCCACATCGCCAAGGTCACCTTCGCCGACGGCAACTAGGGCCATGCGGACGATCCTGAAAGCCACCGTTGCGCGCGCCTATGCGGCCACCGGCGGCTTGCGGCGGCTGCACGGAGGGCGGCTCGTCGTGCTGACCTTCCACCGCGTGCGGCCGGGCGGGGACGACGCGCGCGCGCGCGCCATGCGGAACCTCGACGCGCCGGTGCCGGATTTCCGCCGCCTGCTGGCGTGGATGCGCGCGCGCTACGAGCCGCTCGCCCTCCGCGACTGGATCGGCCGCGAGGCCTCGCCGGCCCGCGCTTCGTTCGCCGTGACCTTCGACGACGGCTGGGCCGACAACTACGCGCACGCCTTTCCCGTCCTGCGCGAGCTGGGCATTCCGGCCACGATTTTCCTCGCCACCGGCGCCATCGAAGACCGCGAGCCGTTCTGGTGGCAGACGCCCGGCCTGTCCGACGCCGACATCGAGTCCCTCAAGCGGCGGCCGCACCGCTGGATCGAAGCCCAGCTGGCCGAGCATCCGGAGGTCCGGAAGGCGCGCGCGGCGGATTTCCTGACGTGGGACCAGGTCCGGGAGATGGGGCAGAGCGGGCTGGTCCACTTCGGCGCCCACGGCCATCGCCATGCGCTGCTGGACCTGCTCTCGCGCGAAGAGGCGGCGGCGGACGTCCGCCGGTGCTGGGATCTGCTGAAGGCGCGCGCGCCGGAGGCGCTGGCGCCGGTGCTGGCCTGGCCGAACGGCAACGCGCGCGGGGACCTCGCCGCCGACCTCGAAGGCATGGGCCTGCGCGCGGCGTTCGGCACCGCGCGCGGCGCGGCGGCCGCCGCCGGAACCGCGCGGTGGAACCTGCCGCGCAACAACGTCGACCGCAACGTCGCGTGCCGACCGGGACTTTGGCCATGGCTGCTGATGCGCGCCCGCTGAGCGGCGGCTCTCCGGGCCGCGGTTTTTCCACGGCGTGGAAAAAAGTTTTCCACGCCGTGGAAAAATCGGCGAATGTTTTTACGTAGCGTGGAAAAATCCGCATAGGAGCAAGCCATGGACGAGATGAAATGGGCGTGGGTGCTGTTCTTGGCGGCGACGCTGGCGTTGCTGATCCGCCTGGCCATGTGGTTTTTGCCGGCGCCGGGCTGGCGGACGGAAAAGGTGAACCAGGCGGCGGAAGCGATGGATCTGCCCGCGCCGGCGGAACCGGAGCCGCCCGCGCCGCCGCCGGAGCCGGAACCGCCGGCGGCGTCGGTTCCCGCCGCGCCGGAGCCGGTCCCGTCCGTTCCGCCGCCGGAACCGATTCCGGCCGCGCCGCCGCCCGCGCCGCCGCCGCCGGAATTCCATCTGCGCCAGGTGCGCTGGGGCATGTCGCCGGTGGAAGTGCTGGCCTCGGAGCACGACGTGCCGCTGCGGGAGAGCGAATTCGGATTGACCTACGTGGCCCTGACGCTGGAATTGCCGTGCCTGCTGACCTATTCCTTCGAAGGGGGGCGGCTGGTCCGCGCGCGGATGGCGTTTTCCGATCCGACGGGCCTGGATCTGCCGCCCTTGAGCGTGGCGCAGGCGCAGCGCCGGTTCCTCTATCTGCGCGAACAGTTGCGCAGCCGCTACGGGGAGCCGATCCAGAACACCGTCCATCTGCCGCGCGAGCGCGCGCATCTGGAGCGCACCGCCCAGCGCCAGGATGAACTGGCGAAGCAATACGACGTGGAAATCGCGGAAGCGGAGCGGCGCATGAAGAAACAGCGGGAGCTGCTGGAGCGCCGGTTCAAGCGCTGGTCGAACCCGGCGCCGCTGGTCGCGCGCGGCCTGGCGCCCTACGAGCGGGATCTGAAGGATCTGCGGGCCTGGAAGCAAGAGGCGATGGACCGCGCCAACGAATCGCGGAAAGGCATCCAGGAACGCCAGGATGCCGATGCCCGCGCCCCGCTGGTCGCCACGATGACGGCCCGATGGCCCGATGCGCGGGAGCTGCACGACGTCGAGCTCGTGCTGGATTTCCGTTCCGCCGTGCCGCGGCTGGACATCCGCTACGAGGCGACGTCGGGCCCGGCGAACGGGCGCACCCACGAGCTCTAGGCGCGGCGGCGGTTAATCTTCGCCGGTGACTTCGCGCAGGACGTCTTCGAGGGTGATCAGGCCGATGACCTCGTAGCGGTCGTCGGTGACGAGGAAGAGGGGCAGGCGCGTGACGCGCATGCGGGGCAGGAGATGGTCGACGGGGAGGTAGGCGGCGACGAGCTGGGGCGGGCGCATGTAGTCGGCGGCGGTCTTGCCGGCGGGGGCGTCGTCGGCGAGCAGGTCGAAGACGTGGACGACGCCGACGAACGACTTCTGGGCGGGATCGTAGACGGGCAGGCGGTTGAATTCGCGGACGCGGGCGAGGGCGAGGACTTCCGCGGGCGTGGCGGTGGCGGGGACGACGGCCATCTTGTCGCGGGGGGTCATGAGGGTGCCGCAGGTCTTGTGGGTGAGCTCGAAGACGCCGTGGATCATTTCGGATTCGTGCGGGGTGAGGACGCCGGATTGCTCGCCTTCGCGGGCGAGATGCAGGAGCTCCTCGCGGGTGACGAGCAGCTTGTCCTCGACGCCCTTGAAGTCGCGGCGGGGCAAGGTCCAGCGGACGATGCCGTTGATGAGGAAGCTGAACGGGCGGAGCAGGGTCGCGGCGGCGCGCAGGAGGCCGGCGAAGGGGAGGGTGCGGCGGGCGGGCGCGGCTTGGAACCAGGCCTTGGGGATGTATTCGCAGCACACGAGGGTGACGACCAGCAGGCCGACGCCGGCGCCGGCCGCCCCGGCGGCGCCGGCGATGCGCCGGCCGACGGACGCGGCGAGCACGGCGCTGACGACGTGGAGGAGGTTCGTGCCGATGAGCGTCGTGCCGAGCAGGAGGTCGGAATGGGTCAGGAAATGGCGGATGGTCTTGGCCCCGGGCACCTGGCGCCGCACCAGATGCTGCAGGCGCAGGCGGTTGATGGAAATGACGCCGGTCTCGACGCCGGCGAAGAAGGCGCTGCCGACGAGGCAGAAGAGCAGGAGGAATATCTCGACGGTCATCATGCGGGGGGCCCTCCGCGGACGACGTCGGTCTTCTCGACGTGGGCGAGGGTGACGCGGAGCCGGATGGTCTGCATGACGCGGACGCGGACGCCCTGGGTCTGGACGACGTCGTCCTGCTTGGGGACGCTGCCGAGATGCTCCGTGATCCAGCCGGCGAGGCGGTCGGAGGTCTCGGCCTGGAGGTCGAGGCGGAGCTTGCGGTTGATTTCCTCGAGGGAAATGTTGGCGTCGACCAGCCAGGCGTAGGGGCCGGCGGACTGGAAGATGGGGCGGGGCTTGGACAGCTCGTTGTAGATGTCGCCGGTGATCTCCTCGAGGATGTCGCCGCGGGTGACGATGCCGGCGACGCCGCCGTACTCGTCCACCACGATGGCGATGCGGACCTTGTCCTTCTGGAAGCGGACGAGGAGGCGGTTGAGGGGCACGCTTTCCGGCACGAACGCGGGGGGCACGGTCGCGGCGGGAATGGAATGGGCGGGATCGAGGAGGAACTTGCGGACGTCGAGGAAGCCGGCGATGTCGTCGAACTGGTTGCGGTAGAGGATGAGGAAGTTGCGGCGCGATTTGCGGGCGATGTCCACGGCGTTCGCCGCGGGGTCGCCGAGGTCGATGCCGAGGAAGTCGACGCGGGGCGTCATGACGTCGGAGGCGTGCATGTCCTCGAGATCCACGATGGCCTTGATCATGGCCAGCTCGTCGGCGTTGAGGATGCCCTCCTCGCGGGAGATGTCGAGGACGGTCTCGAATTCCTCTTCGGAAAGCGTCTTGCCGAGGGGGCGGAAGAGGGGGGCGAGGCGGCGGCTGACGAGGTCGAGGACGAGGCGCAGGGGCGCGAGGAGGCGTTCGGCGAAGCGCAGCGGCGCGCCGTAGAGGCGGACGATCCCGGAGGTGTACAGCAAGCCGACGTTCTTGGGGCCGATCTCGCCGAAGAAGATCAGCAGGAGGGTCACGGCGGGGATGGCGACGGCTTCCGCATAGGCCGGGACCCAGCGCTCGGCGAGGAGATAGCCGACGTTGGCCAGGGCGAGGTTGACCAGCGTGTTGCCGATGAGGATGGTGGACAGCAGGCGGGTGGGGTTGGCGAGGAGCGCGCGCAGGCGCTCGCCCGACGCCGGCCGCTTCTCGGCGATCCGCCGGAGCTGGATGGGGTCGATGGAGAAATACGCCGTTTCCGCGCTGGAGCAGAAGGCCGAGCCGGCCAGCAGCAGCAGGAAAACGGCGACCAGAAGGATCGTCGTCATGGCGGCGCCCGCCGCCGGGGGGATTCAACTGGATGCACAGGTTTCACTTTCCGCCATCGAAAACAATGCGTATAGTATCCGGACATGGTCAAAATATCCATCACAACTTCGCGGCGCACGGAGTTCGCGCCCGCGACGGGCGCCATCCAGGCGGCCCTGGCGGCGCTGCCGCCGTGGGACGGGCTGCTGCACGTGCACTCGCCGCACACGACGGCGGGCGTGACCGTGAACGAGCAGGCGGATCCGGACGTGGCGGCCGACCTGGAGAAGACGCTTTCGAAGCTGGTGCCGTGGAACGCCGGCTATGCGCACGCGGAGGGCAACTCGGCGGCGCACGTCCAGACCGCGCTGATGGGCGTTTCGGTGCTGGTGCCGGTGAAGCGCGGGCGGCTGGCGCTGGGCACCTGGCAGGGGATTTTCCTGTGCGAGTTCGACGGCCCGCGCACGCGGGAACTGTGGTTGACGCCGATCAAGGAGGCGACATGAGGGTTCAGGGGTCAGGGTTCAGAGGTCCAGCGGCGGCGGGGATCGTCGGCGCGGTCGCGGTGGCGGCGCTGTTGCTGGCGGGCTGCGGCCCGGCGACGCCGGAAAAAGAGTACCAGGCGGGCCTGGCGCTGCTGAAGAAAGGCGATCTGGCGGCCGGCAAGGCGCGGCTGGAAGCGGCGCTGGAACAGCAGCCCGATGCGGCGTTCGCGGCCGATGCCCAGAACTGGCTGGGGCTGGCGAATTGGGAATCGGGGCTGACGCAGGAAGCCGGGGCGAACTTCGAGGGAGCCTCCAAGCTGAATCCGGCCGCCTTCGAGCCGGTCTACAACCTGGGCTGCCTCGCGCTGGAAGGCGGCGACATGTCGCGCGGCATTTCCCTGCTGCGGCGGGCGGCGGATCTCGACCTGCGGGATACGCGCGCGTTGCTGCGCATCGGCGACTGGACCACGCGGAACGGCCGCTGGGACCTGGCGCGGCGGATGTACTTCGAGTCGCAGAAGCGGGACCCGCAATCCGCGGCGGCGGCGACGGGCCTAGGCCGCATCGCGCTGCTGGAAAACAATCTCGCGCAGGCCGAGACCTTCTTCATGCAGGCGCTGGAAATGAGCAAGGACTATGCCCCCGCGCTCTACAACCTGGGCGTGCTGCACGCGCAGATGGAAGGCCACGGCGAACAAGCCAGCGAATATTTCCGCCAATATCTGCAGGTGGCGCCGCAGGGCGAGCGCGCGGCGGCGGCCTCCGAGCGCGTCGGCGGGAAGGTCCTCGAGCAGACGTCGTTCCGGGCGCAGGCGCCGACCGCGCCGAAGATGACCGCCGGCGTGCTCTGGACGCAGGCGCGGGAAGCGCTCGACGCCGGCGACAAGGAAGCCGCCTACGAGCAGACGCTGCGCGCGCTGGAACTGGCGCGCGGCGGCGGCGATTCCGCGCAGGCCGGGGAAATCCTCAAGCGGGCCCTGGAGGTGTTCGGGGACCGCGCGCCGGTGCAGCTGGAAGCCGGCGAGCACTGGATGCGGCAGAACCAGCCGCGCGAGGCGCAGGCCGCGCTGCTCCGGGCGCAGGCGCTCGATCCGGAAAATCCGATGGTGCTGCTGGATCTGGCGCGGGCTTCCGCCGCGCTGGAGGAGTACGACACGACGGTCATCTCGCTGCGCAAGCTGGTGCAGATCGAGCCGGGCAACGCCGACGCGCTGTGGTCGCTGGCGGAAACCTACGGCGACAAGCTGGGCATGACCGGCAAGGGCGTGGCGGCTTTTCGCGATTTCGAGCGCCGGTTCCCCTCGGATCCCCGGGTCGCGGACGTTTCGGCGCGGGTCCAGGCGCTGGAAGCCGCGGCGGCGCCGCTGCCGCCGCCCGCCCCCTAGGAAACGCAAGCCAACCGGCAAGGAGACGCGGACATGAAGCCTTCCGATGAAACCCTGGTGGCGGCCATCCCGATGCGGAAGGTCGGCCCGATCCGGCTGTCCGGCCCCGAAGTCGAAGGCGAGGCGCAGGTCCCGCTGGCGACGTTCGAGACGCCGCTGTGGCCGTCGGTCGAGCGCGGCGCGCGCGTGACGGCGCAGGCCGGCGGCATCCGCGCGGCGATCTTCGACGAGCGCATGACGCGGTCGGTGCTGGTGGATGCGCCGGGCGCGCAAGGCGCGCTGGAATTGGTCCGGTTCGTGGAAGCCCATCGGGACGAGCTCGGAAACGTGGCGGCGGACACGAGCCGTTTCGCGCGCCTGAAGGACGTCCATTTCGAAGTCGTGGGCCACTTGGTCTACATCCGGTTCGAGTTTTCGACGGGCGACGCGGCGGGGCACAACATGGTCACGCGGGCGGCGGACGCGCTGCTGGCGTGGATCCTGGAAAAGCGGCCGGAGTGCGCCTATGGCTCCATTTCGGGCAATTATTGCTGCGACAAGAAGGCCTCGGCGGTGAACGGCATCCTCGGCCGCGGCAAATACGTCGTGGCCGAGACCTTGATTCCGCGGCGGCTCGTGGAGCGCTATCTGCACACGACGCCGGAAAAGATCGCCGAGCTGAACCTCCGCAAGAACTGGATCGGCACCTCGCTGGCGGGCGGGTTGCGGAGCGCCAACGCGCATTTCGCGAACATGCTGCTGGCGTTCTATCTGGCCACGGGCCAGGACGCGGCGAACATCGTCGAGGGCTCGCAGGGATTCGTGCTGGCGGAGGCACGGGGCGAGGAAGGGCTCTATTTCTCGGTCACGTTGCCGAACCTGATCGTGGGCACGGTGGGCAACGGCAAGGGCCTGCCGTTCGTGGAAGACAACCTGCGCGGATTGGGTTGCCTGGAGGCGCGCGAACCGGGCCAGAACGCGCGCCGCCTCGCGGCGATCTGCGCGGCGACGGTCCTGTGCGGCGAACTGTCGCTGCTGGCGGCGCAGACGAATCCGGGCGAACTGATGGCCGCGCACCTGCGGCTGGAACGCGGCACGTAGTGGCCGAGGAGCGGGTCATCCTGGTCGATGCGGACGACCGCGAGCTCGGCACGCTGGAGAAGCTGGCGGCGCACGAGCGCGGGGGCGTGCGCCACCGCGCCTTTTCGGTGTTCATCGTCGATTCGCGCGGGCGCTGGCTGCTGCAGAGGCGGGCGGCGGACAAATACCATTTTCCAGGTCTCTGGACCAACGCGTGCTGCAGCCATCCGCGGCCGGGCGAGGCCACCGCGGACGCGGCGCATCGGCGGCTCCGCGAGGAACTGGGCTTCGATTGCCCGCTGACGGAACGGTTCCGGTTCGAGTACAAGGCCGCGTCGGAGGCCGAAGGGCTGGTCGAGCACGAGCTGGACCACGTCTTCACCGGCATGCAGGACGGCGAGATCCATCCGGATCCGCGCGAGGTCGGCGCCGTGCGCTGGGTGGAACGGACCGAGCTGGAAAACGAAGTGACGGCGCATCCGGAAACCTTCACGCCGTGGTTCAAAATAGCTTTGGAACGCGTTAAAGAAGTTATATAGTCGCCATTCGTCGGATCTGTCCGATCCGCCGGATGACGACAGGACAGGAGCGAAAACCGGATGAAAACCACTTGTTTGGACGGGCTTTGGCAGGAAGGGCGCGATTTTCTGGGGACCCGCTATCCGCTGATGTGCGGCGCGATGACCTGGATCAGCGACGCGACGCTGGTGAAGGCGGTGAGCGACCAGGGCGGGTTCGGCTGCCTGGCGGCCGGCAACATGCCCGGCGAGGCGCTGGCGGCCGAAATCGACAAATGCGCCGCGCAGACCGACAAGCCTTTTGCGGTCAACTTGGTGACGATCGCGCCGAATTTCCCGGCCCACAAGGAGGCGGTGCTGGCTTCGAAGGCCAAGACGGTGATCTTCGCGGGCAATTTCCCGAAGAGGAACGACGTGGCCCAGATGAAGGCCGCGGGCAAGAAGGTGCTGTCGTTCGCCTCGACGGATTCGATCGCGGAACAGATGGTTCGGTTCGGCGTGGACGGGCTGATCCTGGAAGGCAGCGAAGCGGGCGGGCACATCGGCCACGTTTCGCTGATGATCCTGCTGCAGCAGGTGCTGTTCATGAAGCCCGGCGTGCCGGTATTCGTGGCCGGCGGCATCGCGACGGGCCGGATGATCGCCCACATGCTGCTGATGGGCGCGGCGGGCGTGCAGATGGGCACGCGCTTCGTGATGAGCGAGGAATGCAACGCGCACCCGAAGCTGAAGGAGCGGTTCGTGAAGGCCCGCGCGCGCGAGGCGATGAGCACGCCGGAATACGACAAGCGCCTGCCGATCGTGGCCGTGCGCGCGCTGAAGAACAAATCCACCGAGGAATTCGGCCGCCTGCAGCTCGAGCTGCTCCAATTGATGAACGAAAACAAGATCGGCCACGCCGAAGCCCAGTACAAGGTCGAAAGCTTCTGGATGGGCGGCTTGCGCAAGGCGGCGGTCGACGGCGACGTGGACCGCGGATCCTGCATGGCCGGCCAGAGCGTCGGCCTGGTCGACAAGGTCCAGCCCATGAAGGACATCTTCGCGGAACTGCTCGGCGACGCCGAGGCGGAGCTGGAAGCCGTGAAGGCGCGGCTGGCGGCCATCGGGGGCTGAGCGGCACCGCATGAAGATCTCCGTCGCAGGCCAGGACCGGACCGGCGACCTCGGGTCCGCCGTGGCCGCCGAGGCGGAACGCCTGCGGGCGGGCGGCGGCATCGGGGCGCTGGCGCCGGATCACACCGCGCTGCGGCTCAAGCGGTCGCGCGATCTGGACGACTACGTCTATCACTTCGTCGAGTTGTTGCGCATGCGGCACGGCGTTCGGACTTCCGACTACTATATTCCGCGCGGTCCGGGCTTGCGGGGCACGGTGGCCGTGGCCGTGAAGACGTTCCTGTGGAAATTGCTGCGCTACCAGCACGATCGGCTGACGCTCCAGCAGAACCTGATCAACGAGCTGGAAATCAACGCGGTGGAATTCCAGCGCGACCGGTTGAACCAGGAATTGGCCGACTTGAAGCGGCGCGTGGCGGATCTGGAGCAAGGCCGCGCGAAAGGCGCGCCGTGACATTCGCGGCCATCCACCAGATCGTGGCGGGTTTCGCGGCGGGCGACGCGATTTCGCTGGAAGCCGTCGCGCTCCGCGACGTCTGCCGATCGCTGGGCTTCGCCTCCGAGATCTTCGTGCCGATGGAAAACGTGGCCGAAGACGGCAAGCCGCTGGTGCGGCCGCTGGAAGAATACCGGCCCGCGGCGGCGGAGCTGCTGATCTACCATTATTCGATCCAGAGCCGCGCCACCGAAATCTACCGCCGGTCGCCGGCGCGCAAGGCGATGATCTACCACAACGTCACGCCGGCGGAGTTTTTCCGCGGCTTCGACGAGCGCGTGGTGCGTCAACTCGAAGAGGGGCGGCGGGAGCTGGGCGCGGTGGCCGCGCTGGCGGACGCCGTCTGGGCGGATTCGGCCTTCAATGCGGCGGAAGTATCCGCGCTGGGGGCGAAGAACGTGAAGGTGCTGCCGCTGCTCTTTTCGGCCGGCGCGTTCGACGTGCCAGCCGACCCGGTGGTGGCGCAGGGGCTTTCCGGTCCGTCGAAAAAGATTTTGTTCGTTGGGCGCATGGCGCCCAACAAATGCGTGGAGGAATTGATCGAAGCCTTCGCCTGGTACCACAAACGCATCGAGCGCCGCAGCGATCTGATCCTGGTGGGGTCCGAGCGGTCGTGTCCGCGCTATTTCGCGATGCTGCGGATGTTCGCCGCGGAACTGGACCTGATGTCGGTCAGCTTCGTGCGCTACGCGTCGCCGGCGGGGCTGATCGCGTACTACCAGCGGGCCGACTTGTTCGCCACGACCAGCCGCCACGAAGGCTATTGCCTGCCGGTGGTCGAGGCGATGTACAAGGGCGTGCCGGTGCTGGCGCGGAACGTCGGCGGCGTGCCCGAAGCCATGGATGGCGCGGGCGTCGCGTTCGACGAGGCGAGCCCCGAACAATTGGCCTGCCTGATGCACCGGATGATTTCCGATCCGGGGCTGCGGGATGAAATCCGCGCCTCGCAACAGGCGCGGATCCAGCGGCTTCTCGCGCGCCCCGTCCAGGAAGAATTCCAGGGGCTCTTGGCGGAGCTTTGATTCACCCTGGCCGTGGGCAACGGAAAGACGGAAACGGCTGCGAAAAATCGCGCTGTCCCGAAGTTCTGGGGTTTGGTAGAACGGGAGGGTATCCAAAGGAGATGCCGACATGCCGGTTCCCATTGCAATCGAGAAACTGACGAAGCGGTTTGGTACGAAGACCGTGCTGGACGGCATCGACATCCAAATCGGGTCGGGGGAGCTGTTTTTTCTGCTGGGGCCGTCGGGCTGCGGCAAGACCACGCTCCTGCGCGGCGTGGCCGGCCTGAACGAGCCTGACGAAGGGCGCATCCTGGTGGGCGACCGCGACGTGACCCATCTGCCGGCCCACCGGCGCGACATGGGCATGGTGTTCCAGAGCTACGCCCTGTGGCCGCATCTGACGCTGCGCGAAAACGTCGCCTTCGGCCTCGAAATGCGCCACGTCAAGAAAGCCGATGCCGGTCCGCGCGTGATGCGCGCGCTCGACCTGGTCAAGCTGGCCGACCGCGCGGACTCCAAGCCCAACGAGTTGTCCGGGGGACAGCAGCAGCGCGTCGCCCTGGCCCGCGCCCTGGTCATTGAACCGCAATGCCTTTTGCTCGATGAACCGCTTTCCAATCTGGATGCCAAGTTGCGCCTCGAGATGCGCACGGAGATCCGCCGCATCTGCAAGGAGGCGGGCCTGACCGCCATCTACGTCACGCACGACCAGAAGGAAGCGCTGTCCATCGCCGACCGCCTCGCCATTCTCGATCAGGGCCACCTGCTGCAGGTCGGCTCGCCGCAGGAGGTCTATACGCGGCCCAACAGCCGATTCATCGCCCAGTTCATCGGCGAAACGACGTTCATCGAAGGCCATGTGCGAAACGCGCGCGCAGGCTTGGTCGAAGTGGAAACGGCGGCGGGGATTTGGACCGCCGCCGCCGCAGAGGCATTCCCGGCGGGCGAAAAGGTTTCGCTGTCGATCCGGCCCGAGGCCGTCCAACTGCACGTGGACCCGGCGGCCGGACCCAATCGGTTCGCGGCGCAGATGCATGGCACGGTCTATCTGGGCGAAGTCGCGCAGCACCTCGTGGAGCTGGGCGGCGGCGTCACCCTCAAGGCGCTGGAGACGCGGCCGCGACTGGTGGCGCGGGATGAAACGCGCGCGGAGACGCGGTTGTTCGTGGATCCGGCTGACGTGCAAGTGCTGAAGGAATAAGACCAACAGCCGTTTAGACACAAAATGATCCGAAATTTCTCCATCTTGTTTGTCTTGGTTGCGGTCGTGGCGCTGCCGTTCGCGTTTCGGCAGGAGACGGGGGTGCGGGAATGGCAGGCCGGCGACCCCGTTCTCGTGATCATCACGCCGATGAACGAGGCGATCCGCCACGAGTACGCCCTGGCGTTCTCGCGGTGGCACGCGCAGCGCTACGGCGCGCCCGTGAAGGTGGACTGGCGCAACATCGGCGGCACGTCGGAAATCTCGCGCTATTTGACGAGCGAATTCGTCTCGGCCTTCCGCGCATGGTGGACGGGGCAGGGGCGGCCGTGGCGCGGCGACGGCGCGGCGATCATCTTGAACAAAGCGTTCGATCCGAAGGCCAAGCCCGAAGACGCCGATGAGGCGGACTGGGCGCAGCAGTGCGAAATGATCCAAGCCTTCCGCGAGACGGACGATCCGCAGGCCTTTTCCAGCCAGATCGACATGTATTTCGGCGGCGGGGCTTTCGATGCCATCAACGCCACGAAGCAGGGGCTGCTTGTGCCGGCGTGGACGCCTACGGAAATTCCGCCGGGCCTGCTGGCGACGGCGGCGGGCGACGAACTGATTCCGGCGGGGATGAGCGGCGAGACGTGGCGCGCGCCGACGTTCTACGGGACGACCTTGAGCACGTTCGGCATCTGCTACAACCGCGATCGGATGGCCGCGCAGGGCATCGAACGCGAGCCGGAGCACTGGGAGAATCTGGCCGATCCGCGCTGGTTCGGCACGCTGGGCCTGGCCGATCCGACCAAGAGCGGCAGCATTGCCAAGGCCTTCGAGACGATCGTGCAGGTCCAGTGCCGCCGGTCGGCGGAGGCGGCGGGATTCGGGCCGCAAATCGACGACTACGAAGCGCGAATCGCGGCGGCCGGCTTGCCTTCGGGCCAAATGCCCGACGGCGTACCGGCCGAGTACCAGGCCGCGGTCGAAGCCGGCTGGGCGAATGGGCTGCGCCTGCTCCAGAAGATCGGGGCCAACGCGCGCTATTTCACCGACAGCGCGAGCAAGGTGCCGCTGGACGTGGGCATGGGCAACGCGGCGGCGGGGCTGTGCATCGATTTCTACGGTCGGTTCGAAGCGCAGGTCAGCAACGCGGGGCGCGCGGATGGCGCGATGGCCTACGTGACGCCGCGCGGCGGTTCGGGCGTCAGCGCCGATCCGATCTCCCTGCTGCGGGGCGCTCCTCACCGCGAGACGGCCCGGCGATTCATCGAATTCCTGCTGGGCGAGGAAGGCCAGCAACTGTGGTGCTACCGCGTGGGCGAACCGGGCGGGCCGGAAACCTACGCGCTCCAGCGCTTCCCGATCCGGCGCGATTTCTACCCCTCGGAAAATCCCGTTTTCCAGGCGGCCTATGAGCGCCACCGGGCCCATGCGACGGACGACCTGGGCACGCCGACGCTGGATGCCTATCGCCTGGCGCAGGAATACGTGTACCGCCCGCGCTGGACGGCGGGCTATTACGGAATTCTGCGCGATTTGGTCCGCGCGATGTGCATGGATTCGGGCATGGAATTGCGCGCAGCATGGAAGGCGGTCTGCGCAGCGGGCGGCCCGGAGGCCTGCCCGCGCGCGATGGCGGCGTTGGAGCGCTTGCCGCAGGTGCCGGAGCCGCTGACATGGGTTTCGGGACTCTCGATGGGCAAGAAATACGACCGGCTCGATCTGCTGCGGGAATGGACAATTCAATTCCGCGCGCAGTATGCCGAAGCCGCGCGGCTGGCCCGCGAGGAGGCGGGACCTGATGCACCCACGGGGCAAGCCCGTGGGGGGCTGGAGCTGAAGGCGGAGGCCCGCCCATGAGAAGAAGCACGGCCTGGTTCGTTTTCGGCGCGGTGACGCTGCTGCTGTCGCTGCTGTTTTTCTGGCCGCTGGCCAAGGTGGTGTCGGGCGGATTCTGGGTAGATGGGCATTTCACGCTGCGCTATCTGCTGGGCGTGTTTGAGAACCCGATCTACGTGGAGGGCTTGTTCAACAGCCTGAAACTCGCGCTGGGGACGACGGGGCTGGCGATGCTCGTGGCGTTGCCGCTGGCGTGGATCGCGAACCAGTTCGAGTTCCGCGGCAAGACGGCGTTTTCCTCGCTGGTGCTGGTGCCGATGATCTTGCCGCCGTTCGTGGGCGCAATCGGGTTCCAGCAGATGTTCGGCGCCTATGGCATGGTCAATGCGCTGTTCGGGCTCGGGGCGCGCGACTGGCTGGGCGGGGGGCAATACGCGGGCGTGGTGCTGCTGCAGACGCTGTCGCTGTATCCGATCCTCTATCTCAACGCGGTGGCGGCGCTGGCGAACATCGACCCGGCAATGGAAGAGGCCGCCGCGAACCTCGGCTGCACGCGCCTACGGCGGTTCTTTCGCATCACGCTGCCGCTGATGATGCCGGGGCTCTTCGCGGGCGGCACGCTGATCTTCGTCTGGAGCTTCACGGAACTGGGCACGCCGTTGATCATGAACTACACCCGCTGCGCGTCGGTGCAGGTGTACGACTCGCTGAAGGAAATCGGTTCGAATCCGTTTCCCTACGCGCTGGTGACGGTGATGCTGGCGGCAAGCACGGGGCTCTACGCGCTGAGCCGCTGGCTGTTCGGCGGCAAGGTCTATGCCATGCAGAGCAAGGCCAGCACCCAATCGGCCGTGCGGAAGCTGACGGGCGGCAAGGCCCTGCTGGCAGCGCTGCCGTTTGCGCTGGTGACGGGCTTGGCGCTGCTGCCGCACCTGGGCGTGGTGCTCACGAGCTTTTCCGCGCCGGGGAGTTGGTACCAGAGCGTGCTGCCCACCGAATGGACCGGCGGCAACTATGTCGAGGCGCTTGGCCACGACATGACGGTTTCCAGCATCCGCAACAGCCTGATGTTCTCCTCGTTCGCCGTTTGCTTCGACATCGTGGTGGGCATCGCCATCGCCTTCGTCGTCGTGCGATCGGATCTCCGCGTGCGCGGCCTGCTGGACGCCTTGTCGATGATTCCGCTGGCGGTGCCGGGGTTGGTGCTGGCGTTCGGTTTCCTGGCCGTCAGCTCGTGGCTGAGCAACCTGAAGGGTTTCGCGGACATGAGCTGGTGGCCCCAGCTGGTGGACGTCCGCACGAACCCGACGCTGTTCCTGGTGCTGGCCTATTCGGTGCGGCGCCTGCCCTACATGGTGCGCAGCGCGGTCGCGGGCTTGCAGCAGACCAGCGTGACCTTTGAAGAAGCCGCGTGGAACCTGGGAGCCTCGCCCGCGAAAACCCTGCGGCGGATCACCCTGCCTCTGATCCTGGCGAACCTGATCGCGGGCACGCTGCTGACCTTCGCGTTCAGCATGCTGGAGGTGAGCGACAGCCTGATGCTGGCCCAGCAGGCCGACTACATGCCCATCACGAAGGCGATCTACGAGCTATTCCAGTTGCTGGGCACGGGCCGCTACGTGGCCGCGGCGCTGGGCGTGTGGGCGATGGCGTTCCTGACCGCGACGCTCGTCGGCAGCAGCCTGCTGCTCGGCAAGAAACTCGGCGCCGTCTTCCGCGTGTAGGGCGGCGTTAGAATGACGGCGCCGCGACCATCCCCCGACGAGGTCGCCGGGGGCTCCAATAAAGATTGGAATGGAGCCGGGACGATCTCGTCCCGGTTTGGATGGAGAGCCGCCTGGCGGCGGCGACATCCATAAACGACGTTACTCTTTCGGACCTTCGACCCCGCGCTGGAAGCCGAGGCGCAAGAGCACAACGATCGGCCAGAGGGCGAGAATCCCCGCGGTGGCGATCCAGACGCGCGGCGGCAGTTTGGCCATCATGTCGCCGCCCACCCAGAGCCAAATGAATCCCGGGAGGATGATCTGCAGCAGGTTGGCGCCGCTTTGGCCGAGATCGTGGAACCGGTGGGACAGGACGAGAAGCGTCAGATAGAAGGCCGCCGCGGCGAGGGGCGCGGCGATCCACGCGGCGACGCGCGGCGGGGTTTGGAGGCCGTTCCAGTAGGCCAGCGCCAGCACGGCCAGCAGCGGCAGGAACCGGATCGCGAAGGCGGCGCGGCCGATGCGGCCGTTGAATTGGGTTTCCACCGCGATGCAGCGTTGTTTGATCCACAGTTGGCGCGGGATGGGCGAATGGTCGGTCGTCATGGTGGAACTCCTATTCTTCCGTCCGTTGTTCGAGGCGGTCGGCCTTTTCCAAGGTCTTGTTCAGGGCTTTGGCTTCGGCCAGCAACTCGCGGCCGGGGCTGTCCCGGCCCTTGAGGTTGATGGCGCTTTGGGCGTTTTCCATGGCGGCCTTGGCGTCGCCCGCGGCCAGGGCGGCGCGCGTGGCCGCCACGTGCCGGTCGTGGATGCTTCCGACGATCTGCAGGGCGTCGGCATGGCCGGGCGCGAGCCGCAGGACGCGCTGGGCCTCTTCGGCGGCGTTCGCTTCGTTGCCGGCCTGGAAGGCGCTCTGGGCGGACGCGGCATAGTGGTCGATCGCCACCGGCTTCATGGCGGCGTATTTCCGGGTGCCGACGGTGAAGCCGCCGACGACCAGCAGCGCCATGAACGCGATGACCGCGCGGCTGGCCAAGGGTTTTTTCTGCTGCCGCAGCAGCAGCGACAGCATGGCGCAGCCGCCGAAGAAGGCGAAGCAGGTCATGATGCCGAACCAGACCGTGTAGTTGCCGGGCAGGGAGACGTCGAGCATCAGGCCGGTGATGAACAGGCCCAGCGCCGCGCCGTAGTACTGGAAGGAATCGATCACGCCGGAGGCGAAGCCGGCCATCTTCTTGCCGCCGATGTCCACGGGGGCGGCCGCGCCGACGATGGAATGCGTGCTGTTGGCCGTGATGGCGATCAGCACGAGGAACAGGCAGCCCAGCAGGATTCCGCCCGTGGTCGGGCCGATGATGCCCAGCGCCATGACGGTGGTGGCCGCCGCGATGACCGTCGCCTCGCCGTAATAGAGGACCATGGCGACGGGATAGCGGTTGCCGCGGAAGAACCGGTCGGACGCCCAGCCGGACAGGACCGAGCCGCACACCGCCACGATCGGCACCAGCACCAGCGTGAAACTGGCGATCAGCGGCAGGTTCGTCTTCATGTTGAAGCCAAGCACGTCCTCGAAATAGAGCGGCGAGAGCTGGTCGGCGGCGTGGCGCACCGCCCCGGTGCAGCCGTAGGCCACCGCGTAGAACCATACCAGCGGATTCGAGAACACGAACTTGAACGATTCCAGCACCGGGACGGTCGTGCCGGCCGAATTGTCCACGTCGTCCTGGATCGTGCCGTGGAAATCCGCGGCGTCGGGCGATTCCGCCGACACGAAGGTGAACCAGATCGACACGAGACCCAGGAAGATCGGCGGGATGCAGAACAGCATGCGCCATTCGCCCGGGCCGACCACGAACGCCAGGAAGCTGAAGCCCGCCAGGATCCACGGCGCCAGCATGGAGATCATGGCTTGGCCGGACTGGATCATGAACCCGAAGATGCCGGAGAACAGCCCCCGTTCCTCCTTGTTGAACCACGCGGCGTTGATCTTGACCATGCCGGGGGTGCCGGCGGCCTGGATGTAGCCGTTGACCATCCACATCGCGGCGAAGGCCGCGAAGGACGAGGTCCACGGCGAAAACCCGATGAGCAGGTTGATGAGAATCGATCCGACGGCCCCGATCAGCATCGAGGCGCGCCCGCCGATGCGGTCGCAGAACAGGCCGTTCAGCAGCTGCCCCGTGCCGTAGGCGATGGAAAACCAGGCGGCGAGATTGGCGATGTCGCCGGTGGACCACCCGAATTCCGCGCGCATGCCCGCGCCGGCAAAGCGGAAATTGTAGCGGCACATGTAGAACATGGCGTACAGGAGGCCGACGGTGAACCAGTTGAGTCCCCGCCGCGTCTTGAACCCCAGCGGGTGGACGTGCGACTCTTTCCATTCCAGTTTGGCTTCTGCGGCTTTGCTCATGGTTTGATTCCTCTGTACTGAACCGGGGCCGGGGTTTCGTCTTCGGTCGTTGTGGCGGATTTCTCCGCGCGGGACAAGGCTTTATCTTCGAACCAGACCCGGCGGTTCTTGAAATCGAGCGTGACGGCAAAGCGCGCAAGCACCCCGAGGCCGAGGCGCGCCGGGAATTTCTCGGGCAAGCTTAGCGACGCATGCGAGGCGACGTCCACCTCGCCGACGTCGAAGGCGCCCAGCGCTAGCTCGCCCGTTTCCGCGTGGGATTCTCCCGGCAGGGAAAGATCGAAATCGCCGGCCGTGTCGATGACCAGTACGAGCGCCTGGCCATCGAGGGTGGCCTGGACGGCGGGGCGTCCGCGCCAGTCGAGCAGGGGCAGGTTGGCCACCACGGCGGCGGCGTTGGCGGGCGCATAGGCGCGGGAAGAGGAGAACCGGACCGCGCGGCCGGGAAAATCGAAGCGCACGTAGGCGAACGCGCGCAACGCCGCCGCGCCCAGGACGACGGGCATCCGCCGGGCGAATTTTTCGCGGGCAGCGGCGACTGCCGGCGCCAGCTCCGGCCGCTCCGCGGCGCGGGCGAGGGAACCGAGACCGCCGGCGGCGGGCGCCACGTAATAAACGGGGCTCTCGACGTGGAGTTCGTCGAAAACCAGCTTGTTGCCCACCCCGGCATATCCGGGGATGTCCGCGACGACGTGGTCGGCGTATTCGCCGGATGCCGGCGAGAAGATCCGATATTCCAGTCCCCTCGCGGCCGCCAGCGTCGCCCACGATTGGCGCGCGGACGTATCCAGCAGGACGGGAAAGGCATCGGCGAGGGCGCTGCGCGCCTCGACGACGGGAACCCGCGAGTATTTCGGCGAAGCGAAATTCAACTGCGCGGCCCGGTCCGGGTGGGGCCGGTTGGCGAACTCGAAGCGCGAGCCCGCGGGATCGGGATAAACGGTGATGCCATAGGCGCGCGCATCGCGGCCGCCGGAGAGAAACCGGTCGACCTGATCCTGGACCAGAGGCGTTTGCTTGAGCGATCCCGGGGAGGCGCACCCGGCGACGCCAAGAGCGACGGCCGCCAGAAACCAGCGGATGGAAGAGCGGTTCGTCATGCAGACCGTGCAATATGGCAAACGGATCCGGGAGAAGCAAGGCCGGAGGTTTGATCGGACGACCCTTGACGGGAAATTTCTCCCGGGCGCGCCATCGGAGATTGCGCCGGGCCGCCGGAACTTGGTAAAGTGTTTCGATCAACCAGGGAACCCGGCGCAGCCGGGAAAAGCGGAGAGGGAGCGGATGAACGCAAGAACGATTGGGCGGATTTTGGCGGCGGCGGTGCTTCTGCTTGGGGCGGCGGGCGCGCGCGGCGAAGCGGTGCGGGGCGACGTCAACGGGTGGGCGAGCGGCAACTGGATGGCGACGAACCGGGGATTCGCGGGCGACACGTTTTGGTCGGCGACGGAAACCGGCACGACGACGCGGGCGGGTTCGCGGTTCAAGTTTGACCAGAGCGGCGATTGGGCCAATCAGTGGGGTACCGGCCCGGGATACAGCAACGCGGCGCCCAACGCGTCCATCGGCCAGGCGCGCAAGAACGTCGAGGGCAACAGCCCCGACAATCTGCTTTTCGATGAGACCGCCGGAATGAAATACACCTATCGGCTGGCCGGGCTGAACACCTGGTATGACCGCAAGTTCACGATCCAGGCGACGACGAATTTCCCGGTGTCGGTTTCGTCGGTGTCGGACGACAGCGGCGCGGTCGGCACGAACCCGGTGACGGTGACGGCGACGCTCAGCGCGGCGCCTAGCGGCGAGCAGGTCTACGTGCGCTGGACGACAAACAGCTTCGGCACGTGGTCGCAGCTGGCGACGGGCACGGTTTCGGGGACGACGGCAACGATTGCGCTTCCGGGGCAGCCGACGGGGCGGACGGTGAAGTACTACGTGCTGACGAGCACGATGCCGACGAACGTGCTCAAATCCGACTACGACCTGTGCACGCTGCGGGGCAACACCAGCGACGGCACGAACTTCGCCTACGTGGTGGGCGAGGCCGTGCCGGTCTTCGGCAACTGCTGGCATTTCCCGACGAACGTGGAGCCGGCCACGGTGACGATGCGCAACCCGACGAATCCGACCCCGGGCGCGGACACCTACGTCTACGTGGGCAACTACCAGGGCGACGCGGACATGACCGGCGGCTGGGTGGTCTACAAGAAGTCCACGGACGGCGCGTGGTCGTCGAACAGCCTGGCGCACGACACGACGGTGGGCGACAACGCCTACTGGAAGGCGGCGATTCCCTCGAATGCGGTGGCGCTGGGCGAGACGCTGCAATACTACCTGCGCGTGGATTACGCGAACGGCGGGGCCGACACGACCTGGCTCGGCACGACGACACAGGCGGACAACGCGAAGTACGCGCAGGCGACGAACGCGGCGGCGCATCCGTTTGAAGTGGCCAGCGCGGCGAGCCTGGGCAACGCCTGGCACGCCCCGGCGAACGCCGAGCCGACCGGCGCGTACATGCGCAACCCGCGGCATCCCTACGCGACCAACGCGGTGACGATTTACAACGGGAACCAGTTCGCCGGCGAGGGCAACGCGGCGGACCAGAGCGGCGGGACCCTCTACTACCGCCTGGCGGGAGCGGGCGGCTGGAGTTCGACCGCGCTGGCGTTCGATTCCGAGTCCGGCAACAACAAGTACTGGCGCGGCACGATCCCGGCCGGCACGTTCGCTAAAACCCAGACGGTCCAATACGCGCTGGCGATCACCTACACCGATCGCGACGCGACCTATCTGGGGGCGACGGAGGAGGGGACCGAGAGCCAGCCCTTCGCTTCGCTGGCCGAGGCGCAGGCGGAGCCGTTCGAATTCACCTACGGCGACGATCCGGGACTGGAGCCCGGCTTCGTTTATCACGGCGGCAACGTGGTCAAGACGGCGTCCGACACGATCCAGGTCTGGACCAAGATCGGCTACGAGGCGACGAACGGCGTCCGCTGGGCGGACCACGCCGAAGTGCGCTTCCGCATCACGACCAACGGCGCCAGCAAGCGGACCGTCCAGGGCGTTTCCCGGCTGAGCAAGCTGGCCGAGCCCAAGGTCGGCGCTGGCGATCTGACCGCGACCAACGCGATGGCCTACAGCCACTCGGAGAACGATCCGAGCGAGAACGGCAACGCGATGTGGTGGGTGGCGTCGATCCAGGACGACGCGCTGACGAATCTGGAGGCGCTGGTGCAGTACCAGGTCGCCGCGTGGAATTCCGCGACGAACGGCGGCAACGACGTGGTGCGCAAGGCGGAATGGCAGGCCGACGGAGCCAACGACGAGTTCTTCGAATACCGGGTCTACACCGGCGGATCCGGCGACCTGACCGTCAACGGCCAGAACGCCGACTACACCACGACCAAGTTTTTCCTCGACGAGGCCGCGGGCGGAACGGCGGCGATTTCCGTGCGCTATGCGCCTCCGGCGCTCTCGTCGAACGTCGAGGTCTTCTGCAACGTGGACCGGCGGCATCTCGTGGATGCCGACTGGAACGACGACGGCGTGCCCGACGGGATCAAGCCGCCGGACGGCAATTTGATTACGACGAACGATGCGACGGCTTATTTCGCGGCGTTCCCGATGGCGTGGGACGGGACGGCCTTCGTCTGGACGACGAACGCGACGCAGTGCGGCGCGTATCGGCTCACGGCGCGCTACCAGGCGCCCGGCCAGAGCGGCACGAATTGGACGTGGTATTCCTCCGAGGGCCGCCGCGACCACGCCATCGTCGTTTCGCCCAAGAAGGTGCTGCAGCAGACGATGTACGAATTGAACGCGCTGACCGTCAAGGCCACCGGCAACACCGAGGCGGGCCGCAGCACGTTCGACGACCTGATCGATCCCGCCCCCGCCAACCGGAACACGTTCAACGAATTCAGCATCGAATACCTCAACAAGATCCAGGCCAACTGCCTGTGGTTCCAGCCGATCCATCCGGCCGGCTACGACCGCTCCGAGAACGACCCGAACACGGGCACGCGCTACAATCCCGGCAGCCCCTACGCCACGCGGGACTATTTTTCGGTGAACCACTTCTTCTCGCGGGAGGGCACGGAGGAAGCGGCCTTGACGGAATTCACGAACTTCGTGGCCTACTGCGACCGCGGCACGAACCGGCTCGGCAGCACCAACTACATCGGCACGGTCAACGTGATGCTCGACGGCGTGTTCAACCACACGTCTTGGGACGCGGAATTCGGCGAGATGGGCGTGGAGCTGGGCTTCTGCGCGAACAAGGACGTGAAGATCGGTAGCGTCAAGCCGGGCTGGTTTGCCAACTGGCAGGACTACGGCGAGCCGGCGACCTATTGGACCACCGCCTGGAGCAACGACATCGCGACGGCGCCGGACCGCGGCGACTTCGGCAAATGGGCCGACGTGGCCGAACTGTATTACGGCAAGTACTCGTGCCTGGTGCGGCACAATCCGGACAACAATTCGGACTATCTGAACGAGCAGGACGTCTTCGACTTCGCCGGGATGTCGGCGGATACCGTCGACCTGTGGAAGTACGTCGGCCGCTACACGGAGTATTGGCTGGAGAAGACCGGCCATGGCCTGACCAACCGCCCCGGCCAGACCGATGCCCGCGGCATCGCCTACGACGACTACGGCATCGACGGGCTGCGGTGCGACTTCGGCCAGGGCTTGCCGCCGCAGCTCTGGGAGTACATCATCAACCGCACGCGGTCGCTGAAGTGGAACTTCATGTTCATGGCGGAGACGCTGGACGGCGGCGTGCCGGGCTACCGCTCGAACCGCCACTTCGACATCCTCAACGAAAACATGGTGTTCCAGTTCACGCAGGCCCACGTGAGCGATCCCGGTACGCTGCGCACCCAGCTGGAAAACCGCCGCACCGCCTACAACGGCGGGACGATCCTGCTGAACCTGACCGGCCACGACGAGGTGCTGCCGTGGAGCGATCCGTGGGTGACCGCCTCGCGCTACGCGATGGTGTCGGCCGTCATGGGCGTGCCGATGGCCTTCTACGGCCAGGAACAGGGCATCGGGCCCTACGCGGGCGCGGCGGACAAGTGGACGGGGTTCACGGACTTCGAGCTGAACTTCGGCAAGAACATCCCGCACTTCAAGAAGTGGAACCAGCTGCGCGTCTGGAACGAGCCGCCGCTGGATGCGGCCTCGCGCGAAATGGCGCAGTGGCACGGCCGGGTGAACTGGGCGCGGCGGAACAGCCCCGCGCTGCAGAGCCCCAACCAGTATTTCCTGGCCACCGGCGAAGGCGACAACGGCAAGATTTTCGCGGTGGCCAAGTACGAAGAGGCGGGGGCGGTCCGCAACGGCAAGGACGCCGTGCTCGCCTTCGCCCTGTTCGTGAACGCGGGCGACCATTCGGGCGCGAGCGACACCTACAGCCTGGCGGGTTGCTGGGACCTGCTGGGGCTCACGAACAGCCCGAGCGTCTACTACAACGTGCGCAACCTGGCCTCGAGCCTGGCGGAGGATTACCTGTGGGCCACGCCCAAGAGCGGCGCCGACCTCTACGCGGGCGGCGTCTGGGTCAGTTTCTCGTCCGACAGCGGCGCGAACATCTACGACAACGGCGCCATCGTGCAGTACCTCAAGCTCGAGGAAGTGCCCGCGCCCGGCACGGCGACGACCAACTCGCCCGTCGCCGTGCCCTACGGCTGGCTCGACGGCTTCTATCCCGGGGAGCATTCGGCGCTAGACTACGAAGATCTGGCCGCGCAGGCCGCCGCCAACGGGACGATGTCGGTCTGGCAGGCCTACGTGGCCGATCTCGATCCGACGGACGCGGACGCCGTTTTCCAGATGGACGACGTGCGGAGCGCGGCCGGCGCGGAAATCACCGTCGATGCGGCGTCGAACCGCGCCTACCGGATCGAATTCCTCGACGGGACCCTGGCCGACAATCCGCAGATCTGGAATCCGTTCCAGGCGAACGGCGCGTGGACCAACGTGGAGCCCTACACGAACCGGCATCGGTTCGTCGATACCGGCGCCGCCACCAACAGCGGCTCGCCCGTCACCACCCAGCGCAACTACCGCGTGTGGGTAGGATTGCCATAGGGAGAAAATCGAATATCCAATATCCAATGACCAATATCCAACCGTTCAATTTGTTGGACATTGGACATTGGGAGTTGGTTATTGGATATTGAGATTTCCAAGGAGCGAACACATGTGGATTCTGCGCGGATTGCTGGGCATCGCGGCGTTGATCGCGCTGGCGTGGGCGCTGAGCGAAAACCGCCGGCGGGTGGAATGGAAATCGGTGGGCTGGGGGCTTGGACTGCAGGTCGCCATCGCGCTGCTGCTGGTGAAGGTGCCGGCGTTCCAGCAGCTGCTGGCGCAGCTGAACCGGGTGGTGCGCGCCATCGAACGCGCCAGCCACGAGGGCGGCGCGTTCGTGTTCGGCTACCTGACCGGCGGCCCGGCGCCGTTCCCCTTGGCCGATGGGACCGCGGCGGCGCCGCCGCTGTTCTTCTTCGGCCCGCTGATGATGCTGATCGTGGTGGGGGCGCTGAGCGCCGTGCTCTTCCACTTCGGGATCCTGCAGAAGATCGTCGCCGCCTTCGCCTATCTGCTGCGCCGCACGATGGGCCTGGGCGGCGCGGAAGGCGTCGTCGTGGCCGCCAACGTCTTCATGGGGCAGAGCGATGCCCCGCTGCTGATCAAGCCCTACGTCAAGCAGCTCGGCCGCGCGGGGCTGATGTGCACGATGACGGCGGGCATGACGACGATTTCCGGCTCGCTGATGATCGTCTACGCGTCGATCCTGGAACCGGTCCTGCCGGGCATCGTGCTGGGGCATCTGGTGGTGGCGTCGATCATCAGCGCGCCCGCGGCGGTCATGGTGTCGCGCCTGATGGTGCCGGCGGCGCCGGGCGAGGTCGATCACGAGACGCCCGGAATGGCGGCCGAAACGCACGGGGTGGTGGATGCGCTGCTCGTCGGCGCGAACGACGGCGCGAAAGTCATGGTCAACGTGGCCGTGATGCTGGTGGCCATCATCGCCGTGGTTTCCCTGGTCAACCAGGCGCTGGGGCTGCTGCCGTTCGGCACGCCGCTGTCGCTCGAGCGCATGCTCGGGTGGATCATGGCCCCGGCGATGTGGCTCGTGGGCGTGCCGTGGAGCGAGGCGCAGGCCGCCGGCGAATTGATGGCGGTCAAGACGGTCTTCAACGAGTTCGTGGCCTATCTGGCGCTGGCGCATCAACCGGCGGAAACGCTGTCGTTCCACAGCCGTCTGATCACCATCTATTCCCTGTGCGGATTCGCCAATTTCAGCAGCATCGGCATCCTCGCCGGCACGCTGGCCGCGCTCTGCCCCGAGCATAAGCGCATGGTCGCCGGGCTGGGGCTCAAGGCCATGGTGGCCGGCACGATCGCCACGCTGCTGACCGGCGCCGTCATCGGCATCCTCCTCAGGCCCTGACTTCGGTTCCCGCGGCGGGGAATCGCGGCTCGTTGGTTTTTCCGCAGCCTTGGAAAAGGGAAGGCGGAATCTATCCGAGCTTTTTGGAAACGAACCAATCCAGCGACCACCGGCCCGCGCCCTTGAGCAGGAAGAACAGGGCGGGGACGAGATAGAGCCACGCCGCTTCCTGCACCGAGAAGGCCGCGCCCTTGTGCGCGCCGAAGATCGCGACGGCCATGGTCGCCACGATCAGGAACGCCGCCGGGCGGGTCAGCAGCCCGACCGCCAGCAAGATCGCGCCGAAGCTCTCGGCGAAGGCGGCCAGAAAGGCCATGACGTGCGGCACCGGCACGCCGAGGCTGGCGACGAAGCCGGTGAACTGTTCCAGCCCGCCGAACATCTTGCCCCAGCCGTGGGTCAGCAACGCCCCGCCGATGAAGACGCGGAGGATGAAGAGCCCGACGTTGGAATCCGAGTCGGCGCCGATGAGGTATTTTTTCAGGTTCATGCGGTGTTTCCTTTCCAGGCCAGTTTCAGGCAACCGGCGAAGTTGGCGAACGAGTAGTTGCGGAGCCCGCACATGAGGTGATGCAGGCGCACGCCGAGGCGGCCGCGGACCCAGAGGCCGCCCGGCAGCCGTCCGATGCTCGTTTCATGGAAGGGGACGACCCAGCCCAGATCCACCGGGCGGAAGGGGCGGGTGGACTTGCCGCGCCGGCACCGGAGCAGATTCCGGCCCGCGCGCCGTCCGCCGTAGTAGGCGAAGTTGACTGCTTTGCGCAGCGGCTGGCCATGGTGTTCGATTGCCGCGGCATCGCCGGCGGCGAACACGTGCGGATAGTGCGGCAGCGACAGGTCGCGGGCTACCTTCAATCGTCCGTCGCGCAGGCGCTCGACGTTGCCCTTGATTTCCGGCAGCGCGAGTTTCGAGCCCGCCGCCCAGCAGAAGAAAACGTTCCCGTAGGTGCGTCCGCCCGCCACGGCGTTGCGGCCATCGAACGATTCGACGGCGACGCCCAAGCGGACCTCTGCGCCGTGCGCGACCAGGAAATCCAGCACGTAGCGGCGTTGCTTCTCCGGCAGCGAGGGCAACAGGACCGGCGACGGATCCACGATGGTGGCGCTGCAGGATTTGCCGGCGGCCTGGGCGCGAAAATAGAGGCTCATCGCCAACTCCAGCCCCGTGTAGCCCGTGCCGGCCACGAGCAGGTGCGGACGGGTGGTTGTGCGCAGGTACTCTTCGAAATCGCGGCGGATGCGGCGGGCGTCGTCGAGCGAGCCCAGCGCGTGCAGCTTCTCGCGCGGAAAGGGCGAATCGTAGAAGTTCGGCGTCGAACCCGCAGCGATCAACAAGGTTTCGTAGGCGATGGATTGGCCATTGGCCTGAACCGTTCCGGCATCCAAGTCGACCGTCGAAACCGCGGCCTGCAGATGCTCGACGTTGGCCGGCAGCATGTTGCTGAAAGGGCGCTGGACGAGCCGTTCCGGCACCCATCCGCCGGCCAGATCAGGCAGGGCAGGGAGCATGGTCGCCGCTGGACTCGGATCGATCAACAGGATCCGTTCTCCTATGCCGCGCAATGCCTTGCAGGCTTGCTGACCTGCAAATCCACCGCCGATGATGAGTATGTCTGTTTTCATTCTCTAGCAATCTACTGTGAATTAAGGAAAATGCAAAACCTCCGGCTACCGCGGATCGACTTGCCGCTTGTGGGGTAGCGCGTTCGTTGCTAGCGTCTGGACGGTTCAGCATGCGTTCGATGAAACTCCGCACGTCCATTCTATTTCTGCTGGTTGCCGCCGCTTGGACCATGCGTGCGTCGGCCTTCACGCTCCAGATCCTCCATGCCAGCGACTTCGAGGCCGGCATTCCGGCGTTGGATGACGCCCCGCGGTTCTCGTCCGTCGTGGAAGGCCTGAAGGTCGCATACCCGACCAACACCGTCGTCCTATCGTCGGGCGACAACTACATCGTCGGCCCGTTCATGAACGCCAGCGCCGATCCGGCCGCGTCCAACCTCTGCAACATGATCAAAGGCCGCGGCGACGTCCTGATCCTGAACGCCCTCGGCATCCAGGCCGCGGCGTTCGGCAACCACGAATTCGACGACAACATGGCGCTCGTCCGCAATCTCCTGCGGCCCGATGCTGCCGTCGGCTATCCCGGCACCGCGTTTCCGTATCTGAGCGCCAACGTCGTGTTCACCAACGACAGCAACCTGAAATCGCAGGTCACCAACGATCTGTTGGAGGCGGCGTCGATTTCCAACCGCATCGCGCGGAGCTGCACGATCGCCGTCGGCGGCGAGACCCTCGGCATTGTCGGCGCGACGACCCCGGAGCTGGCGACTCTGAGCAGCCCGGGCAGCGCAGTCGTCCTGACCAACGTCGCCGCCGAAGTGCAGGGAGCCGTGGATGCCCTGACCAACGCGGGCATCGACAAGATCATCCTGCTGGCCCACCTCCAGCAGGTCGAAAATGAAATCGCCTTGGCGGGACAACTGCGCGGCGTGGATGTCATCATCGCCGGCGGTTCGCACGCGCTGATGGCCAAGCCGGGCGACCGCTTGCGGACGGGCGACGTCCGCTACGGCGACTATCCGGTCGCGACGAACGACCTCGACGGCCAACCGGTCTATGTCCTCAACACCGCCGCCAACTACCGCTACGTGGGGCGGTTCGTCGCGGAATTCGATGCGTCTGGAACCCTCGCGAACGTCTCCGCCCTCAGCGGCGCCTATGCCACCGACGAACAAGGCGTCGTTGACGCCGGCAACCATGCGCCCGCGGCGGCCGTGACCAACGTGGTGGGCCTCTTGGCGGGGATCATCGACGCCAAGGACGGCAACCTGTTCGGGAGGACATCGGTCTATCTGAACGGCATCCGCGAGAGCGTGCGCACGGAAGAAACCAATCTCGGTGACTTGACCGCCGACGCCAATCTGTATCGCGGGTGGCTGGACGACTCCGATGTGTCGATCTCGTTGAAGAACGGCGGGGGCATCCGCGATTCCATCGGCGCCATCCTGTCCGAAGGCGGCGAGGTCGTGCGGGTTCCTCCGCCGGCGAATCCCCGGGTGGGGAAAGCGGACGGCGACGTCTCGCAACTCGACATCGAAAACGCCTTGCGGTTCAACAACGCCCTGGCGCTGGTCACGTTGACCGCCCAGCAACTGCGCGACGCCATGGAATGGAGCGTGGCGGGCTCCGGCACGCCGGGGCAATTCCCGCAGGTGGGCGGCATGGAATTCAGCTTCAATCCTACCAACGCGGCGATGACCTATGCCTACGATTCGAACAACGTGCCGACGAACATCGTAACGCCTGGCGAACGCCTGCGCTCGCTGGTCGCCCTCCGGGCGGATGGCCAGCAGGATCTGGTCGTCGAGAATGGGCAGCTCGTCGGCGATCCCGCCCGGACCTTCCGGATGGCCACGCTCGCCTTCATGGTGGCCGGCGGCGACCGCTATTTTCCGCTGACGCAGGGCACGGCCCCGACGAATCTGGCCGACACCAATGCGCCCATCGTCTTCGACACCGACGGCGCGGAGCAGAAGGCCTTGGCCGACTTTCTCGTCGCCGCCGGCATGTGGGAGGATCCAGACGCCGTCGCGCTTTACGACGAGCGGATCCAGCGCCTGAGCGTGCGCCGCGACGGCGTGCTCGATCCCGAAATGGTGGGGATTCCCAAGACCGGTGCGGTTGTGTCTCTGGCGTTCCGCACGCTGCCTGGCAAGGAATACAAACCGGCTTCGGCGTCGAGCCCGACCGGATCGTGGACGCAGATGTTTTGGCCGATGGAGATCGTTGGCGATGGCTACGAACGCAGCATCGCGTTCACGCCTTCGGAGTCGAACGCATTCTATCGGATGGAGATGGTGCCCTAAGTCGCGGATTCGCTCGTACGCTTGCGCGGCGGCTGGATGCGGGGGAACCAGCGCAGGGCATGGCGGAGCTGTTCGGCTTCGGCGACGGCCTGGTCCTGGAGGTCGGCGAAGAGCGTCTGGTAGCGCTCCAGCACGCGGCGGACGTCGTCGCCGGTTTCCTTGTGGGAGAACAGGCCGCGCGACTTGGGCTCGAAGTCCAGCTGCGGCTGGAGCGCTTGGTTGGAAAACTCCGGACCTAGGTCGTGGTTCGTCAGCAGCAGGCGCCGTTCGGGGTTGTGCACGTGGGTGCATTCGTCGAAGTACCACGTGGCCGAGCCGTTGCAGTCGAAATGCAGCAGTTGCAGCAGATGCTTTTCGGTTTTCCACAGCTCGACGAGGTTCTTTTCGGGAATGCCAAGCAATTCCAGGTGGACGATCTTGCGCAGCAGGGCGAAATAGGCCGGGGAATAGGCCGCGCCTTCCAGTACGGGCAGTTCGAACTTTTTCTGGAGGCTGGTCAAGCAGATCGCGGGGCGGTTCAGCGCCTTCGCCATGTCTCCCAACGTCATTTTCGCGGCCATGGGGATGGATCCTGCTATTTTCCGCGCAACCGCGCAAACTCGTTTTCGAAGGCCGTGGTCAGCACGCCGGTGCCGAGCGCGGCCGCGATTTCCGCGCGCGTCCAGAACCGAACCTCGTCGATCTCTCCGGGGTCGGGACGGAAAGGCCCGGCATGGACGGCGGCGAAAGACGTGACCCACTCCGTCTCGACGGGGGAGCGCATCAGGAAGCGGTGCAGGAAAATCAATTCGCCGGCCTCGACGCCGAGTTCCTCGCGCATTTCGCGGCGGGCGGCGGCTTCGGCCTCCTCGCCGGGCAGCAGATGGCCGCCGACGGACGTATCCCACAGGCCGGGCGCGATGTCCTTCGAGCGCGAACGCCGCTGCAGCAGCAGGCGTCCCTGCGCATCGCGCACGTGGACGCGGGCCACGGCGTGGATCAATTCCGGGCGGCCGTGGCACTCGCCGCGCGTCGCCCGGCCGATCACGCGGTATTCCTGCGCGTCGTACAGATCGAAAATTTCGGCCGGATCGCTCATGGGTCCAATCTAGTGCAGCGCCGGCGAAAATACAGCGCAAAACGCCGATGGCCGCGGCTTGAGAAACGGCAAAGCCGGGGTAGGGTGGGGACATGGAAAAATCCTGGAAACCGGCGGACTTGGCGCAGATGCGGAAGGCCTACGCCCGCGGCGCATTGGCGGAAAGCGATCTGGCGCCCGCGCCGCTGGCGCAGTTCGAGCGGTGGCTGCGGGAGGCGGCGGAGGCCGGCGTGGCGGAGCCGAACGCGATGGTCCTGGCCACGGCGGACGCCGCGGACCGGCCCGCGGCGCGGCTGGTTCTGCTGAAGGGGGTGGACGCGGCGGGCTTCCGGTTCTTCACGAATCGCGGCTCGCGCAAGGCGCAGGCGCTGGCGGAGAATCCGCAGGTGTCGCTGCTGTTCCCGTGGCACGAGCTGCATCGGCAGGTCGAAGTGCGCGGCGCGGCGGAACAAATGCGGGCGGAAGAAAGCGCCGCGTACTTCCGGTCGCGCCCGCGCGAATCGCAACTGGCCGCCTGGGCTTCGCGGCAGTCGACGCCGCTGGCCGCCCGCGCCGAACTGGACGCGCGGCTGGCGGAGCTGCGCGCGCGCTGGCCGGAAGGGACCGAGATCCCCTCGCCGGATTTCTGGGGCGGCTATCTGGTGCGGGCCGAGTCGGTGGAGTTCTGGCACGGCCGCGAGTCGCGCCTCCACGACCGCCTGCGCTACGAAGCCCTCCGGCCCCGCGCGCCGCTGGACGATCCCGCCGCGTGGCGCGTGCGGCGCTACGCGCCGTGAAGCCTGCCGGTCTCTGGCGGGCGCCGCTGCCGGCGGGCCTGCCAAGTGCCGGACATGCCGCGTTCCAGTACGGGCATTGCGGAAACGCCGGAATCGGCCGGGCAACGGGTTTCGCCCCGTGAACCGTTTTTTGTGTGCAAGGGGGACGGGGGTGGGGTATAAAATGACCGCAGTGAGGAGAAGCCTATGAAAGCCATCCATTTTCTGCTGGGACTGATTTTGTACCTGGCGATCGCGGCCTTCGGTCTGGCGCTGATCGTGTCGACGCGGTATCCGGAATTCATCCAGATCGCCCAGGGGGCGGTGCACGGGCTGCCGGATTGGGCGCGGGTCGTCGTGGGCGTGCTTGTGGTGCTGTATCCGTTCGCCTATCTGCTGACGGGGATCGCGGGCCGCCGGCAAAAAACCTTCATCACCTTCGAGAACGACAACGGCACGGTCAGCGTGAGCACGGACGCGGTGCAGGAATATCTGAACAGCCTGAAGGGCGAATTCGCGGCGGTGATCGCGCTGAAATCGCATCTGCGGGTCGTGCGGGGCGCGCTGGACGTCGGGCTCGTGCTGGGCGTTCGGGACGGCACGCAGATCCCCGAGCTGTGCAAGCTGATGCAGGCGCGCGTGCGCGAACTGCTCGAAGAACATCTCGGCACCTGCGACCTCGCGGGCGTGTCGGTGGAAGTCGCGGAAATCCGCTCGCGGAAGAAACCCGCCGCGGAAGAACCGGCCTGAGGACGGAGGAGCCATGGATTGGGATGCATTTGCCGAAGGGCATCTGGACGCCGCGCACGAAGTGCTGACGACGCTGCGCCCCGCCATCGAAGCGGTGGCGGCGGGCATGGCGGAGCGCCTGCGCCAGGGCGGCAAGGTGATGGCGTGCGGCAACGGCGGCAGCGCCGCGGACGCGCAGCATTTCGCCGCGGAACTCGTGAACCGGTTCCAGCGGGAGCGCAAGCCCTACGCGGGGCTGGCGCTGACGACGGACTCCTCGGTGCTGACGTCGATCGGCAACGACTACGATTTCAGCCAGGTCTACTCCAAGCAGGTGGAGGCCCTGGGCCGCAAGGGAGACGTGCTGCTGGCGATTTCGACGAGCGGCAACGCGGCGAACGTATGCTGGGCGGCGCAGGCCGCCAAGGCCGCGGGCATCTGGACGGTGGCCCTGTGCGGCGGCAAGGGCGGACGGCTCGCGGAAACGGCGGACGAAAAACTGTGCGTGGCCAGTTCGGGCGTGACGGCGCGCATCCAGGAA
>CAZECJ010000022.1:0-34382 GCA_964510645.1 uncultured Verrucomicrobiota bacterium | reverse complement strand
GCCACGCGGAACTTCACGACCTTCTTGGCCTTGATCTGGATCACTTCGCCGGTCGCGGGATTGCGGCCCATGCGAGCCTTGCGGTTCACCAAGACGAGCTTGCCCAAGCCGGGAACGGTGAAGCCGTTCTTCGCGTTCTTGTACGCCAGAGCCGAAAGGGCTTCCAACGCAATGCCAGCCTGCTTCTTGCTGATCTCGGTCTTTTCCGCAACCGCGGCCACAATCTGACTCTTCGTCATCGCCTTCGCCATAACCAGTACTCCTTGTTCTTCTGTTTCTTTTCGAGATGGGTTTTTCCGTTCAGACTCCCAATCTGTTTCGGGGTTATGCTCCAAACGGCGCGGAAATGCAATACTATTCCACGTTTTTTTCGGCGGAAACGATCCGCTCGGCGCAGCTATTTCATCAATGCCAGCACGGGCGCGAGATCGTCCGCCGAACGAATGCGCAGGGAGATCGACGCGGACGGCACCAGGCGCGGCTCGATTTTCGCGGCGAGCATGGCTTCCAGATCGTCCTCGTAGTTCTTGCGGTTCTTCGCGGCCTTGGGATAGGCCTTCGCCAGCGCCGCGCGGGGCCACGTCTGCGGCGAGATCGCGGCCCACAGGCGACCTTCCCCATCCAGCCGCGCATCGATCGCGCCTTTCTTCGCGGAGACCACCGCGTCCGGGATTTCCACCGCGGCGACGCCGGAGCCGTGGCGGCAAGCGCACTTCGCCGTCTCCGCGATCAGGTCCGGTTTCACCATCGGCCGCGAGGCGTCGTGCACGCAGACCCACTCGACGTCTTCGTCCACGTGCTCCAGGCCCGCGGCCATGGAGGCGGCGCGTTTCGCGCCGCCGACCACGATCTTCTTCACCTTCGAAAAACCGAACAGCTTCACCATGCCCAGGACGCTTTCCGCGCGTTCGCGGCTCACCACCACCACGATCCCCTCGATCTCCGGGCATTGGTTGAACGCGGCCAGCGAATAGGCCAGCACGGGCCGGTCGTTCAGATAGAGAAACGCCGTCTCGATCTCGGACGAAATCTGCTCGGCCTTCCCCGTGGCCATCACCAAACCCCAGATTGCTTGCTTCATGCTGTCATTCCTTTGGCGGAATTCCGGGCGCCCCGACGGCGGGTGCATCGGCTTCCACGTTCAGGAGTTTGTTTGGAAAATCGGGCTCCGTCAAGCCAAAGACGCGGAATATCGGCGATTTTTTGCGAAAAACAGGGGGTTGGCGTCCGGCCGGCGGTCAATACCAAGCTGGTTTGTAGCCCCCGCTGGAGAAGCCGGGCCGAGAGGCGCTGACCGGCGTCGATGCGGGAATCGCCGTGGTCGCCGGCGTCTCCAATCGAGGCAAAACGCTCGCCTCAACGCCGGAGGCGTTCCATCCGCCCTGCCACGATGCCCCTGCCCCCGACCGAGTTGGAACGCCGCCGGAACCAGCGGACAGCCGGCTCTCGCCGGAAGACAGATCCGCCCCCAGATTGGAGGGAACGATCTTCTCTCCGTCGGACGGTTTGGCCGCCGCGCCGGCAAGGGATTCCCGCAACGAGGCGAAATCGGGGCGCGCCACGCCCGAAAAACCGGCGATGAGCTCGCGGGTCTGGCTCATGCCCCCGGCAGCAGCCGTGGAAACCCGATAATCCTTCGGCGCCGAAAAATCGGCCAGCGCTTGTCCCGACCGGCCGGGACGAGCGGGTTCGGTGCCGGAAAGCGCATTTCGGTTCGGCGAGTTCCGGTCCTGGACGGCCCGCTCATTGGGAAACGAGGCGTTTGGCAAGGCTTCCGCATCCCCCGCTTGCGCCAGAGAGGCGGCCCGATCGCGCAAAAACGGATTGAATTCTTCGGCTTCCGTCAGCGCCTCTTCCGGGGCGCGGGGCGCGCCGCCGGACGATTTCGCCACTTCGTCGACCAACCAGCCCCAGCCGGATTCATTTCCCTCCGCCGACAGAACCGTCGTGGCCGCGTTGCTCGTCGTTTGCCCCAAGGCCGGCAGCGACAGGCTCTTGACCAGCCAGTTCTGGCTGGATTCGTTCTTCTTTTTCCGGCGTCCATCGTCGCCGCCGGTCGGCGGCGCCATCTTGCCCGGCACCGGAGCCTGCTGGCCGAATACGGAAGATCCCCCGCTGAAATTCAACCCCAGCAAGGTTTCTTTGCCCATCAGCGCTTCCCGGGCTTGGATCTCCCGAATCGACCGAAGCTCGGCCAAATCCGGCGCGCCGGCATCGGCGGCCGTTCGTTCCGCGGGCTCGTCGGCAAAGGAAATGGGCACCGTGTATTCGCGATACACGGGGACCTCTCGTCCCGGCGCGCTTCCGGCCGCCCCCAGCAGGCACGCCAGCGCCGCCCGCATGACATGGCACGTCCTCATCGCCGGCGACCCTACGGCATCCCCCTCCGCTTTTCAATGCGCATCCTTGCATCCGCGCGTCCCCTTGTCCTATCATGCCGCCCATGAATCGACACGTCCTTCCGCTTGCCGCGCTGATCTGGGCCACCGTTGCCGGAGCCCAAGGCTTGCCGGCCTCCGGCGTCCTGCTCGACAGCTATGCCGCCATCGTCAACGGCAAGGTCGTCACCGTCGGCGACGTCCTTTCCTCCATGCCCGCCGCCCACGAGCGCCTGGCCGCCCAGTATTCGGGCCGGGAACTCGGCGAGAAACTCCTCGAAAAGTTCAACGACGTCCGCGACGCCCTCGTCGAATCCGAACTCGTCCTGCTCGACTTCGAGACGCAGGGGGGCGCGCTTCCCGACCGCGCCATCGAGGACCACGTCAATACCGTCATCCACGACCAGTTCCAGAACGACCGCACCGCTTTCCTCAAGGCGCTCGCCGACCAGCGCCTCACCTACGCCGAATGGCACAAGCAGATGAAGGACCAGCTCGTCGTCCAGATCATGCGCCAGAAGGAAGTCTCCGCCAAGATCCTCATCACGCCGCTCGACCTCCAAGCGGCCTACGACGCCCGGAAACTCTCCGACTTCTCGCTGCCCGAGCGCGTCCGCCTCCGCACCCTCGCCTTCGCCGGCGGCACCGCGGACGAACTCCGCGCCGCCCGGGAAAAGGCCGACGCCCTCCGCACCCGCGTCCTCGCCGGCGAGACCGCGTTCGAAGCCGCCGCCCCCGACGGCGCCACGCTGCAGGACGACGCTGAATTCCTCGACGTCGCCAGCCTCAACGAAACCCTGCGCGCCGCCCTCGGCGGCCTCGCCCCCGGCGGCATTTCCGAACCCGTCGAAATCGGCGACGCCCTCTATCTCGTCCAGCTCGTCGAGCGCCAGGACGCCCGCGTGCGGTCCTTCGACGAAGTCGCTCCCGAGATCGAGAAGGAACTCCGCAAGTCCGAATTCGCGCGCCTCAACAAAACCTGGATCGACTCCCTCCGCGCCAAGTACTACGTCCAGCTCTTCGACCACGATCTCTTCGACTGAGGACCCCATGAAGACCCTCGCCATCGGAATCACCGCCGGCGACCCGAACGGCATCGGCCCCGAAGTCGCCCTGAAAGCCGCGCTGCAGCCGCAGCCCGCGAACCGCCGCCTCGTCCTCATCGGCCACCGCTCCGTATGGGAACGCGCCGCCGCGCAGATCGGCCGCCACCTGCCGCCGGAGATCCCCGACCTCGAGCCCCCGCTCCCGCGCCGGGCCACGTGGGATCCCGACATGGCCCCGCCGCCCGCGTACCGCCCCGGCCAAGTCCGCGCCGATGCCGCCCGCGCCGCCTACGCCTACATCCTGTCCGCCGCCGCCGCCGCGCAAAACCGGCGCCTCGACGCCATCGTCACCGCCCCCATCAGCAAGGAAGCCTTCCATCTCGCCGGCATCCGCGAGCCCGGCCATACGGAACTGCTCGCCCGCCTCACCGGCACGCGCCGTTTCGCCATGATGCTCTTCGGCGACCGGATCCGCGTCGTCCTCGCCACGCGCCACCTGCCCCTGCGCAAGGTCGCCGATGCGCTGACGCCCGACGCCATCGTCGAAGCCGTCGAGATGCTGGCCCGTGCCCTGCCGTGGATGGGATTCCGGCGCGCGCGCATCGGCGTGTGCGGCCTCAATCCCCACGCCGGCGACGGGGGCGCCCTCGGCGACGAAGAGAAGAACATCATCGCCCCCGCCCTCGTCCGTTGCCGCCGGCGCGGCTGGAACGTCGCCGGCCCGATCCCCGCCGACGCGATTTTCCACCAACATCTCGCCGGAACATTCGATGCCGTCGTCGCTATGTACCACGATCAGGGCCTCGGCCCCATGAAGATGCTGTCCTTCGAAAGCGGCGTGAATCTCACGCTCGGCCTCCCGATCATCCGGACCTCCCCCGACCACGGCACCGCCTTCGACCTCGCCGGCAAAAACAAAGCCGACCCCGCCAGCACCCGCGCCGCCCTCGACTGGGCCGCCCGCCTCGCCGCCCGCAAAAACCCCTGGGCGTGAATTCCCGGGTGCGGGGAATCGCGGCTCGCGATTTATCGCGCCGGACGATCTACCGTCACCGTCCGCGACTCCTCGTCCGCGCCCGCTTCCAGCCGCACGTGCCAGCACTCTTCCGGCAGCAGTTCCGCCACCCGTTCCGCCCACTCGATCGCCACGATGCCGCTGAAATGGAACAGATAATCCTCCAGCCCCAGCCCGAACGCGTCGCCCGCGCCCCGCACGCGGTACAAATCGATGTGCGCCAGCGCCCGCTGCCCCTTGTATTCGTTGATCAGCGTGAAGGTCGGGCTCCCCACCGGCCGCCGCACGCCCAGCGCCTTGGCCAGCCCCTGCACGAAACAGGTCTTGCCCGCCCCCAGATCGCCGTGCAGGCACAGCACCGTTCCCTGCGGCATCTCCGCCGCCAGCCGCGCCGCCAACGCTTGTGTCTCCGCCGCCGACGCCGTTCGGACCTGTTCCGTCTTCCGTTCCATGGCCCGCCACCCTCGCCGAAATCCGCCCCGCTTGGCAAGCGCCCAATTTAGCAGTTTCCTTTCCGAAGCGTTTCGTCCAAAATGGATTTCCATGGAACAAGCGACCCGACACCCGGCCCCGCCTTCCCTGCCGGGCTATGAAATCCAGAAGCTCCTCGGCGCCGGCGGCACCTCCACCGTCTGGCTCGCCAAGCAGCTGTCGCTCGACCGCGTCGTCGCCATCAAGATCCTCTCGCCCGACCTGCTCGCCGACGACGGCGCGCGCGCGCAATTCCAAAAGGAAGCCTGCGCCGCCGCCCGGCTCTCCCACCCCGCCATCGTCGGCATCGTGGACTTCGGCGAGCACCAGGGCACGCTCTACTACGTCATGGAATACGTCGCCGGCACCAATCTCGCCGAGTGGCTCGCCGCGAACCAGCGCATGGCCCACGGCCAAGCGCTCAAGCTGGTCGACATCGTGGCCGGCGCCCTCGACGCCGCCAACCGCGAATCCGCGCTGATCCACTGCGACGTCAAACCCGGCAACATCCTGCTCGGCACCGACGGGTCGGTCAAGGTCACCGACCTGGGCCTCGCGCGCATCGCCGGTTCCGCCGCGACCCGCGAGCCGTCCCAAAGCATCGAAGGCACCCCCACCTACATCGCTCCCGAGCAGATCGAAGGCCGCGAGCCCGACTGCCGCACCGACATCTATTCCCTCGGCCTCACGCTCTATCACCTGCTCACCGGCACGCCCCCGTTCGAGGGCCGCTCGCTCGACGAAATCCTCGAGGCCCAGCAGAGCGACTATTTGCCCGATCCGTGCGAACTCCTCCCGCATCTCCCCGTTTCGTACGGCTGGCTTCTCGCCAAGATGACCGCCAAAGATCCCGCGAAGCGCCCTTCCTCTTGGGCGAACGTCCTCAAGGACATCCACCAGATCCAAGCCGGCAAATCTCCCCTGCCGCCGTATCCCGCCGACGACGAGAGCACCATTCTGCTGAATCCGCGCCATCGCCCCGGCGCCCGCGCCCACACCATCAATCTTTCCGCCGCCGCCAAAAAAGCCATCACGCTTTCCGGCTCCGACTCGCTCATCGGCAAGCAGAAGCGAGCCGTGACCTCGATTTCGTCTTCCGGGGGCGGCGGATTTTTCCGGTTTCTGCTTTTCCTGCTGTTCCTCGGCGGCGTGCTCATCGCCATCTGGTTCTTCGGCTTCAGGGGCCACCCCGAGCGCCTCGCTCAACTCAAAGCCACGTTCACGGGCGAGCGAGCGCGGCCTGGTCCGCAAAAGCCCAACGCCCCCGTCGGCGGCAGTTTCCACGTGGCCGGCGAAAAACCCGCGGCCCCCGCCCCGGCGGCCACCCCGGCCGAAGCGGCCGCCGCGACGGTGCCCGCCGAGCTGGCGCTGCCGCCCGAACCCGAACCGCTGTCGGCCAGCACCGGCACCGTCACGCCCGGTTCGTGGAACCATCCCGGCTTCATCCAGGCCGCCAACCTCTTCAACCAGACCTTGGCCGCCTACCAGGCGCACCTCAAGAAACCCGACCCGACGGATCCCGCGCTCGTCTCGCTCCTTTCCGATGCCCAATATGCCGCGCTTCTGTTCGAAACCCTCAAGCCCGACGCGCCGGCTTCCGTGCCCATCCTGCTCTACGCCAACCAAGGCTACCAGCTCGCCAACGACCTGCGCCGCGCGCGCCTCACGCTCGCCGACAAGAAGAACCTCTTCGCGCTCGCCCCCAAGAAACGGCACGCCACCCTCGCGCCCTATCCCACGCCCATCCCCGATCCCGCCGACAAGTTTTCCGCGCGCTACATGCAGTTCGGCTACGCGTGGGACACGCTTCCCGCCCCCGTGGACCGCCCTGAAACCGCCGAATTCGTTTTCTTGCTCTCCACCGTCGCCGAGCCCAATCCCGACACCCGCGCGCAAGCCGGCCTCTTCATCCACGGCCCGCTGAACTGGCTCATGTCCTTGGCCGACGCCAGCCGCGCCATCGGCGTCAAGCCCGTCGAACCGCGGATCCCCATCGAGGGTGCGCCTTTCCCCTACGGCGGATTCTTCATGCACAACTTCCCCGCCGGCCGCCTCGGCTCCGTCGGCCCCGGCCAACCGCCCTATCCCACCTTGCGCCTGATCACCGACTGCGAAGATCGGCTCGTCGCCGTCCAACTCGTCGATGAAAAACCCGCGCCGCCGCTGCAGTCTTCGCCGATGACGTTTTCCACCGTCTCGAAGATCATGGATTTCGTCACGGGCCGCGGCCTGCCGGAAAAGGGCGACGTGCGCGCCTCCCACCGCACGCTCAAGGGCGAAGGAACGCTCCGCATCGATTCCGAAACCGCCGATTTCACCGAAGGTCCCGACGGCACGCCCCTGTTCCGCTCCATCCTGCTGCTGCCCCAAGCCGTCGCCGACAACCTGCTCTATCACCTGCTCGGCGCTCGCGACTGATCCTCGGCCTTTCATCCGCCCCCAACCCATTGTCCCGGCTCATGTTGAATGAATTTCAACGATGAAGCTAACTTGCCATTGACACATTCTTAATACATTTGTAACAGTTCGGGGAAACATGCATGCGGGATGTCCCTCGCATCGCAACGGGAGATGGCCATGAGATTTCGCGTATTGTTGATCGACGACGAAGAACGCCTTTGCGAAGTGCTGAAGCTCGGTCTCGAAAGTACAGGCCAATACGAAGTGGGCTTCGCCACCGATGGCAAAACCGGTCTGCTCATGACCCGCAAAGGCGCGCCCGACGTCATCCTGCTCGACATCCGCATGCCCAAAATGAACGGCATCGAAGTCCTCCGCATCCTGAAAAAGGATTATTCCATCTCCAATATCCCCGTGATCATGCTCTCCGGCCTGCTGGACGATGCCACCAAGCGGGAATGCATCTACCACTACGGCGAAGCCTACGTCGAAAAACCCGTCTCCATCGCGGCGCTGCGGGACCAGATCGAAGCCGTCCTGCGCCGCGTCGGCAAGCTGCCGCCGCTTCCCGTCGCCGCCATTTCGTAGCCATCCCGCGGATCCGAGCTTCCCCGCGACGACGGGGCGACGGCAGCCCGCAATTTTCTTTTCTTCCCGGCACGCGAGCGTAGACTGCGCCGTCCGATGACCTCTTTTGCCCCATCCCGGTCGTTCTCCGCCGCGATTGCCTCGATGCTGCTCGCGCTGTTCTTCTGGGCGGTGGTGCCGCTGATGCTGGAGCACTTCACGCATTGGCTGGATCCCTGGACGGCGAACGGGACGCGCTATTTCTTCGCGGCGGCGTTTTGGCTGCCGTTCGTGGTGCGCACCCTGCGGGGCCTGGCGCCGGCGACGCGCCGGGCGGTCTGGAAAGCCGCGCTGGTTCCCGCGGCGGCACATGGCACGGCCCAGGTGTTCTTCGGCCTCGCGCCGTACTACAACAACGCGACCATGCTGAACTTCGGGTGCCGGCTCTCCATCCCCTTCGCGACGCTGTTCGGGTTCTGGCTGCTGAAAAGCGAACGCCCGCTGATGAAATCCCCCCTGTTCTGGATCGGACTGGCTTGCGCCATGGGCGGATTCGGGTTGATGTTCGCAAAAGGATTCGGCACGGACAGCACGTCGGCGACGGGCATGCTGATGCTGGTTGGATTCGCGGCGACGTGGGGCGTCTACGCGGTGTTCGTGCGGCGCAATTTGTCGGTCTATCCGGCTCATCTGGCCTACGGGATCGTCAGCTTGCTGACCTGCGTGCCGCTGGTGGCCCTGATGTTCCGGTTCGGCGATTGGGGCGCGCTGCTGCGCCTGCCGGCCGTCCAATGGGCGTGGCTGATCCTGTCCGCGCTGCTCGGGTTGACGCTGGGCCACCTCTTCTACTACCGGGCCATCCGCATCCTGGGCCCCATCGCGTCCGAAGGCAGCATGCTGCTGATTCCCTTCCAGACGGCCATCCTCGCCCATTTCCTGATGGGCGATCGCCTCTCCGGCGCGCAATGGGCGGCGGGAGGCGCGTTGATCCTGGGCTGCACGCTGCTGCTGCGCGCGCGCTTCGCCGTCCGGAATTGACGGGGCCAACGATCGCGCGCCAACCAGCGCCAGCGAATAGATTGCCCCTACTCCGATGAACTGCCGATGCGGGGGATTCTCATCTTCGCGCCGCCGGTGGGCGGCCGGGTGGAGATGGAATAGACGACTAGACCAACGACGATCATCACGATGACCACCATGCCCGTCGTGGAAAACCAATCCATCGGCCGCCGGAGCATGGCGCCGCACCATGGACACTGTCCGGAATCGGGGTGGTTCCGATTGCCGCAGTTTTTGCAAACCTTGTACTTCATCGTGGACATGTCCAAACGGCATTCGCCTGATTGTTGAATTTATCAACTCACCACGACGGAATCAACCAGAGAGACGCGAATGCGGTTTAGCGTTTTCCGTGGGAATAATGCAGGATCTGCACGTTTTCCAAGGTGACCAATCCGCCGCCGTTCGATTCCTCGAACAAGCGGTCCAGCACCGGCAGAAAGGCGGTGATCTTGGATTCGTCGTCGGTGATTTCGATCACGACGGGCAAGTCGGCGGACAGATCGAGGATCTTCGCGGTGCGGATGCGGGTGGAGGGGCCGAAGCCCGTGAGGCCGCGCCAGGCGGTGGCACCCGCCAAGCCGGCCGCCTTCGCCTCGCGCACGATCATCTCGTAGAGCGGCACGTGGCGGATCTTGTCCGACTCGCCGATGAACACCCGCAGCAGCTTGGCTTCGCTTTGCGCTTGCATGATCTCGCCTATCCTTTCATCAGCAACCGGACGGCCAGCGTTCCAGCCCAGAAGGCCAGCGCGCAACCGACCAGCGTCGCCGCGAAATAGCCGGAGGCCACCCAGTATTCCGAATCCTGTCCGAACCGCGACATCTCGTACATGAACGTGGACATGGTCGTGAACCCGCCGCAGAGGCCCGTAGCCCAAAACAGGCGCGCGGAGGGCGACAGGATTTCCGTCTCGGCCGCTACCGCCATGACCGCGCCCAACAGAAGGCAGCCCAGCAGGTTGGCCCAAAGGGTGCCGTGGGGAAAGGCGACGGAAAAGCGCTGCCCCGCCAAGCTGAATCCGTAGCGCAGAACAGAGCCGACGAACCCGCCCGCGCCGACCGCCAACATGGATGCCCATATTTTCACTTGCTGGACATACTAGGCCCGGCGTCCAAGCGGGTCAAGCGCCGCCCCCGGCGCGCTTGACTTGGCGGCGCGGGCTTTGGCATAGTCCGCGTTTCTGGCGCCAAAGTAGCTCAGTTGGCAGAGCATCGCATTCGTAATGCGACGGTCATCGGTTCGAATCCGATCTTTGGCTCCACTTTTTTTGCCCCAATAGCCTGTATTTATTGCGTATTATGGCTATTTTTCATCGCCTGACCGTCTCTTGCCGTTGATACCCATTAAGCTGGTTGATACCCAAAATACCCGCTTTTTTTATACCCACATTCTACTCACGGCGTCCCGCCCTATACCCCCGACTATTGCCGATTCTACCCAAAAGGCGCATTCCGTCGCCTTCGGAGCAGCCTCCACAAAGAAATTTTGCCCCCTACGACTTCTTACGCTTTCGCGGCCGCCGCACCACTCCCCGCCTCAGGATCTCGAACCAGGCCAGCCCCAGGCTGACCCCTCCCCGCTCCCCCTTCTGGATCCGCGCAAAGGCGTCCCGCCACGCCTTCCGCTCGTCCTTGCCCAACTGCTTCAGGTAGACGGACCACATCTTGTCGAGCGCCCGGGACTGCACGAGGACGGCGATGCGCCGGTACAGGGGGTGGACGGTCGGATATGGGTGCCCGAGTGGTTTTCGCATGGGATGGTCGTCCCAGACCATCTTGCACATGGCCTCGAAGACCCGTTCATCCGGGTATTCAAACTTGTGTCCCGGCGCCGTCATCCGCTCCGGCACATGCTTGGCGACCTCCGACCAGGTTTCACGGATGCGTTTTCGTACGGCAAGCCATTGCATGTTGGCACCGTAGCATCCCCGCCCGGCCGGTGTCACGCCCACACGACCGCCGGACGGCCCTACAGGGTTCCTATTCGCCTTTAACGGCCGCCGCACCACCTGTATGATGCCACTATGAAATGGATAATGTCAGTCCTGTTGTTGGTCTCCCTCTGCGGGTGCTCGACCGTCGTATCAACCCGGCCCGTCGGCCAAGCCCCGCTCGACCTTACCGGCCAGACCCACAAGTGGACGGGCACGTGGCGGTCGCCGATGGGCCCCTGCATGCTCACCGTCGTGGAGGCCACCAATGGCGTCCTGGCCATGACCAGCACCAAGCCGCAAGGCTGGTGGCGGTGGAGCAACGAGATCCTGCGCGTCTATCTGAGGACCGGCGGCGACTGGATTTATGCGAGCGTGGACTACACCGAGGGCACCAACGCCTGCTACCTGTGGGGCAAGGTCGCCAACGCGGATAGTGCCATCCTCTGGTGGGCGCCCGATCCGGACAAGTTCAAGCCCCTCGTCGAAGGCGGGGCGCTCCCGGGAACAATAGGGAAGATGATTAAGAAGAAACAGCCGGAGGCGCAGCCGGTCTTCCCCGTCCTCGGCTATACGCCGAGCGGCGAGCCCGTATACGAGACGGGCGTGCCGGGCGGCCCGTCCGAGCCCTTCACGTGGGCGCTAGACGTCCCTGAGCCGGAGATGCCGCCCGAGACGGAGGACGAGCCGGCGGCCGACATGGACACCGGTGCGGCCGTGGAGGCACCGCCCATGTCCGTGGGGTCAGCAATGTCGGGCTTCGGTGGCGACCAGATCACCCTGGGCGACCTGGAGCCCGCCCACTACGAGCTGATCGCCAGCACGAACAACGGGGTGATGTTCGCTTGGGAAGAGCCGTTCGTGCTGGTCAAGGAGTCGGCGCGCGCCGACCTGCGCTACCTGCGGGCCGCCACGAAGCGCTGGATGCGCGAACAGGGCAAGTAGGCATGCAGTTTACTGCTTGCCACGGCCGCCACCACATAGGTGATGACTTTGTTGCCTATTCATTGAACTTACTCAATAACATCAATGTCATTCTGGGGGGGATATACCATAATATCGCAAATCTGGTTTCCGCTCTTCTAGCGCATCTAGCATGCCACGAATAAATGAATCTATCTTATGCAATGAGAGTGGTTTCAATGCAGCTGTCATCTCGAACGAGGCAAGCGCAGGTGCATAGCCCTTTTCTTTCAGGTTAAATACCTCACCCACTATCGATTCGACATCTGACTCCTTCAGTAAACCCGAAAACCGCGCTCCCAGCCATAAGACACCCCGGTCTATACCAAATTCATACCATCTGGAGTCGAGTTGCTCCTCCGAAATATCCAGCACAGCCATTTTCCTGTCTGTTATATAATTTCGAATACGGATTAAGTTGCGATCCTCTGCTGTATTTCCTATTGGAGCATGCAAGTCAGTAGCAGATGATAAAGTATCGTTGCCGTCCATTGCTAAGGCAGTACCTCCATCCACATTGCGGGTTGCGAAGTCATTCGCAGTAAGACATTGGGCTGTGTTCGCGCCAAGTTCCCTCATCTTCCCCGCAGAACCCCAGTCACCGGCCGCCTCATAATAGACAACCGCCCTAGTAAATTCTCCTTTTGCCTCCATTTCCTTTGCCAACTGCAGGGCAAGCCGCTTGGCGTCGTCTGGAGCACCTGCCTGCACATAAGCTGCCAGCGCATCGTCGAGCCGGGCCGCTTTTTCCAAGTTCTGCGCCTCTACCAATTTGTCCTGACGCCCTTGGAGCAAGCCGGTCACCCGCTGAACCCCGTCGGCGTCATTTGCTTCTTTGTAGGCATGCAGCGCATCTTCTAATTGCCCTCGACCCTCGAAATAGGCCCCCTTCGACACCATGGCCGATTGAACAGCCCCCCGATCCTTGTATTTTTCATAGATGGCTACGGCGGCGTCGAACTTGCTTTCCGCCATGAGCGTCTTCGCCCGAGCATAATCTGTATTCTGGATTTCAAAATTTTCAGCCACTTTCTTGCCGAGAGGCGACCGCTTAGCGTAGTCGACGGGTGTGCGTCCCTCCTTATCCGCCAAATCCATGCGAGCTCCATGATCGATTAAAAAGTCGACCATTTCGAGATCACCCTTGGCTGCGGCAACATGCAGCGGCGTCGCGGATTTGACATCCCTCGTGTTTGGATCCGCATCATGTGCCAAGAGGCTGGAGGCAAGATTCCGGTCTCCCTTTTCGACGGCGGCGCGCAAGGCCGAACGCCCCCGGGCATCCCGAGCATTGACGGACGCGTCCTTGGAAAGCAGCGCCGCGACCGAATTGGTTTCGCCCTTGTCGATCGCCAGGACGAGATATGGAGAATTTTCGCAGTCCAAGGCCACCCCCATGGACATCAATAGCGCAAGCAGCCTTACATCCTTCATATCAAGAGCGCAAGCCCCGAGATAACTCGGGGAGCTGCCGACGGTCATATCGATAAGCGCATCCTTCGGCAGGTCGCCCCCTGCGGGTTCAGGCTCTGCTCCGAAAAGTCTTGCGGCGTCTTCTTTCGTGAAATCATCCCGGCGGTATTTGCCCATTCCGGCCGAGTGGCGCAGTTCTGCTTCATCCCCCGTGATCCTCGTTACTTGAGCCCGGTTAATTTCTTTCCCATTTCTCAAATGCAATACATCGAAGGTGTTTGTTGCGGATGCGGCTTTCTGGCTTTTCCCGATGATATATAACCCGGGACCCGCCGCAACCATGCCGGCTCCGCCACAATCCGCGCATGCATAGACGACGATCCGCCCGGAGCCCCCGCACCTTGGACAGTCGATGAATTCATAGTTGTTCTCGGATTGAACCGAACCAAAGGTCTGCGCACTGGTATCCTTGTAGGTGTAGGTTGAATCAACCTTTCTTTGAATCCGTCCGCCCCCCTGGCAATGCGTACAACGGATAGTGCTTTTTACTTGGGATGTTTGATAGCCTGAAGCTCCGGTTCCTTTGCAGAACGGGCATTGCCGATAACCCGGCAGCTCGACCTTGAGCAGATAGTCGGCGTCCAGCAGTCGCTCCGCCTGATCAGCGCTCAGGCCATACCGCTGTACTTGCAATGTAAACGATTGTTTTTGCTGTGGCGTAAGCTGGCTGTACGGGACGCCTGCGGACCGGCTCTCGGTGGCGCCAGCGGCCAACCAAATACATGCGATTCCCACCAATACCCCCGCTATTTTTTTCGGTTTCATGACTGCTCCGTCACACCATATTCCGTCTTCACAATCCATTCGCCACAACAAGGATATTCAGCAATTCCCCGTTCACTATGCGACGCCAGCATCCTTGGGGATAAGGTGTCGTCATTTCTGTGTGTCCTTTCGCAAGTATACACGCCATATATTCGGGACAGATCATGGCGCGGACCATACTGGCCGACCTTTTCCAACCATCGCCATTGAAGGCCTTCCATTTTCATCTATCCCAGCCCAGATGCGAGAGCTTAACTCGGCCCCCGCCAGAGAAAGCACCGGTCTACCGTCGGATTCCAATACCAGCGATACCCCAGGGTCGTTACGGGTGCTCCACAGCTGTAGACCATATGGGGCGTCATCATGAGCCCAGAGATTCAGCAATATATTTCTGTTTTTGCTAAAGTATGTTAGCGATGGCGTCCCTATATCATCTGTCATTAGTTGTGCGCGCGCGTGTCCACCAGAATCTTTCATGTGTAACAATGGAACTCCATCGGCCTGAACTTCCAGAGAAGCGCGGCTTACACCATTCGCATCATGAAATGACAACATTGAGCCGGTGGGCCCTACACCCATCATTGTTCGCATCTCCCCCCCTGAATCATACATCGCAAATGCAGAGGTGCCATTAGGATCCGAGCCAATCGCGGCTAACATCCGGCCTTTTGAATCATGCAAAGACATGCCCGAAGAACCGTCATCATTCATTCCCAACATGGCCCGTTCTGTTCCGCGAGAATCAACTACATAATATCGATGGGCCCGGACTTCGGTACCGGCTTCTTTGGCGATCTCATTTCTTTCAAGCCAAACCAATATGACAAGTAGTGCAATGGGGAATCCTGCCGTGATATTTCGCAAATTACGACGCATTGCGCGAATCTCTCTTCCCATTGAAACAAGTCGATCGTCATGAGTAATGCTTGATGCGTTATCGGGAGGTGCATCGTCGTTGACATATGATTTCCTTGACCTTCGATACCAACTTGCGGCCGGATTTCGAAATAATATGACACACGCGCAGATCTGGATACATATTTGACCGATCCCCATCACCCCCGACAGCAAGTTAGCTTTAATGCTCTGTATCAATGGAGCGATACTAAATGGGATTCCTATGACGAATAGCAACCCGTATGTAATCCTTGCCCAATTATGCCCTTTACCGATCATATGTATGAGCAACGACACCAATCCTAACACAATGAGCGTGTTAATTATTTCCATCGATTCCATAATGCCGCGTGCAACGCCGATGCCAATCGAGATGTAAAGCATGATTACGGCGGTACGAACACCACTTGGCATCCCATCGACCTGAAATGCCAAGTCAGATGTTGAATGAATAGGATCTTGACCGGACTTACCTGATGTCGATTGATCTGTTTTGTCTGATTCCGGCATGTGCAATCCCGGAACCTCTATCTGTTCAGAACACTCAGGACAGGCGACTGTCATGCCAGCACCCTGGGAATCCACAATCAAGTTGTGTCCGCATTTGGGACATTCGAACTGGATATCGCTCATGTAATCTCCTTCATGTTCATCAACAGCTGGTTATTGCCACCCACCGCCGAAATTCTTGCCCGTCCCCTGCCCATCGGAGTTCCAGCCGCCGCCGAAATTGCCACCTGTGCCCTGGAGCCCGCCGTTGCCGTCCGAGCTGTAGCCCCGGCCAAAATTGTTGCCTGTCCCTTGGGATCCACCTCGGCCGTCGGATACCCACCCGCTGCCGGAGTTGTTCCCGGTCCCTTGATAACCTCCCCGGCCGTCGGATACCCACCCGCTGCCAAAGTTGTTGCCAGTCCCCTGATAGCCTCCTCGACCATCGGGTGCCCAGCCTCCACCAAAGTTGTCGCCGGTCCCCTGGATCGTCTGGGCCGAGGCCACAGCCGCCCATACGCATCCCATAACCACTACAGATAACCCCAACTGAATTTTCATCACCCATTCCTCCGTGAGGTTGTTCCTCTCCTGACAACAAAAGAGGCGCGACAACTGCCACACTCACTTCGAGGGACTGGCATCCCTTGGATGAACATGAACAGAAGCCGCGCCCAGTGGGCGCGTCTTCGCCAGTTCGTTCATCCAATTCGTACTTGCCAGTTTTCGAAGCGAACGAATCTTGCGATTACGCAAAATCTCTTTGTTGGTCTGTGCCTAGCCTATAGCCATCTCCTGTATTCGCCTGCCCGCACCAGCTTCCCCGGCGCGCATCAGGCTAACACTCGTATAAGACTCCCCCGCCCCGCCGGTTTCAAGCCAAAATCACCCCGCCCGGGCCCCAGGACGCGATATAGGCCGTTTGGGGCATCCCGGGCGCCCAAGGCCGCCAAAAGCTCCCACGGGGGCTCCTGGCCGTCTGCCGCCCCTGGTTGCCACCACCCCAACACCCGGCCGGTTGGTTTGTGGAACGCGTTCCACATTCCATTTCTGGGTGTACCGGGGCACGCCCCCCCCCCCATCGCTCGGCTTCTCTTTTGGCCACCGACGGCTACAATGCCCCAATGAACGTCCTACCGTCTGACCTTGCCCACCCTAGACCTTCCGCGGGTCGATCTCTCGTCGCCCTGGCCGGCTGGCTGCTGCTGACCTTCAGCGCGTCGGCCACGGCCGTCTTCGTCTCCACCGGCGGCTGGTACGCCGGGCTGGCCAAGCCCATGTGGAACCCGCCGGACTGGGTCTTCGGGCTGGTCTGGACGATTCTCTACGCTATGATGGCGGTGGCGGCATGGCGGGTGTGGCTGCAGGGCGGCTGGTCCCGGCAGAAGACCGCGCTCCGCCTGTACCTCCTCCAGTGGGCCCTCAACGCCCTGTGGACGCCGCTGTTCTTCGGCCTGCACCGGCCCGGCTGGGCGCTGGCGGAAATTCTGGTCCTGCTGGCGGCCATTCTGGCAACGATCCGCGTCTTCTGGCGGGTGGACCGGCCCGCCGGCCTTCTATTGCTCCCCTACGCCGCCTGGGTGGCCTTCGCCAGCGCGCTCAACTGGACGATCTGGCGGCTGAACTGAGCCGTACTCGAAGCAGCTCCCCCCGCCTCGGTCGTTTTCCCCTACGGCGACATCTGCATAATCGTTCACCATTCCGAGCCTCTGGCCCGGGTCTAGCGGAACCGCCGGATGCGGACCCGCATGTCCGGTGGTGTGGGACCCGTGGATGATTGAGCATACCTCAGGTCACGGGGACCCGATTGTCTGCTTTGCTTGAGTCGCTTTATTTAGAGGAGACTTCGCTTCCCAGTTTTGCGCCCTTACTCCTCATATAGCGAAAGTGCGGCGCATTCCTGATGTTGTATCTGTGTTCCTCCATTCCCGGTCCCCGCACAAAGAAGAAAGCGCTGTCAAGAGGTGTCTCGCCTGACTTGTTAACGGCATTAACATCTGCACCGCAATCAACAAGGGCTTGAATATGCGCAAGTGGATCGCCACTTATCAAGCCGGCCCCACTCATTGCTGTGTGAAGGGCGGTCTCGCCTCTTTCATTTGTCGCATTGACGTCCGCTCCACGCTTAACCAGCAGTTGAACAATACTCGCGCTTCCCGCCTCCATGAGTGGCGTTGTTCCCGATTCGGTCTTGGCGTTGATGTCAGCCCCGGTGTCGAGGAGCAGTTCAAGGACGCTTTGTTGTGTTGTCTTGGCTGACGGGCTCTGTGACTTGATGTCAATACTACTCGACATTGCGCCGCTCTGTGCCGGTGTCAGTGTCATAGTGACGCTGACCTTCTCGTGAACGGCATAGTGAAGCGGCGCGAATCCCTTGTTGTTCCGAACATTCGGATCAGCACCCGCATCGAGCAGGATGCGTGCAACACCGACGGAACCCTCATCGGCAGCCGCATGTAGGGCAGAGAACCCTTCAGCGTTCTTTCCGTCTGGGTCTGCTCCTGATTTGAGCAGTGTTCTGACCATTTCCGCATTTTTACGCTGAACAGCCATCCGCAAGAGGGTATCGCCCTTGGAGTAGCGCTCTGAAAGTGGCTCGGTAGCGTTAGGATTGCCACCTGCTTCAATCAGTTTCTGGGCCAACCAACAGTTCCCCCCGACGACTGCCTGGCAGAGGCGATTTGTAGTCGGTTCGAGCTTCGCTCCCTTCTCTAGGAGTACTGCAGCAACTCCGCCATTCGTCGACTCAGCCGTCGATGACCGTGACGTCTTGAGTGCGAAATCGAGAGGGGCACGCCCGTCTTTGTCTTGGATGTTCGGATCCGCTCCGGCATTAAGAAGGAGAGTTGCGATTTTAACCTCGCCCCGTTTCGCGGCCTCGTGCAAGGCTGTCTCGCCATCAGAGTCTCGCAGTTCCGTCTTTGCCCCGGCCTTGAGCAGTAGCTCGATCATAGATGCTCTCCCACCAAGGAGCACTGCCCTCTTGAGTAGGGGGGCACACTTCATATACGCATGGGTAGATGGGGCAGTTGTGTTGGGGTCGCCACCGGCGGCCAGCATTTCCCGAAGGTTCTCGGTATTCCCAGAATCGACCGCCCGAAACAAGGCATCGGGAGTGGGCTTGGGAACCACAGAACGAGATGTGTTCGCCGCTGGGGCGGGCTTCTGGGTTGCTTTTCCACATCCCGACAGGGCAACGGTGACGACAGCCGTGACAACCAGTCTGCTAAGGTATAATTGCATCGGTCTTTCCTCCTTGATTCTCGTCTTGTGAGCGTTCCTTTTCCAGAAAGACCTTATGGCTGAAGCTGGATCGGCTCGGCCGTCTCCGAGTAGAACAGTGGCGCGCCTGCGCTTCCGGATGGCGATTGCATAACCAGAAAGGTTCCGCTCATGGCCGGAATGCTATACCTCGGGATGGAACCGCACAAGGATTCAATCGCAGGGGCGAGGGCGCTCGACATAGACCAACCCGACTCGCTGTAGATTCCCCTGCCCGCGGTGGCCGTTCGGTGCCCATTCCCCTCCAGGGCCATGCGTTTTAATGGATCCCGGCTGCACAGACCCGTCCCCCTTCCCACGCTGAGCTGGCGACAAACGCCGCCGCAAACCCATACCCTAGCGGCCCGCTTGGTATATGTAAGGCGAAATATTTTTAACCACGGGCGCACCTACGCTGACGCTTACACAGAAGTCGTCTCCCCCCCCCAATAAATAAGGGGGGGGCTACATGGATTCTTACTGTGCCCCCTTCATTTTTCGCTCTCAGGCTGGACATAGGCGCGCCAGCGCATGCCGGCCGTGCTCTGCATGCCGCGCACTTGGCTCCCCCTCCCCTCCTGCCGCCCCCGCGCAAAAAGGGATAGCCCTTCACCGCCAACTCTTCTATTCTGTCCGTACTCTGTTGCGCCGCAGGTAGGCGCGCAGGCCGAACACGCTCTCCTCTGTTGGAATGGCAAAGCCCCATCTTTCAGGGACCCTGGATTTTGAGAAAATATTATGTACAGTACCAGTAAATTTTGTGACGCGAAAAACCGGCCGTTGCATCCGGAATCTTTGCCAAGTCATAACGCTGCGCCCGGCACGAGATTCGAATGATCACGGCCTATTCACTCGCCCTCGCGCTGACGGCGTTACTCGTTTTCTGGCGGGCATACCGCCCAACCTTCGCTTCCCGCCAAGGAATCGTGCCCGTGCTTCTCGTTCTGTCCGTGGGCGCGATTCTTGCCGGACGCCCGCACGAGGATATCCTAGGTGGACTTGATGGCGGGGCCTACCTTTGCATGGGAGCGCGCCTGGCCGCCGAACAGAACCCCTTCTATACGGATCCCTTTCTTTTGGATATTCCGCCCGCATCCCGTCAGTCCTTCCTTTATCCCTATCCCTACGCTACGAAATACGGTCCCGAATGGATCCGCGATCTCGCAACGACCCGGACCGGGCCCTGGTTCCAGCCGGCCTATCCCCTGCTACTTTCCGGAGTGATTCGCACATTCGGATTTCGCGCCTCTTTATATGTCGTCCCCCTGTTTTTCCTGGCCACCGCCTTGATGCTCGGCCGGCTGGCTATGCTCCTCACCGACGATCCGCGTTCGCGCTGGGTCGCCCCCCTGCTCTATCTTTCCTGCCCGATCGCCATTTGGCAGGGCCGTTATCCCAGGCCCGAAATTATCGCCTCCTTCTTCCTGGTTGCCGGCCTGTGCCTGCTCCTGAACTCCCGCAAGGGGGAGCGCGAAAACTCACTTGATCTTCTTCTCGCCGGCCTTTGTCTCGGTCTTGCGCCTTTGTTCCATGTCCTCGCGGGTTCCGTCGCCATCCTGGCCTCCCTCTGGATCTACGCCCGGCTCTGGGAAGGCCAGTGCCGCTGCGCGATCTTCTTCGCGCCCGTCGCCGCCTGCTTTGCCCTTTTCGTGGCGCAAACTCTCTTCTGGACCGACACCTACAGCCTCGCGCGCTTCGTGCGCCCGTTGATCTGCCACCCGCTTGGCCTGTTTCCCCTGCTGGGCACCCTCGCGGTGCTTTTCGGCGCACCGCTGCTCTTCCGCCGATCCCGTGCCGCCGCCCTGCCCTTTTGGGTTACTCCTCAGCGGGACAATCTGGCGGCCGGGCTTCTCCTCGCGGCCAGCACCTTCGGCGTATATGTCTGGGCCATCCTAACCCGGCCCGATTACAGCCAGCCTCCAGCCTATCGCTATGTGTATCGAACGGATTTGTCCTCCGCGGTCAGCTTCCTCTCATGGCCGATCGCCCTCTCGGCGCTCCTGGGTGCCTTCCTGATAGTGGCCTATCCCAGCCGCTTTGCCCCGCGCGGACGCACGATCCTGCTTCTGCTCTGGCCAGCCGCCCTGCTGATCGGCGACATCCACGACATTTTCATGACCCGCTATTTCATGGTAACGCTCATTCCGGTGGCCGTCCTCTCGATCACCGCCCTGCTCTGCTGCGGCGTCGCCCCAATCGGAACTCGCCGGATTCACGCCCTCCTGCCTATGCTCGCACTGCTCGTCGTTTTTCCCCTCCCCGCCCGCCGCGACCTCGTCCAGATCACGGAAAACAAAGGATTCCTTCGCGCCTTCGAAAATATCTCACGGCCGATTCGCGAATCGAATGGCCGTCTCGTGGCCGAATACTCCCGGATCGGGGCATCATTCGACCACATCCTGGGAATTCCCACCCTACCCCTCGACAACGAGCACCTCCCCGACTACGAGCAGGCCGAAAGCGCCCTCGCCAATGCCTTCGAGCGCTCCCCCGGACAGCCGCATTACTTCCTCACCCCCTTCCGCCCACCTCTTTCCGATCGATTCACCTTCCGGTTCATTGACCGTTGCCACATCCCCTACCAGCGCGTGCTGTCCCGCCGTTGGGCTCTCCCGAATCGCGTGGCCAGCGACTTTCTTTCCCTCTCTCTCTACGAAATGAGCCTCGCTCCCCCCGCCCCTGCCACACCTCCCGTTTTGTATCCGGCCGATCCGAGCCAAACAGGCCTGCGCAATATCGGAGAATACATGCGATGTGACACCATGCTCGACGGATTTGAAATCACCCCCGCCAGCGGATTCCAACTCCCTGCCCCGCAATCCGAATCCACTCTATATGCCATCCTATGGACCGATTCCGATGAAGATCTGACTTTCCGCCCCGGCGAACCAGCCGATCCTTCCATCTTCCCGACCACCACCCTTCTTCCTCGATGGCGCCTGCTCACCCTCGAAGTCGGGCATCACCCGGAGAACCTCTTCCCCTCTGTTCCCGTCCGTCTTCATGCCGCATTCGAACTCACCTCCGGGATGTCCGCGCCTCTTCCCATCACTCTGGATGCTCACGGCAAGCCCCTTCCATCCGTTTCATGGAGAACCCCGCTCGATTTCCGATGGGCGGACCCATCATCCCGTTTCGGGCTCCCCACCTCCGACCATCCCCTCCTCTTGCTCATCAATCTCGCCGACAAGGAATCGACCCCCATCGAAATTCAGATCACCGCCAACCAGTTTTCCACGGGTCCAACGGCATCGATCCCGGCCAATCAATGGCAATGGATTCTCTGCATGCCGCCCCACGATAGCGACCCATTCTCTTGGTTCACCTGCACGGTCCGGGCGGCCAACCCACGCTACGGTCTCGCTGCCTGGGCACGGCTCCCGCCCCCCCTGCCCATCCCCTGAATTCCAAACAAAACAGCGGCGCCCAGACGCCGTCACGCCGTGTGGTTTTCAGATTCACGGCCCGGACGGCTTGGCGCACCATCCCTGTCGAGCCGATGCCCCCCGCCCCCGCCAATGCCTCTTCAATAATAGGTAGACAATTCACACAACTTCTTCTCATAATGCAAAGCCAATCATGGTATGTAGTGTTTCCATCGTCATTCCCTGCCTGAACGAAGAGGCGTCCATCGCCGATGTTGTCCGCGCCGCGCAAGCGGGCCTGGACCGTGCCGGCCTTCCGGGCGAAGTTATCGTCGTCGACAACGGCTCCAGCGACCGCTCCTCCGAACGCGCCGCCGAAGCCGGCGCCCGCGTCGTGCGGGAAACCCGCCGCGGCTATGGCGCCGCCATTCGCCGCGGTTTCGCCGTCGCGCTGCACGACATCCTCGTCATGGCCGACGGCGACCTTTCCTACGACCTGACCAAGCTTCCCGAATTTGTCGCCCCCATCGTCGACGGCACAGCGGATTTCGTCGTCGGGAATCGTTTGGATGGCATCCACCACGGTGCCATGCCCAAACTGCACCAACACATCGGTACGCCGGTGCTGACTTTGATGGTGCGGTTTTTGTTTGGCTGCAAGACATTGAAGGATAGCCAATGCGGCCTTCGCGCTATCCGCAAAGAAGCCTACGCCAAGTTGAATTGCATGACCACCGGCATGGAATTCGCTTCCGAGATGATTGCCAAGGCGGCGCTGGATGGCTTGCGCATCACCCAATGCGACATTGAGTACCACCCGCGCGCCGGGCTATCGAAGTTGCGCCCGCTTCGCGATGGGTGGCGACACCTACGCTTCCTCCTGCTCTATGTGCCTAGCCCCGCAATCCTTCTGCCACTTCTCGCACTGTGGTTGGTCACCGCAACCGTACTGATCACCCTGTCGGTCGGACCGATTCAGATTCGATCCCAGCAATTCAACATTCACAGTATGCTGCTGCTGGCCATTCTGAACATCGCCAGCCTGCAAGTGCTGACCGGCGCCATGACCGTACGCATCTACGCCCACCTCAATGGCTTCCGCCCCGACACCATAATCGCTTGGCTCTACCGCCACCTTCACTTCGGATCGACCGTCGCGGTCAGCGCTGTCTGGCTGCTGCTTGGACTGGCTGGCATCTTGTTCTTCGGCTCGCAATTTGCGAGCAGTCCAGAACTGTTCAGGAACACCGACACCACCCGAATTTTATTGCTCTGCATGTGTTTAATAGTCAACGGACTGCAAATATGGCTGGCCAGCTATTTGGCCAGCATCATGGCTCTCCCGCGCCATCTGGAACATCTGCCCACCGAGGCTGAAACCACAGGAATGGCGGACATGAAATGAAGGACACCGGCAACAATGCCGCCGTGTCGGTGGTGATTCCCACGCTTAATGCCTTGGCTCATCTACCGGCGCTTCTTGTTGCTTTGCGAATGCAACGGCCGTTCCCACCCAAAGAAATTTTGATTGTCGATTCGCGATCGACGGACGGCACCCGCGACTACCTCTTGGGTATCGGCGGTGAGGTCCGCCTTATAGACATCGCTTGTTTCAGCCATGGCGGGGCGCGAAACCTAGGTGTCCGGCACTCCACCGGGGACTTCGTGGTCTTTCTGAGCCAAGACGCCATCCCCAGGGACGATACTTGGCTGGCCCAATTGCTCGCCCCCTTTCATAACGCCGAAGTAGCGGCCACATTCTCGCGGCAGGTACCCCGACCTAACGCCAACCCCATGGAACGATTTTTTCTCGATACCCATTTTCCGGCTTCTCCGGCCGTCTATCGGAACCGAACGGACAATGGCGAACTCCAATTCCAGCGCGACGTGTTCTTCTCGAATGTCAGTTCCGCCGCCCGCAGAGATGTCATCCTCCAACATCCTTTCGATGAAAGGCTCATCATGAGCGAGGACCAGCAATTTGCCAGGGACGTGATCCTAGCTGGCCATATTGTCGCTTACTCTCCCCGGTCCATGGTAGATCATTCGCACAACTACTCCTTTCTTCAAGTCATGCGGCGATACTTCGACAGCGCCCTCTCTCTGGCAATGATTTTTCCAAAACACTCTTTCTCCCATGCCTTTCGGATTGGAATGCCCTACCTGCAATCTGAGTTCGTCATGATGTTGAGGAAACATCGTTGTGCGTTGCCCGGCTATTTGGCCTATGTCTGCGCAAGAAGCATGGGCGTATTTCTGGGCCACTACGCGAATACGCTTCCCCGTTTCGTCGTCAAGCGCCTCTCTTTTCACCGGTACCATTGGGAGCAAGCTGTCCGATTTGATTGCGCCCCCGAGGCCGCTCATGAATGAAGCCAAAAACCCACGTCTTTCCTCCTGTTTTGGGTTCTGTTCGCGAACGCCGATCCAGCCCTCTCCCGACGCGAGACAGAGCATAGCCATCTGCTTGCACCTGGCCCGCCGAGAGCTCCGTCTTCGGTATCAGGCTTCTTGGCTGGGTATCGGGTGGGCGGTCATCTATCCGCTGTGCATGCTAGGGGTCTATTCCCTTGTTTTCGGTGTCTTTCTCCAAGTACGATGGGGGGATTCTCCCTACGATTTTGTCCCCGCCTTGTTCTGTGGTCTGACGACTTTCGGCGTCTTTTCGGCTGTATCCATCAGGTCTTCTTCCATCGTGATCGAGCACCGAAATCATATTCGCAATTCCCGTTTCCCGTCGCACATGCTTTCGCCCTTGGTTCTGATAGGCGCTTTGGTGGATGCCGCCATTGGGTTCATACTACTGGTGGCGATGAATGCCGCGTTCTTCCATCGATGGAATGGCCATTTGATATGGCTACCGGTTTGCCTTTGCCCTCTTGTGCTGTTGAGTCTAGGCGTTTCGTGGGGCATTTCCGCGATTGCAGTATTCATTCGCGACCTTGAGTCCATCATCCCCATCCTGGTGAACGTGCTGTTTTTTCTGTCGCCCATCATCTATCCCGTAACCACGATTCCTCCGCAGATGCAACGCTTTCTGTTCCTGAATCCCCTCACTGGCATCATCGAGAACATCCGCAACGTCACCGTCTGGGGCATATCGCCCGATTGGTCGCTCTGGATCTATGGAATGCTGCTGTCTCTTGGAGTCTTCGTACTCGGGCTCTTCCTTTTTCGACGCGTTCAAAATCAATTTGCGGACATCTTATGAGTTCAGACGCCATCGTCGTCCAACAGTTGGGCAAGTGCTTCTCTCCGCATGTGCGGAAAGCCGCGCGGTTGTTGCATCCATTCATGAAACCAATATCCGGAACAGAAGAGTGGGTCCTCCGCGACATCAGTTTTTCAGTGTCACCGGGGGAATCGATGGGGGTCCTAGGCCGCAATGGTGCAGGCAAATCCACCCTGCTGAGAATTCTGGCCGGGGCCATGCTGCCGACTTTGGGCACATACGCCATGGGGGGGAGGATCGCATCGGTGCTTGAACTGGGCCTAGGATTCAACATCGAGATGACTGGCCGAGACAATGCCATTACCAACTCCCTTTTGCTCGGAATCCCCACCGCTTCCATCCCTCAGAAATTGCGGGGAATTTGTGATTTCTCCGATCTCCGCGAGGCCTTCGACAAGCCACTCCATTGCTACTCCAGTGGGATGGTGGCCCGGCTGGCTTTCGCCATCGCCATGCACGCGGAGGCCAACATCCTGTTGCTGGATGAGGCTTTGGCCGTGGGCGATTTGGTCTTCCAGCACAAGTGTTCCGCCAAACTAGGAGCGCTACGCCGCCACGCAACGATGTTGCTCGCGAGTCACAACACGGAAATGCTGGTGGCTCTCTGCGACCGAGTCTTGTGGCTCGATTGTGGACGCGTGCGGGAAATCGGCAAGCCAAGAGATGTGGTCGAACACTATCGAGCCGCCAGCTATGCTGAAATCGACAGTACCCGCCAAGATATTCCCGAGTTCCCCGCGTCCGGAGGCTCCGCTGCGAGCTCTCTGAATATGGCCGATCTTGCGGCGCCCGTTGCAGCCCTGTCGCCGACAACACATTCTTTTGGCAACGGCCACGCGCATATCGTCGGTGCCGAATTGTTCAGCCACGACGGGAACCCCGTCCAGGGACTGACCGGCGGAGAAATGGTTCAGCTCGTTTTGGATATCGACGTCCATCAAGGCAGTCCGGGACCGATTGTCGGATTCGTTGTCAAGGGCGACCATGGGATGCAACTCTTCGGAATGAACAATGAGACAGCGGGGATCAGCCTCCGTCCCACTCGCCCCGGCAGCCGGATTCGCTATGTCATGCGGTTTCGGTGGCCGCCACTTGCGCGCGGGGCCTATTCCATAAGTCCCGCCATCGGAGAGGGGTCCACATCCGCCCATCAAATGTGTCACTGGGTTCACGATGCCATTGTCGTGACGTGCGAGCCAGCCAAAACTCTTTGTATTGGGTGGCTGCTGGGGTTGCCGGAATCCAGCATTTCCGAGGACATTGTACATGAAAATGCCTAATCGTCTCGGGTGTCCGTTCTGCGGACATTCAGAAGAGATCCAATTAGATGGGATTTCCGACTGCCCCTCTTGCTCTGCCAGCGGGGGCGAGATCGCTTTGGCATGTGCCGTGCTGAACGTGCTGCCGCTTAAAGGAGTGCCGCATCCAACCCTGAAGGATCTCCGCCAGAATCCACAAGCCCTGCGTCTCCTTTACTCCGGAGCCGATGGCGCGTTGCCCCAGGCGCTGGAAAATGGCAGGGATTTTGTGTTTTTGGACCAATTCCCTTCAGGTTTATACGGTCACGACGTGGCACCCGACCTCGCGGAGACGCTGGGAAGATTGAGTTCAATCGACGAGAATTTCGCATGCGTAGTGGTGTCGCGCGACAGCGAGTGGCTGGCACGGGTTGGCTACAAATATATGCTTTTTGAGTGCGCTCGAATACTGGCTCCGGGCGGCAAACTGATTCTCCAAAAGGGCGTTTTGCCAAAGATGCCCGAAGACCTGCCATTCATGCTGTCGCTGAGCCTGAGGTCCGACTTGGTTGCAAACGATGGCGACACCCTTGGCGTCCTCGTGGCAGAGAAGATAGCCTGCGAAACTTCCGAGGAGCGTTTTATCCCGGCAATGGGCGGCGAAATCGCCTATGAACACTGGCACCGCTATTGTATTGCATCGAAATCCCTTCAGGGCAAACGGGTCCTTGATGCCGGGTGTGGGGATGGATATGGATCATATCTGATGGGTTTGTCCGCGCAGGAAGTGTGCGGCATAGATCTCTCGGCCGAGGTCATTCGCCGCGCTCAATCCCTATATGCACAGCCAAATCTGCATTTCGACATAGCGGACCTATCGGCCATTCCATACCCATCAGGATCATTCGAACTGGCCACATGTTTCGAAGTGATCGAACACATGGACAGTCCAGCCAACGCAATCATCGAGATGAAAAGAGTTTTGCGGACAGACGGTGTACTGTTGCTTTCCACCCCAAACCCCAGTGGTCCAAAGGGGATGGGAACCCATGCCAATCCTTATCACAGTCGGGAGTTCACGCTTCTCGAACTGAGACAACTTCTGACGGCGCGCTTTGAACATGTTCGATTCTTCGGCCAGGGCATGTGGGTAGGCAGCCACTGTTGGCCTGTAGCATCGGACGAAGCACCGGAACCCCATTTATCAATCGAGTGTTCTCATCTCACACACGGAACCGTTCCGGCCTTCTTTATTGCCGTGTGCGGGGACCGAGCATCCACGGTGGACCCAATTGCCCAAACGGTTGCATCCGGTTACCGCAACTCCTTTCTTGAGCTTCTGGAGTCGAAAAACCATCTCGTTTCAGCCATCCAGTCGCTTCAGATACAGCATGCGACTCGAACCATCGATCGGCAGGATGCCGACAACTGCGCTGCCCGAATGGCAATCGCCGACAAAGATGCCGAAATCGCCAGAGCCAGGGAAACCATATCCAACAACGGCACCGAGATCGCCACGGCGAGGCGAGACCTTGATCTGCAATATCTGGCCGTTAACACTCTCCAGGCTCATTTAGCTGATCTGGAAAAAGAAATATGGCGGCAGCAGGAACAACTCACCCGGCAACGAGAAGAATTCGAGCAGGTGCTGCGAGGCTTGGACGCGTTTCACTGTTGTCTCGATACCCCGAAACGAGGGCGTTCCATTGCCGGTTCGGTCAACCTGGCCGGTTGGATCTTTCATGAAACCGAGGAAATCGTCGAAGTTCAAATCAAGGTTGGGCAAAGCCATGTTGACGCCCGATGCGCAATGGATCGGCCGGACGTCAGGGAACGCCACGTAACCTTTCCTCATTCCTTGCGGAGCGGCTTTCAGGCTCAGATCACCCTCCCGCCAGGAAAACATAAAATCCGATTCGAAGTCCAGACGGCGAGCGGTTATAGCCTCACGTTTGATCCGGACCTATCGATCACCATCCGTCGAGCATTGTGGAACGGGCCCTTGATTCCGAAAGCAAAATGCTACACCCTTTTGGCGTTTCGTTTGGCGACTTTTGCCTATCGCCATATCGCTCAGCACCGCCGCTTCCCCCCTCTGGTGGCGGTGTATTCGGCTCTGCGGAGCTTCTTCCTGCACCCCATCAATGTCCACTCGTGGCGGTCCAATGAAGAGGACGCGCTCTCCCCCATCCCCCGCTATGATGCATGGCTCGACGTGAACAAATTCACTCCGGGAGATCGTCTTCTGGTTGGCAACGCCATGGGGACGCTAAAGACCAAGCCGTTATTTTCAATCATCATGCCTATTTATAAGCCGGACATGGCATTTCTGAGAGATGCATTACAAAGCATTGACGACCAAGTCTACGATCGCTGGGAATTATGCGCTTCCCTTGATGGCCCGCACCCTTCCAACATCGAGACCTTTCTGGGCGAATTTTTCAAGAAGAACATAAATGTCCATCTGTCGCTCCGACCGGAGCGCGGGGGCATCAGCGCCTGTTCCAATGCCGCCGCACAAACCGCCCATGGCGACTGGCTCGTTTTTCTTGATCAGGACGATCTTCTTTCCCCCGATGCGCTGGCGGAGTTTGCTTCTCGCATAGACGCTAACCCAAGCGAGGGAGTCATCTATTCCGACCACGACAAGATTAACTCTTCCGGCAGCCGCTTCGACCCGGAATTCAAACCCGACTTTTCACCAGAACTTCTTCTGTCGTACATGTATTTTGGACACGCATTGGCCGTTCGCAGGGACCTGTTTGAATCCGTTGGCGGATTGCGAAGCAACTACGATGGCTCCCAGGATTACGACCTCGCTCTCAGATTAGTTGAGACGGGATCCCCTGTTGGCCATATTCCTCGAATTCTCTATCATTGGAGGGCACACAGTGCTTCTACGGCTTCATCGGGAAGCGCAAAACCTTCGAGCATTGAAGCCGGCAGGCAGGCTGTAGAGAATGCGCTGCGTCGCAGAGGTGCGAAAGATATCTCCGTGCTCCAACCGGTCTGGGCGGCTTCCAGTGCGGTCGGTATATTTGCCCTTGAATTTCAACCGCACGGTCCGGCTGTAACAATCATTATCCCGACACGAAATAATCTCCGGCATCTTCGCCGGTGCATCGAGTCTTTGTCGCTGACGGCATACGATAATTGGCATGTCGCGATTGCAGACGACTCCTCTGACGACCCCTCGACTCTGGACTATCTGAAAGCACTAGCTTCCGACAGATTCACCGTCTGGACCCTGCCCCGGAGCGGTTCTGAGTTTAATTTCTCAGCGGTCGTCAACGAGGCCGTTTCACGTTGTACCACAGAATTCATCTTGCTGCTCAATGATGATACAGAGATTATGGAGCCCCGATGGCTTTCGCAGATGATGGGATACGCCCAATTGCCAGGCGTGGGCGCCGTCGGCGCAAAACTGCTTTTCCCCGACAGGCGCGTTCAGCACGCCGGCGTAATATTGGGGATGGACAACGGACTCGCCGGCCATGCCTATAAATTGGCTCCAGACTCGTATAACGGCTACCTTTCCTACATGGCTGTCGCCCGAAACTACTCGGCCGTCACCGCCGCCTGCTTGCTGACCCGACAGAGTCTTTATGCCGAAGTGGGCGGGTTTGACTCTATTCATCTGGCGGTTGCCTACAATGATGTTGATTACTGCATGAAGCTGGAAAGTGCGGGCTACCGCAGCGTCTATGTGCCAAGCGCAACACTGATTCACCATGAAGGCGTTAGCCGAGGACGGGGCCTTATCGATTCGGTGCGGGAAGAGGCGTTTTTTCGTCAGAAACTGCGCCGCCACGGCCCAGACCGATACTACAACCCCAACCTGTCGTTGGAGGCTCCATTTCTGGTCGCGCCGAGGAAGCTTGCGCGCCCCACTTCGCCCCCCCTTCATCTGCTGGCTGTCACGCCATGGCTCAACCATACCGGAGCTCCATTGCAGCAGTACGCCGTCATTAAAGAGCTAAAGACGAGGGGATCCATTGACTCCAAGGTGCTGTGTCCCTTCGATGGACCACTGCGCGCCGCCTATGAGGCGTGCGGCATCGCGGTGGAAACGCCGGAACATCCGCTTCGGCGTTGCCGGAATCGGCACGATCTGGATCAAATCACGGCACAGCTGGCCAGGGACTACCAAAGCAAGGGGGCACAAGTCGCCTTTGTCACGACGCTCGATGCTTTCTTCGCCGTCGCGGCGGCACACAAAGCCGGCATTCCCTGCATCTGGGCCATCCACGAAAGCGTGGATTGGCAGGGTTACTTTGCGCATCTGCCGGCATATCTGCGCCAAGCCGTTCGCGAGTGCTTTGCGTTTCCATACAAGCTCGTTTTCGTATCGCAGGCCACGGCCAATCTCTACCGCAACGCAACGACCGGCGACCATTTCGAAATCATCCACAACGGAATCGATCCGCGACTAATGCGGGCATGGAAACAAAAATGGCCGCGGGAGAAGGCTCGGAACCGTTTGCGGATAAAGCCGGACGAGGTTGCCATTCTTTCGGTTGGAACCGTCTGCGAGCGAAAAGGCCAGCTGGATCTGGTTGAAGCATTCGCCGCCCTCGACCCGCAAACGCTCGCCATGTCCAGATGCATCATCGTGGGCGATCGCCCCGGGATCTATAACACCAAACTCCATTATGTCCTGTCCGCTCTGGCTCCGGAAGTGCGCAGGAGAATTCAGATCGTTCCGGAAACAGACGACGTCGCCCTGTACTACCGGGCCGCCAATATGTTTGTTTGCACCTCTCGAATCGAGAGTTATCCCTTGACCATCCTGGAAGCCATGCATATGGGACTGCCGGTCATTACAACGCCAGTATTCGGAATCGTCGAGCAAGTCCGCAACGGTGTGAACGGCATTTTCTATACACCAAGCCAGATCGGAGAATTGGCCAATGCCATCCATCGACTGGCGAATGACGCCCAAGAACGAAGCCGAATGGCGCGCAATGGAAAGCACATGCTTCGGAGACTAAACACTTTCGGAGATATGGTTTCAAAATATTGCGACTTGTTCGCTGAATCCAGCCAGATTTTCCGAGAGGTTCCCAGAGAGAAAGAGAAGGATATCCCCCAATGAACTACCGAATAGACCACGCCCATACAACCCTGACCCGCCCTTCCGGCTCTGGGGCGATACCCCCCCCCCCCCCCCCCACACACACACACAACACCGACGTTCTGCGGTCATAGTCTCAGGTTGGCTTCCTGCGCAGCTGTAATTGCAGTTGCAATTGCCTCGTATATTATTTCTTGCTCGTGGCGGGAGTATATCTGCGATGATGCATATATCTACGCCCGAAACGTGAGAAATATTGTCGAGAACCACTATTGGAGTTATAATCCCGATTGGTTGATAAGCAACTCAACAAGCCCTCTCTACCTTATGTGTCTTTCGACCGCCTCCTGGCTATGTCGCGATGTAATAACCGGAATTGTGGCCGTGAATGCGTTCTGCCTTTGGGCCATTGTGATACTTCTGATTTTTTTGCTCCGCCCCCTTATTGGCATGAACGGGGCACTCCTCATGGGGGGTGGGTTTATGCTCCATCGGTATGTCGGATTTCTGATTGGACTCGAAAGCCTGCTGTTTCTGGCGTGCAGCATGGCGGCAATTGCAGCGTATGTTTCTCGTCGTTGGAGAATGACAGGGCTGTTGCTGGCGCTGACGGTTCTTGCAAGACCCGATGGCGTATTATTGGCATGCATACTGGCCTTTGCGTATCTCTTGGAATATAGGGCATTGCCGCCGTGGCGCGCCATTCTCGTGTTCTTGACTCCTATTTGCGGGTGGTATTTGCTGCATTATGTTCATTTTGGCAGCGCTCTGCCGATCTCAGTAGCCGTCAAAATGGCACAAGGAAAATGGGGCGAGGGCCTGGTATTCCACCAGCAACTGTGGGATAATTTTTTGGCTTGTGAGCCGATTCCTCATCGCATCGCCAACTGGATAGGTCTTATTGCTGCAGTTACAGGATTCGCCTGGGCAACAAAGAATCGGTTCCGGCCAGGCATTCTTGTGGGCAGTTTTGGTCTGTTGCACTTTCTGGGCTATTCAGTCCTGCGGCCATATTCATATTTTTGGTATCACGCGCCCGAATTTTTCACGGTTTGGTTTCTTGCGCCAATCGGTCTTTCTCTTGTCTTTAAGATCCCCGCGACATTGCCTAATGCATTATCACGCATGATGGGGGGTGTAGCGATGAAAGTTGTTATGGTCGTCGTGATGCTGTTTGCGATTGACGCACTGTGGGTGTACAGCATCTTCGGCAAGTACCGCGCACCATTATCGAGCGATGCGCACCAAGCATACTTGAGGGTCGCTGATCAGATAAGGCATCATTTCAAACCTGGCGATCGAGTTATGACCGCCGAGATTGGTGGAATCGGTTGGTGCCTGCCAGATCAAATCGTCGAGGACAGCGTCGGGTTGAGTGGCGCTGAGACCCCCGAAGAGGTTATGAGAGGCGACTTCGGTGCTTGGTTGCGCAGGGAAGACCGGTTGCCCGACTATGTGATCGTTGTTGATGTTCTTGCCCCAATGATCATGGGGGCCGACAGAGAACTTCTTGGAAAAGCTGATAGCCTGTATGCGCGTTTATCTGGAAGCAGTTTCGCGGGACTATCGGGTTCGGATCGATATACAGGCTATTTACTCAAACGCAAGGCCAAGTAGGCGCTTGGATTTTTCGTATTCAATGAGCTTCACCCTGATCCGCGGGCAGGCCGATAGATATATAGCCAATGACAGTGCTTATTTATATTCGATAGCGATAACGCCACCTTTTTCGAGAAACGGCATCCATTGTACCCCCAAATCATCGACAAATGCGTTTTTCTGTTCCGCGCCAACGGTGTTAGGAAAAGAAACGGCTTCATAAGATCTCGGCTCGGGCGGATTCAATTGGGCAACGGAAAGGATCCCCCCGTTACAAACAAATGCCGCCTGCTCCTCCGAAAGCTCGCCTCCTCCAACGCGCGATGCCCTCATGGTTGTGCCTCCCATTAAAGGAGCCTTCACCATTTCGGAGGTCAGCAAGAAATTCGCTAGCTCTTCGGCTGTTTTCTCCGGCACTATTCCAATGGCCCCTCCAGCCGCCACATAAGCGAAGTCGTATTCTGAAAGATCCTCGATGCCATAGGTTACCCCTCTGGCAATGGAATCTGGTGTTTGTTGCGGTTGTTGATGGATGGATAAGGCTACGGAATAGGGAACGTTGGACTCTTCAATTTTTAACACCCAAGTTTGATCTCTCTTGCTAAAGGTAACACTTGATTCGGCGAATGACACGGCCACGAGTTGCAGCCCCTGTATCACTTCGCCCTCTGCAACCCAGAAGTGCCGGCCCGTATTCAGGTCTATGATTGCCGCGCGTTTCATGCCGTTTGATTCGCTGATACCCGCTAGCCGCCAATCGGGAAAACCATCAATGCCGCGTACCTCTTCCTTAACCGGAGATGGATGCGTTGTGAAATTTGGCCGAGTCGGCATTACTTTGCGAACTTCAACTCCGAGAATGCGCGACCGGGATTCCGGCGCCATCGGATCATCCATGCCCTTATTGCGCGTCGCGACCAACATCGCGCCGGAATTGTCTCGCACTGCGAACATACGAACTAGAGCAATAGAGCCAATAACTACGCACCCACCGACAAATATATAGACACCCGCGCGCCAAGATTTCTTCCGATTGCTCATGTGTGCCAATTATACGGGCTTGGTATCCGTCAGATCAGCTTACGGCCTGGCCTCGTTGATATTGCCGGCCGCGCCCAGGTCGTTGGCCTGGCCATAGGCGAAGATGACGTCCGTGG
>CAZECJ010000021.1:16440-35453 GCA_964510645.1 uncultured Verrucomicrobiota bacterium | reverse complement strand
GCGATTTGTTGAACTCCACCAGCTCGATCAGGTCGAGGATCCGCTCGTCGATGTCAAGCAGCGACATGTGGCAGCCGAAGCAGCCGGCCAGCGACGTCGTCGCGACGATCTTCTTGGGGGCTTTCACGCTCACGGCCGCACCTCGCTGCCGATGGGCGCCCGGTCGTAGGTGCGCCGCCCGATGGGCACGTCGAAGCCCTTGCCCTTGCGCAGGATCGCGCCGACGGGGCAGATGTCCATCGCCCGCTGCGCCAGTTCGTCGTCGATGTCTTTCGAGGTGTCCGGATCGATGTTGATGACGACCTTGTCGCCGCGCTTGCCGAAGGCGAAAATGGCGTGGCCCTCCGCGTTGTGGATGCCGCGGATGCAGCGCTTGCACTGGATGCAGCGGTTGTGGTCCTTGACGAGCTTGGGGTGCCACGCCTCCACGTCGCGTTTGGGAAACAGGTAGGGAAAATTCGAAACCGTCACGCGGTAGCGGTAGGCCAGCGCCTGCAGCTCGCAGTTGCCGCTGCGCTCGCACGAGGGGCACAGGTGGTTGCCTTCCGCGAACAGGATTTCGACGACCGATTTGCGGAACGCCTCGAGTTCCGGCGTGCTCGTCGCCACGTTCATGTCCTCGGCCACCTTCGTCGTGCAGGCCGTCTGCGGAATGCCGTTGACCAGCACCGTGCAGATCCGGCACGCGCCCTTCGGCGGAATGCCCGGATAGTTGCACAACGTCGGGATGTAGACCCCCGCCTCCCGCGCCGCCGCGACCAGCTGCGCGCCTTCTTCCGCCAGGCAGGTCTTGCCGTCGAGCGTGAACCGGACGAAGCTGGCCATGGCGCGCCTCCCTACCCTTTCCCGACCGCGGCGTCGTAGTCCCGGATCGCCGCCGCCAGGTCGAACGACGGCACGAAGCGCGGATCGCCCTGCGCCAGCCGCGCGTCGTACAGCGGCCGGAAATTCTGGATCGTGGTGACGATCGGATTCAGCGCAGTCTGCCCCAGCCCGCAGCGGTTGTTGCGCATGATCTTCTGCCAGGCCCGCAGCCGCTCCACGTCTTCCGCCGTGCCCTTCCCCGCGACGATCCGCTCGAGCACCACCTGCGCCATGCCCGTCAGCGCGCGGCACGGCACGCACGAGCCGCACGATTCCTCGCGGAAAAACCGCGCGAAGTTCAACACGACGTCTTTCAGCAGGTCGCGGTGCTTGCCGACGACGATGAACGAGCCACCCGTCGCCAGATCCTCGTAGGCCAGCACGCGGTTGAATTCGTCCGGGCCGATGCACGCGCCCGACGGTCCGCCGACCTGCACCGCCTGCACGTCGCGCGCGCCGGCTTCCTGCAGGATGTCGTTGACCGAAAAGCCCCATTCCACCTCGTAGATGCCCGGCCGGTCGCAGTCGCCCGACACGCACAGCACCTTGGTGCCCTTGGATTTCTCGGTTCCGAGCCGGTTGTACCACTCCGGCCCCTTCAGCAGCACCTGCACCGCCGAGCACAGCGTCTCGACGTTGTTGACCACCGTCGGCTTCTGCAAATAGCCTTTTTCCACCGGGAACGGCGGACGGTCGCGCGGCTCGCCGCGCTTGCCCTCGGCCGATTCGATCAGCGCCGACTCCTCGCCGCACACGTAGGCGCCGCCGCCGAACTGCAGGCTGACGTCGAAATCGAAGCCGGCCAGCCCGCCGATCGCGATCCCCAGCAGGCCCTGCGCGCGCAGGTCCGCCAGCACGTGTTCCAGATAGCCGCGCAGATAGCGGTACTCGTTGCGCACGTAGAGCACGCCCCGCTTGGCTCCCACCGCGTAGGCCGCGATTGCCATGCCCTCGATCACCATCTGCGGCCTCTCCGTCAGGATGACGCGGTCCTTGAAGGTGCCCGGCTCGCCTTCGTCCGCGTTGCAGAAGACGTACTTCACGTCACTGGCCGCCCGCCGCGCGAATTCCCACTTCATGCCCGTCGGGAAGCCCGCCCCGCCCCGGCCGCGTACGCTCGCGGCCTTGACCGCCGCGATCACCTCGGCCGAACTCATGCGGACCACCTTGCGCAGCGCTTCGCCGGGCTCGTAATGGTCGAACACCATGACCCCGCGCCTTCGCACGTGGTTGTGCACCAGCGCCCGGACCTCCGGATGCGCGTTCTGGCCGTCGCCGTATCGGTCGCCCTTGAGTTCCTCGACCGTCTGCCCGGCGCGCATGCCCGCCACCAGCTGGCGCGCCTTCTCCGGCGTCAGCTCCGGAAACACCTGCCCATTGATCAGCGCCGCCGGTTCCTGGTCGCTCATCCCGATGCATGCCGTGTGGAACAGCCCAACCACGCCGTCGGCCGAAACCTCCCCGAACTTGCAGCCCGCGGCTTCCTCGAACGCCGCGGCCACCTCCGCGCGGCCGCAGAACTCCGCCGCCACGCTGTCGTTGAGATAGACGGCGAATTTCCCGCGCGGCTCGCGCGCGAAGAAGTGGTAGAAGGACGTCGTTTGCTCCACGTCCACCTGCGGAATGCCCAGCACGTCCGCGATCCGCGCCGTCGTCACGTGGGACAGGCATCCCAGCTCGTCCTGCACGTCGATCAGCACGTCCATCAGCCGCGTCGCGTCGCCGCCGTACCGGGCGACGACCTTTTGGACCGTCTGGGCGATGGCGGGCATGAACGGCTCCGGCCGCTGCCTAGAACGTCCCCGTGATGTATTTCTCGAGGCTGTCGATCGTCGATTGCTGGGCATCCAGCAGGAACTTCACCACGTCGCCGATGGAAATCATGCCCACGAGCTTGCCGCCCTCCAGCACCGGCAGGTGCCGGTGCCGCCGCCCCGAGATCAGCCCCATGCATTCCTCCACCGTCTGCGCGGGCGTCACCGTGTCCATCTGCTTCAGCGGCGTCATGGCATCCTTGACCGCATGCGTCTTCGGCGACTTGCCGGCGGCGACCACCTTCCACAGGACGTCGCGTTCGGACAGGATGCCCGACAGCTTGCCCGCCTGGGTCACCACCGCAAGGCACCCGATATGCTTTTCGCTCATGCGCCGGATCGCCTCCAGCAGCGGCTCCGCCGCCGCGATGGTTTCCACCTTCGCGCCTTTGATCCTCAACAAATCGCCGACCGTCGTGCTCATGCTTGATTCTCCTTGCCGTTGGGGTTCGTAAATCATGTCTCTCGACGTCCAAAGTGTAGGGAGCGGCCGCGCCACCGTCAACGCCCCAGACGCGTCCAACCGTATTTTAATCGATCCCCCTCCCCCCGTGCGGGAATCGCGGCTCACCCCCTCCGACCCTCGTTCTTCCGCGGCACGTAAACCTTTCCACGCCGTGGAAAAACGTTTTCCACGGCATGGAAAAATGCGAAAGTCCTCCCATGCGCGTGACGTTTCTCGGAACCGGTACCTCCTACGGCGTCCCCATGCCGGGCTGCGACTGCGCGACGTGCCGGTCGCCCGATCCGCGGGACAAGCGCTTCCGCACCGCCATCCGGGTCGAGGCCGGCGGCGTTTCCCTGCTGATCGACACCCCGCCGGACCTGCGCAGCCAATGCCTGGCGCACGGCATCACCCAGATCGACGCCGCGCTGATGACGCACGCGCACGCGGACCACGTGTTCGGGTTCGACGATCTGCGGGCCTATACCAACCGCATGGCGGAGCCCATGCCGGTCTGGGCATCGGCCGGCACCGCGAAAACCTTGCGGCGCATTTTCGATTATCTGGACCTCCCGCCGATTCCGGGCACCTCGCTGGCGCGCATTTCCCTGCGCGTGGCGGAGGGTCCGTTCGAGTTCCGGGGTTTCCGGCTGACGCCCCTGCCCGCCGAACATGGCCGCGCCGACATGATCGGCTGGAAGATCGAGCGCGACGGACGAGCCTTCGCGGCGATTCCCGATTGCAAGTCCCTGCCGCCGGTGACGATGGCCCTGTGCCGCGGCATCGATCTGGTGGCGATCGACGCGCTGCGCATCCGGCCCCATCCCACGCACATGAACTTCGACGAAGCCAGCGCCGCGCTGCGGCAAATCGCCGCCCGACGGTCGCTGGTCATCCACCTGTGCCACGAGGTCTCGCACGCGCAAGCCGAACGGCTGCTGCCCGACGGCATGGCGCCCGCCTACGACGGGCTCCAGATCGACCTGTGACGCTTCCTCCCGCGACTTGAAACCCGCCGGGGAACGGGATATAGTCCGGATTCATGAAAACAAACCTATTTTCCGCGATTTTCCTGGCTGCCCTCCTGCCCCTCTCGCTTCAGGCGCAAGAAGCCGCCGCGCCCGCAGAGGTCCCGCTGAAGCCCCAGATCGTCTGCGATGCGCCCGTCCATGAATTCGGAGAACGGAACAACACGGAATTCGTCGAACACGACTATCCCATCCGCAACGCGGGCACCCTCTCGCTGGAAATCGTCAACGTGCGGGCCTCGTGCGGCTGCACGGCGGTCAAGCCCTCGCAAAACGTGATTCCCCCGGGCGGCGAAGCCTCCATCCGCGCGCGCCTCGACCTGCGCGGACGCAATGGGCTCCAGCAGAAAACGATCACCGTCACGAGCAACGATCCCGACACGCCGAATTTGACCTTGCAGCTGAAAGGCACGGCCGTGCAGGCGCTGCGGGCGCAGCCCGGCGCCCTGTTCTTCGGCCGGATCGGGCCGGGGGGCGTGCGCAACCGCACGTTCGAGATCATTTCCGCGCGCGGCCCCATCCAGATCGTCGAGGCCCGCACGGACAATCCCAGCCTCCTCTTGACGGCCCTGGAACTGGAAGCCGGCGCGGACGGCTCGACGCGGCGTTTCGATCTGGCGCTCGACCCCGCGCTGCCCGAAGGCAATATCAACGGCACCGTCTTCATCAAGACCGACCTGGCCGATCAGGCCGAACTGGCGATTCCCGTCGCCGCCTACGTCGCGACGGCGGCGGAAGCGCCGCCCGCACCGGTCCCGGCCCCATGATGTCCGGCGCGGTCGCAGTCCGGCGCGGCGAAACGCTCCGGCTGGCCGGGGCTTGCGTCGGCTTGCTGGCCTTGGCCGCCGGGCTGGGCCTCGCCGCGAACCTCCTGCGGCCCGCCGCCACGCGCCTGCCGTGGGTGGGCGACTGGGCGCACCACGTCGAAACGAAAGCCTTCCAAGCCGGGATTCCGGTCGCGTTTCTGGCCGGCGCGCGGGAACGGGTGGCGGATCCCGCCACGATCATATTCGACGCGCGGGTGCCGGAACAGTACGAGGCCGGACATCTGCCGGGCGCGCGCATCCTGCCCGTGGGCGAAGCCGACCAGCGCCTCGGCGCCTACGCAAGCCTGCTGACGCCGGAGACGCCCATCCTGGTCTATTGCGGCGGGGCCGACTGCCTCGACGCCCTGGAACTGGCGGTGAAACTGCGCGAATACGGATTCCAGGACCTGACGCTCTATCCCGGCGGATTCGCCGAGTGGACGGAGTACGGCGGCGACGTGCGCGCGGGGATCGAGCCATGAAGCCGGTGCGCCCCCTCTTCCTCTGGCTGGCGCGGATCGCCGTCGCCGCGGTCTTCCTCGGCGCCTGCATCGCCAAGATCCGCGATCCCGAGCTGTTCGCGCTGGCCGTGAACCGCTACCGGATCCTGCCCGGAGAATTCGTCAATCTCGTCGCCATCGTCCTGCCGTGGATCGAACTGACGGCGGGGCTGGCCGTGCTGGCGGCGCCGGCGCGCCTGCGCGCCGCGGGCGCGCTGGTCATCGCGGGCATGCTGACGGTCTTCACCATCGCCATTTCCCTCAACCTGCTGCGCGGCATCGAGGCGTCGTGCGGCTGCTTCTCCACGCGCGCCGACGCGGCGGTCTCCGACGGCTGGAACCTCGTCCGCAATGGCGCGTTGATCTGGCTGGCGCTGGCGGCGTTTCTCGACGCCTTCCGCCGCGCATCCCCCCGCCCCACCCCGGAATCCCCATGAGCGCGCGCCTGCAATCCATCTTTGAGGTCTATGCCATCGGGGCGGGCCCCTCCAGCACGCACAGCATGGGGCCCCAGCGGGCGGCAGGCCTGTTCGCGCGGTCGCTGCCCGCCGCGCCTGCGCGCATCCGCGTCACGCTGTTCGGCAGCCTCGCGGCGACGGGGCGCGGGCACTGGACGGATCGCACGCTGGTCCGCACGCTGCAGCCCATCCCGGTCGAAGTGGTTTTCGATCCGACGGCCGAAGACCTGCCGCATCCCAACACGATGAAATTCGAGGCCTTCGACGCCGCCGGCAAACCGCTGAAGGAGTGGACCGTCTGCAGCATCGGCGGCGGCAACCTGAGCGAAACCGACGGCACGCCCGTCGCGTGCGTCCCGGCGACGGACTATCCCGTCGCGAACCTCGCCGAAGCGATGGACTACTGCCGGGCCAACGATCTCGCCTTCTGGCAGCTGGCGGAAAACGTCGAGCGCGACCTCTGGCCGCGCCTCGGCGACGTTTGGGACGCGATGGACGAGACGATCAAGCGCGGTCTCGGCAGCAAGCAGATCATCCTGCCGGGCACGCTGGAGCTGGCGCGGCGCGCGGGCACCACCTGGCACCGGGCGCGCAGGCTCAAGGGCATGCCGCGCGATCTGGGCCTGGTCGCGTCCTTCGCGCTGGCCGTGGCCGAAGAAAACGCCGCCGGCATGCAGGTGGTCACGGCGCCCTCGTGCGGCGCCGCCGGCGTGCTGCCGGCCGTGCTCTATTTCTTCAAAACCGTCCGGCGGGTGCCCCGGCGCAAGATCCTCGAGGCCCTCGCCACGGCGGGCTTGTTCGGCTCCTCGATCCGCGCCAACGCCACGGTGTCGGGTGCGGAGGCCGGCTGCCAGGCCGAAATCGGCTCGGCCTGCTCGATGGCGGCGGCCGCCGCCGCGCAGCTCAACGGCGCCTCGCTCAACCAGATCGAATATGCCGCCGAGATGGCCATGGAGCACAATCTCGGCCTGACGTGCGACCCCATCGAAGGCTACGTGCAGATTCCCTGCATCGAGCGGAACATGAACGCCGCGCTTCGCGCCATCGAGTGCGCCGCTTTCACGCTGCTGACCGACGGACGGCACCTCGTCAGCTTCGACGACGTGATCGAAGTGATGAACCGCACCGGCCGCGACCTGCAGGCCGCCTATCGCGAAACCGCCACGGGCGGCCTCGCCCAGCTCTGGCGGCGCGACATCGAGAGCCGCCTGCGGAAATCCGCCGCCCCATGAGCGCCTTGGCCAACGAATTTTCCTGGTCGCACTCGCGGCACGAAAGTTTCCAGGCCTGCCTCAAGCGCTACTATTTCGCCTACTACGCCTCCTGGGGCGGATGGGAGGAAAACGCGCCGGCGCGCGCGCGGGAGCTGTACCGGCTCAAGCGCCTCTCCACCCGCCAGCAATGGGCCGGACACCACGCCCACCAAGCCATCGAATTTCTCCTCAAAAACGCCCGGCGCGACCCCTCCGGCGAAATCGCGGCTTCCGCCGAACCCCGCCAGATCGACCTGATGCGGCGCGAATTCCGCGATTCGCGCGCCGGCGCCTACCGGGCCGATCCCGTCCATATCCCCGGGCTCTTCGAGCACGAATACCAGCTCGACATTTCCGCCGAGGAGTGGAAAGCCACGGTGGAACGCGTCGCCCGCGCCATCCGCCAATTCCTCGCATCCGAGCTCTGGCTGGAAATCCAAGGGTTGCCCGACGACGCCTTCCTGGCGGTAGAACGCCGGGCCCATTTCCTGCTCGACGGGCTGAAGGTCTTCGCCGTGCCCGACCTGGTGGTCCGTCGCGGCGGACAGGTGATCATCTACGACTGGAAAACCGGTGGCGCGGCCCTTTCGGAACACCGCACGCAGCTGGGCGTCTACGCCCTGCTGGCGCTCGACCGCTGGACGGCCGCGCCCGGCGAAATCGAGGCCGTCGCCTACCATCCCGTCCTCGACCAGCGCGAAACGTTCGCGTATTCCGCCGACGATCTGGAAACCCTGCGGGAATTCGTCCGCGACTCCGCCGACGAAATGCTGTTTCCCCTCGAAAATCCGGAGACCAACGCCGCGGGCGACGGCGCGAACTTCGACTGCGCCGCGGACGAAGCGCCCTGCAAAACCTGCCCGTTTTTGCGCGCGTGTCCGCGCTGGACCGCGTAGCGGTCAGGGCGCGGACGGCAAAGCCGCCGCCGCTTCTTTCGCGAATTTGCGCTCCAGCAAGCCGACGTTCAGGACGCTGACTTCGCCGGCGACGCCGTCGTCCACGTTCTTCCGGAAAACGTCCAGCGCTTCGCGGTCGCGTCCCATCCGGCGCAGCTGAAGGCCTACCTGTTCGCGATAAAAGACGTGCTTGTGCTGGAAGGCCGCCGCGCGGCGGCATTCCTCCAGCGCGGCCTCCGGATCGCCCAGCGCGTTGTAGACGCGGGCCAAGGCGAAGGCCACGGCCATGTCGAGCGGATTCAATTCCCGGGCGCGGAGCAGGCTGGCTTTCGCTTCGGCCGCCAACTGCGCCTTGCCGGCGCGTTCCGCCTCCGGATCCGGATCGCGATACCACAGGGCCTGCGCGGACTTCATTTTGCCCAGTCCCAGATGCGGCTGGGCGTTGCCCGCGTCCCAGCGGATGGCCTTTTCATAATCCAAGGCGGCGGCCTCCCAATCCATCCGTTCGCGGGCCAGTTCGCCCTTCAGGTTCCAGGCGTAGGAGATTCCGCCCGAAAGCGCGATCCATGCGCCCACGCCGCACGCCAAGCCCCCCAGACCGGCGCCCGCCCAACGGAACCAGCGGCGACGCCCCGCCACGGGTTCGGCTCCTTTTTCCTGCAGCTGCCATACGCCCCACGCGACGCCGCCCATCCAGACCAGCACGTGCGGATTCGGAAAGATGTGGAAATTGAAATCGAAGAGCGCATGGACCAGGCTCGCGGCCAGTCCTCCGGCCGCGCCGGCCAGCAACAGGGCCGAGACGCGCGAACGCGCCCGAAGGATGGCCCCCGCGACGCCGAGCCCCCCCCACAGCAGGCCGGCCAGCAGCAGTCCGAGGCCGATGGCGCCATATTCCACCTGCATCTGGAGAAATTCGTTGTGCAGGAAATCCCACGTCAGATGCTGGTCCACGTGTCGCTGATACGGCGGATAGGCCCAGACGAACGATCCGCCGCCGAAGCCCGCGATCGGCCGATCGCGGATCATCGCCGGCATGTCCTTCCACATGGGGATCCGGACGCCCGCCGCGCCCTCCCTTTTCTCCAGCACTTCCTGGATCCGCGAATTCACCTGCGGCAGGGTTTTCCAGGCCATCCAGCCCGCCGCCGCCGCCAGCAGCGGCAGGGCAACCAGCGCCGCCAGGAACCACGCCCGGCCGCGGCGCAGGGCCAGCAGGAGTCCCGTCGTGCACAAGCCGACCAGCAAGCCGCCCCAGGCGCTCCGGCTCTGCGTCCAGACCAGCACGGGCGCCGACACGGCCAGAAAGTAGAACGCCATCAAGCGGAGGGAAAATCCGACCTCCGCCGAAAAGACCAGCAAAACCGCCAGCGGGAACAGCATCGCGAGGACGTTGCCGAAATGGTTGGGACACAGATAGGTGCCGCTGGCGCGATTTCCGTACTGCTCCGGGCGCGGCGCCCACAAGACCCGGGTCGAGCCGTTCACCTCTTGGATCAGCGCATACAGGCTTTCAAAGGCAACCGAAAGGAACAGGATGAACAGCAGCCATTTCCACCGACGGGCGAAGCCGGCGGCCTGCGTCCAGGCCCAGACGGCCGCCAGCAGGCACACCCACCGCAAGGCTTCCCAGCGCGCCGCATAGGGGACCGAGGCCCCAGAAACGCCGAGCACCACGTAGGCCGTCAAAGCCGCGAAAATCCAAAATCCGGGCGGGGCGGATCCGCGCGGCACGTCTCGGAAAACCAACGGACGCGCGAACGCCAGCAGCGAACCCAGAAACGAAATCGCCAGCCCCGGCGCATAACCCCACGTACGGGTGGACCCCAGAAGCCACATTCCCGCCGTCGCGGGCCACATCAGCAACAACAGCGTCACCCCATCGTAGATCCGCCTCGGAACCGAGGAGCCTTCTCCGCTCCACTCGTCCACGCGCGGCATGCGGACCAACGCCCCCGCTAGAACCAGCTCCGGAGCACCTCGACGACGTCATCCGGCTCCAGCAAAATGTCGTCTTCCGGCGCCCGTTCCAGCCGGCGCGCGTCCTTGATGACCTTGACGATCGCCCCCCGGCGTTTGACCTGCACCTTGCCGCTGGCGTACTCGGTATAGCCCCCCGCGGCCGCGATGGCCTGGGAAACCCGCGTGGCCGACATGATCTGGAAGCGACCCGCCGAGCGCACCTCGCCCAAGATGAAATACGAACGCGTCGGCACCACCACGTTCACGGTGATGTTGCGGTAGATGTCCTGATCCAGATAGATTTGGCGGATGTTCCGTTCCAACTCGGAGGCCGCCAATCCGGCTGCCTGCACTTCATTGATGAACGGCAGCGAAATCTTGCCTTCTTCGTCGATGATATCCTCGATGAGGTCGGGCGTGGGAATGCCGCGCAAAAAGACCTGGACGCCGTCCCCCACCTTGAGCATATAGCCGCTTTCCGGCGAGGAAGCGTTTTCCGGCAGGGGAATCGTCTGCGCCGCAAAGGCGGTCTGCAACGCCGGCGCCGCAGGCTCGGAAATCGAAACGGCAGAGGCGGGCGGCGTCGGCGCGGCCGGTTGGACCGGCGCGGAAACGGAGGCGGTCCGGGGCCGTTCCGCCGATGGGGGAGCCATCACTTGGACCGGAGCCGCCGCGGGCGCGGACCGAGCGGAAGCCGGAGCGGGAGGCGAAACCTTGGCGGGGGCCGGTTCGGCGACCCGCGCCGCAACCGGAACCGGAGCCGGAGCTTTCGCGGGAGCCGAGACAGCCGGAGGAGTCGCCTTGGCAGGCGGGGCATTCTTCGGCTCGGCCGGTTTGGAAGCGGACCGCGGGGCGGCCGACGGCGCCGGCGCCGCGCTCGGCGCGGATTTCGCCGGCTGGTTCCGCGAAGCCACCAGTTCCGCATAGCGGTCGTAGACCTTCTGGGAAGACGACGACGTGGAGCATCCGGCCGCCAAACCCAGCCACAACCCCGCCAGCATTCCGGCGGAAAGAATCCCTAGTTTTCTGGAGGAAAATTTCACGTCAGGCTTCCGTCGCGTCATCTTCTTTTTCGTGCTTCGTGCTACCATAATACTTCTTGGTCGTATAGTGGTAGTAGTAATAATAGTCGTCGCGCATGATGTTGATGTTGTTCAGAACGGCGCCCATCAGGTGGCCGCCGGCGTTTTCGATCATGCGCTTGGCGCGCAGGGAAATGATCTTGGGATACTTGCGGTATTGCACCACCAGCAGCACGCCGTCGGCTTCGCTGGCCAGGATCGCCGCGTCCGTCACGCCCAGAATCGGAGGGGAATCCAAAAGGACGTAGTCGTACTTGTCCTTGAGGACGTCGAGCATGGCGCGCAAGCGGGCGTTGTTCATGATGCCCAGGGACCCGCGGCGCAGGCGGCCGCTGGTCATCATCCACAGGTTCGGCACGCCGGTTTCCTGGACGACGTCCTCGATCTTCAGCTCGTCGGTCAGCACGTTGACCATGCCGGTCCGGTTGGCCAACCCGACCATCTTGTGCTGCACCGGCCGGCGCAGGTCGGAGTCGACGATCAGCACCTTGCTGCCTTGCTCCGCGCACACGTAGGCCAGATTGAACAGCGTGGTGGACTTGCCTTCGCCGACGCCGCCGCTGATGACGGTGAAGATCTTCTGCTTGCCCTCGCGGGCGAGCAACGCCAAGCTTGTCCGCAGGGCGCGGTAGGCTTCGCCCTGGCCGCTCGATTGGCCGGCTTCCGTCAGGGGCCGCGACTGCTGCGGAATGACCGCGAGCACCGGCAGGCCGAGGTTCTTCTCGACCTCGTCCACCGTCTTGATCGACACGTCCAGATATTCCACGAAGAAAGCCAATCCGGTGCCCGCCAACAGGCCCAGCACCACGCTCAGGAAGATGTTCAACACCACCAGCGGGCTGGTCGGGCGATCCGGCGCCTCGGCCTCCTCGATGATTTCCACGGTCGTGCGGGGCACTTCCACTTCGATGCCCGTCTGCGTGATGCGGGCCCGCAGCGCCGTCAGGATGTCGCGCTGGACGCTCACGTTGCGCTCGGCCCGGTCGAACGGCAGGTAATTCTCGCCCTCGGAGGCGATGTCCGACGTCTTGATCTTGCCGAGTTCCTCGTCCAGCGCCTCGTACTTCTGGCGCGCCACTTCGTAGTCGGCCCGGACGCCCGCCTTGAGGCCTTCGAGCGCGGAAGCGAGCTGGCGGCGCAATTCATCCACGGCGCCCTTCAGGCGCAGGACGTCGGGATGGTTCTCGCCGATCACGCCGTTCTTGATCATGAGCTGCAGGCTGACTTCGCTGTCGATCAGCTGCTGGCGGATGCCCATCAAGGTGGGATCCTGCACGATGTAGGCGGCCGCATCCATCAGCCGGTCGCCTTCCAACCCGTCGAGCTGGTCCATGCGGGCCTTGCGCACCAGCATTTCGACGCGGGCGGAACTCCGTTCGCCCTCCAGCATGTTCAGGCGCGTCGCCTCCACGCGGACCCCCATCTGTCCGCGCCCGATGAGGGCGATGCCGCGTTCCTGGCGGATCCGCTCCAGCTCGGCTTCGGCCTCCTCGACGCGCTCCTGCTGCTTGCGCACTTCGTTGCTCATCGCGTCGATGGCGTGCTGGATCTCGCGGCGCTTGGCGAACAGCCGGCGATCCCGATAGACGTTGGCGACTTCGTTGGCGATTTCGGCGGCGCGCTTCGGATCCTCGCTGGTGGCGCTGACGTTCATCAGCGTCGTGTCGCGGTCCTGTTCCACCCGGAGGCTGCGCGAAAGGATCTGGAGGGCCAGTTCCGGCGTCACGGGCGACTTGTCCTCGTTGAGTTCCATGCCCCAGAGTTTCTGGAGATTCAGGTTCCGGATCACCTCGGTCAGCACCGGGCGGGACTTCATGATCTTCTCCTGCGTCATCAGGAAGAAGGGGTTGTAGCCGATGCGGCTGGCCTGGCGCTCGTAGAACGGATCCACGTCCATGGCGTCTTCGCGCACCTCGAGCTGGGTGGTCGCCGTGAACTTCTTCGGCATCATCAGCGTATAGGCGGTGCCGGTCACGATGGTCAGCAGCGCGACCGCCAGGATGACCTCCTTGCGGTCGCGGATGACGCGCCAGTAATCGAGGAAGTGGAGCGCGGTGGTCTGGGATTCTTCTGCCATGGAGTCTTGTCCTGAAATGCCTAGCGGGGCCGTTGCCGCCCCGCCGGGTCTGTCTTCCGTTGGGGACAGGAGAAAGGCGGCCGTTGCCGGTCGCCTTGCCCGTCCTGCCGGACTAGAAGAGCTGGATCTTCCAGCCGATGTCGAATCGATTCCGGTCGTAGCTCTCGCGGTTCACCAAATCGCTGTCCAGCTTGATGAACTGATAGCCGACTTCCAGCCAGTTGATGCGGTTGATGCGATAGGCCAAGCGCGCGCTCACGAGGAAGGAATTCTCGTCGGCATCGACCGCCCCCGTCTCCAGCGCGTAATCCGCCTCGTATTGATTGAGGCTATAGGCGCCGCTCAGGTAGAAGTTCAGCTTCGTGGTGAAATCGTGCGCGAAGCTCAGGGACAAATAGGTCCGGTTCTGGCTCAGGTAGGTGGCGACGTCCGACTCGTAGATCGAATAGGAAGCCGCGCCGGTGATGCGGGTGGCCGGCGACGGCAGGAAGGTCATCGAGAGTTCGCCGTACGGCTGGGTGTTGTCGTCGGCGGCGTCGTTGTCGTACATGCGCTGTTCCACGCCCGCGCGCAGGCTGCCCAGCAGCTTGGGATTGAAGGTCTGCTCGACGCCGAGACCCGCGAACATGGAGTTCGCGTCGCGGTTGAAGGCTTCTTCCGCATCGTCATACACCACCGTCTGGTAGCGCAGGTCGCCCATGAGGGTCGTGCGGCTGGCCAGCTGCTGGCGCAGCGTCAACCCGCCGACCGCGCTGTAATAGTTGTCGTTCTCGTTGGCGTCTTCGGTATAGCGCAGCAGGATGTAGCGGCCCGACAGGTCGAGGCGCGTTTCCGGCAACACGTTGTAGGACAGCGTCGCCAAGGCGGAATTGTAGTAGTTGTCGTCGTTCGCGCGCACGACGTAGTTCTCGTCCTGCAGTTCGGGCAATTGGCTGGCGCGCAAGGTGTCGCTGATCGACAGGACCAAGGCGGGCGTGATTTTCTGGATGAAGTTCAAGTCCACGTCGTGCAGGAAATCCGTGTCGTCGTCTTCGCGGTCCGAGTACCAGATGAACGACGGGCGATACCGCAGGCCCAGATAGGTCCGCTGCAGGTTCAGGTTCACCAGCGCCTCGAGCTCCTCGATGATGCGGAAGCTATCGGTCTTGTCGTGCGTCACGGTCGAGCCGTCGGCGGCGGTCGCCTCGCCGGCCTGGTAGACGTTGTCGTCGTAGCCGAGGCGGAGGCGGTTGTTCAGATGGATCGGCGATTCCGCGAAAGCCGGAGACGCCAGCGCAAGCAGGCAGGCTGCAACGATGAAAAGTCGAATCTGTTTCATATCGATAGTTCCTTGTGTGTTGGCTCGCTTGTCCGTTGCCGTTCTCAATAGGGGGTTGGGGAAATCGGGCGGAATTCGCCGCTGATCGATTCCATTTCGCTGAAGACCCGCGTCACCATGGCCAGATTGACGGTGTACTGGTCGGTGCCGCCCGGCGTGAAGCGGACGTTGTAGACCAACGGATCCGTGGATTGCAGCTTCACGTCCTGGCCCATGCCTTCCGGCAGCGTCTCGACGGATTGGATGGTCTCGCTCAGGCGATCCAGCGAAATGCCCGCGGCCTTCAGGGCGTCGATCCACGATTGCGGATCGTTGGGATTCTCCACCTGGTCTTCCTTGCGCATCGCCTGGATGAGCACGCGCGCCAGATCCGCCTTCGTCACCACCGCGTCCAGCAGCCAGCCGGCCTCGGGACTGATGCCGTTCTGCATCAGCACGTCGAACATCTGCTGCGACGTGGGAGGGACGGGGAGGAAACGCACCAGCCCCAGCGCCTTGACCATCAGATCCGCAAGCTGGGCATGCGTGACGGGTCCGGAAGCCTGCGCCTTCTTGGGGGCGGATTTCTCCTTGTCTTGGGCCGTGGCGACCGTGGCGGCCATCATCAACCCGACCAGCAAAAACGCAAGAATCTTCTTCATCTGTTGCTCTCCTTGCCCTGAGGCGGCAAATCCGATTTATGCACCCGGCCCGTCGTGGACCTTTTTTAACCGTGTTCGAATAATGCTTTACCGGGAGGGCGCCGTCAACTGAAAATCACCGGTGCATCCAGCATATTTTGGATTGCTTTCCCCCCCATCCAGAGGCAAGATGAAAACCCTTATGAACGGCTTCACCTCGTAGACGGAGACGATTCCATGGCCAAACTCAGCGGCATGTCCGGCGATTTCAAGGGACGCGAATATCCCATCGAACAGGGCGAGATCACCATCGGGCGCAAAGCGGACAACATGATCCTGCTGGACCATCCGACGATTTCCAGCCACCATTGCCGCATTCTGCGCAACGGCGACGCCTGCGTCCTGCAGGATCTGGATTCCACCAACGGCACCCGCGTCAACTCCCGCGACGTGAAGGAATCCGCTCTGCACCACAAGGATCTGATCCAGATGGGCTCCATCGAATTCCTGTTCGACGCCCCCGAATTGGCCAATGCCGGAGCCCGCTATACGGATGCCAACGCGGAAGTCGCCACCGGCACCATGTCCGCCCCGCAGGATTTCGCCAGCATATCGCCCTTCGGCGCGCCGCCCAAAGAACGGCGCGGCATCTGGTATTTCGCGCTCATCGTCATCGGCGCCGTCGCCTTGTTGGCCTTGGGGTTCTTCTTCCTCATGCTGGCGAAGGCCACCTGATCCCCGCGACCGGCGGCCGCCATGAGCCGGGCATCCCCCAGCATCCGCCCATCGGGGTTCACTTTCGTGGAACTGTTGCTGGCCTTGGCGTTGGGCGCGCTCGTCGCCGCCATCCTCGGCCTCTTGGTCCATGGGCTTTTCTCCGCCGGCAACAGCCAAACGGCCCGTCTCCAAGGTCCTTTTGCCGCGCAAGCGGCCTTGCGCACCCTTTCCCGCGAGATTTCCTGCGCTTTCGCCCCGCCCGTGAAAGATCTCGCCCCGCTGCGACTTTCCGCTTCCACGGAAATCGGCAAACCGGAAGTCGTCCTCGCCTTCTATGTCCCGGTCCCCGCCCCGCTCGGCTACGACATCGAACAAGTCACCTACGAAGTGGCGCCGACCCGGGGCCCCTTCCGCGAGCTCCGCCGCATTTCCGTCCCCTGTTCGGGCCCCTTCACCAACGCTCCCGTCACCAACCTCTTGTTCGAAGGCCACTTCGCCCTCGCCATCGAAGCCATGACCAACGGAACCGCTTGCGCCGCATGGCCGCCGGTCCCGACCCCGGATAAACCAACCCTGCCCGCGTCCCTGCGCCTGACCCTCTCCATGGACGGACAGGAACCCTTCCGAACCGAGGTGCTCATCCAAGCCGCCGCCGGCATCCAATCCCCCCTCGATCGCAAGGACCCGAAGGCCGAAGAACCGGCCGCTGAACCGGCGGTCGCCGAATCCGCCGGAAAATAAAGCCACCGCCCGCGCCGAAAACGCTTGCGGACGCGGAAACGAATACGTATCTTCTGCGCCCAATTGACCGCAAGGTCCCCCCTCTCCCGGTGCTCGGGTGGTGGAATGGCAGACACGCATGTTTGAGGGGCATGTGGCGCAAGCCGTGCAGGTTCAAGTCCTGTCCCGAGCACCACTTTTTTCCTCTATTTCCTTCGGGGCCGCCCAGGCCGTTCGTTGGATATCCGGCTTCTTTCGCGGGGCCGCGCCGCGGAAAGCCTTGTTCCGGGCCTCGCCGCGCCGTAAGATGTCCGGCAGCCAACAACGGAGATCCCTATGAAGGCCATCGTGGTATACGAATCCCTGTGGGGCAACACGGCCGCCATCGCCCGCGCCATCGCCGAAGGCCTCGGCCCCGACGCCAAGGCCCTATCCACCGCCGAAGCCGCGCCGGACGTCCTCGCCGGCGCGGACTTGATCGTGGCGGGCTCGCCGCTCTTCGCTTTCCGCCTGCCGACCGACGACATCCGCGAAACGATCCGGAAAAAGGCCGCGTCGTTCGCCGCCCCGCCCGACCTGTCGCATCCCTCGCTCCGCGCGTGGCTGGAGACCGTGCCCGCCGGCCAAGGCCGGAGCGCGGCGTTCGAAACGCGCATGTGGTTTTCGCCCGGCGGCGCGACGGGCGCCGTCCTCCGGAGCTTGAAAAACGCCGGCTATGCCCCGTTGGCGCGCGGGAAGCGCTTCCGCGTGACGGGCATGACCGGGCCGCTCAAGTCCGGGGAAATCGACCGGGCGCGCGCCTGGGGCGCGCGCCTCGCGCGCGAGCTGCGCGGCTGACGTTCAGGTCAATATCTGGTCCAGCAATTCGCGGAGCGATCCGGCGGCGGGACCGAAACGGTCGATCATCCGCGCCGCTTCTTCCAGCAGTTTCTCGGCGCGCGCGCGGGCCGCGACGGGTCCGAACAGGGAATAGGCCGTGACCCGGCCGGCATCCTTGTATGCGCTGTCTTCCTCCGGACCGTCGGCGACGTCGTCCAAAATCTGATAGGCCTGCCCCAGCTTCAACCCCGTCTCGCGCAGCGCGGCGACGTCGGCCTCCCCCGCGCCGCACAGCGTCGCGCCGCCGGCCAGCGCCGCCGCGAACAGGGAGCCGCTTTTCAGCGCGTAGCATTCCAGCAGTTCGGGTTCGGTCGCGGACTTCCGGGCCAGCGCCAAATCCAATTCCTGCCCCTGCGCCAGCCGCGTTCCCGTTTCCCCCAGCAGCCACAGCGCGCGGATCCGGCCGGCCGCGGACACCCCCGCATGGCCGGCAACGACCTGATAGGCCACATTCACCAGGAACGCCGGCAGCAGAGCCACCGCCCAATCCGGAAAGACGAGATGGACACACGCCCGGCCCCGGCGCGTCGCGGCGTTGTCCATCGACGGCAGATCGTCGAGAACCAGCGAGGCCGCCTGCAGCATCTCCAGCGCCGCGGCCAGCGGCAGCGCGATTTCGTCCGCGTCCGCGCGGAAGATCGCCCCGGCCGCCACGGCCATCCGGCCGCGCCAGCGATGCCCCCCGCCCAGCGTCGCGTAGCGCGCCGCGCGGAGGACTTCCGTCGGCGGGCACGCCGCGAACGCGGTCTCCAGCGCCTGTTCGATGCGGCGGCAAACGGCCGCGCTCCAGTCCGATTGCACCGAACCCTCCCGGAGCCTTCCCCGAAAACTAGAAGCTCATCCGCCAGCCGATGGACGCGCCGGCGACCTCGGTTTCGGATTCCCCGCCGGACGCCCCCAGCCCGATGGGCGCGGTCACGGCCTGCAGCACGACGGGCGAGGCTTCCGCCTGTTTCGCCGCGCGGGCGATCGCCTTTTCCACGTCGGCTTCCGTGTAGCGGTCCACGTCGGAGCGCAGCGCAACCAAACCGTAGACCACGACCACGGCGACCATCAGGCCCACGGTGATCGCCGCGCCCGTCGAATCCTCGCCCGATTCCGCGCGCGCCGGCGCCGCCGGCATCGTCGCGCCCACCAGCGCTGCGATCAGCAGCGCCGCCATTCCGTTCCGTCCGCGTATCTTCATCTCGTGCCTCCGGTCCCGCGCCGATCCCGTCAAAATGCTCCGAAGAAAATGCTGGTGAAGGTGGTGACGGGCGTCGTTTCGCGGAAATCGTCCACGGCCGCCCGGCCCTCGCGGAGCAGCGCCTGGAACTCGAGGTAGAGCGCCTCGTCCGAAACCAGCTTGCCGATCGTGCCCTCGCCCTTTTCGATGGATTCCGACATCTTGCGGAACGAGGCGATGGTGGCCGCCAGATCTTCGTAGACCTGGTCGTCCTCGGCCAGCAGGCGCCCCAGCGTGCCTTCGCCCTGGTTCAGCCGGTCGCTGATGTCTTTCAGATTCGCGGCTACGGCCTGCGCATCGTCGTAGAGCCGGCCGTCGTTCATCAGCTTGCCCAGCGTGCCCTCGCCCT
>CAZECJ010000021.1:0-16340 GCA_964510645.1 uncultured Verrucomicrobiota bacterium | reverse complement strand
GGCGATCTTGCGCACCTGGGACATGGTGACCTTGAAATCCTCGAGGATGCCGTCGTTGAGGGCCGCGCGGATATCCTCCACGGTCTTCGTCGCGGCGGAGATCAGGTCCGTCGACGGGCTGCCTTTGAGCAGCTTCGGCGCGGGCTGCATCGGCTCGGAAGCGTAGGTGCCCTCGTCGATGCTCAGGTAGCGGCCGCCCAGCACGGAGGTGGGCAGCACCTCGATCCGGTAGTCTTCCCGCAAATGCACGGGCGTCTTGAGCAGGGCCAGCACGTGCACGCCGTCCTTCTTCAACTCGATCTGCTTGACCTTGCCGACGCTGACGCCGCGCGCGCTGACCGCGTCGCCCACGCGCAGGCCCATGGCGTTGTCGAACAGGATTTCCACCGGCCGCTCCTTGCGGAACAGCGAATCCTGGCTCAGCACCACCGTCAGCAGGAACAAGGCCGCGATGACGGCGAAGCTGAACAAGCCCACCATGGTTTCGACGAAAATCTGTTTCTTGAATTTCATTTTCCAAACGCCTTCCGGACGTCCTGCAGGCCGGCGATGCCCTGAGCCTGCAAGAAGTCTCTCACGACGGGGTGTCGCGATGCAATGAATTCCTCGGGCGGGGCGCAGACCACGAACTGGCCCTCGTGGAGCATCGCCACGCGCGTGCCGACGTAGAGCGCGCTGTACAGGTCGTGGGTCACCACCACGCTCGTCACGCCCAGCCGCCGCCGCAGATCGTCGATCAGCAGGTCGATCTGCCGCGAGATCACCGGATCGAGCCCGGACGTGGGTTCGTCGTACAAAATGATTTCCGGCTGCGTCACGATGGCCCGCGCCAGCCCCACGCGCTTGCGCATGCCGCCCGAAATGTTGTCGGGCATCTTGGCGCCGACCCCTTCGAGGCCGACCAGCGCGAGCATGTCCCCGGCCAGCTTGCGGATGTCCTCGTCGGACCGCTTGCTTTTCTGGCGCAGCGGCAGGCAGACGTTGTCCTCCACGTTCAGCCATTGCAGGAGCGCCCCGCTCTGGAACAGCACGCCGAACCGCCCCAGGATCCGCTCGAGCTCCGCCCCGCCGGCCTCGTTGACGCAGTCGTCGCCGATCCAGACCCGGCCCGCATCCGGCGTCAGCAGCCGGATCATGTGCCGCAGGCTCACGCTCTTGCCCGCGCCCGAGCTGCCCACGATCACGAACGTCTCGCCTTTTTCGATCTCGAAGCTGAGGTCGTTCAGCACCGTTTTGGCGCCGAACCGCTTGGTCACGTTTTCGAAGCGGATCATTGGTAGAACATCCTCGTCACGAAGTAGCCCACCACCAGGATCGTCAGGAACGACACGATCACCGTGCGCCGCGTGGCGCGGCCCACGCCCACGGCCCCTTCCGTGGCGGCAAAGCCTTGGTAGCACGCCACCGTCACGATGATCAGCCCGAACAAAAACGCCTTGAACAGCCCCACGTAGAGGTCCTTGTTCTCCGCATAGCGGAACGCGTTGTCGAAATAGGCCTCCGGCGAGACGCCCAGTTGCGTCGCGCCCACGATGGCCCCGCCGAAAATCCCCAGCAAATTCGTGTAGACCGTCAGCAGCGGCATCATGACCGCCAGCGCCACCAGCCGCGGCATCATCAGATAGCGCCGCGAATCGATGCTCATCACGTCCAGCGCGGCGATTTCCTCGGCCACCGTCATCGTGCCCATCTGCGCGGCGATGGCCGACCCCACGCTGGCCGCGATGACCAGCCCCGTCATGAACGGCCCCATCTCGCGCAGCATCGAGACGCACACCAGCGTGCCGATGTTGTTTTCCTGCCCGTAGCGGCGCAGTTCGAGCCCCGCCTGCAAGGCCAGGATCATCCCCGTGAACAGCGCCACCACGCTCACCACGCCTAGGCTCTTGATGCCCACCTGATAGAGCTGCCGCATCACGTCGTCGTGGTTCTTCCGCGAAAACAGATATGGCACTTGCGCCGCCGACCCCAGCAGCAGCAGCAGCGCCTGACCCGTTCCCTGGCAGGCCCGGATGATATTGCGCCCCGCCGCCGCGAACGCGTTCGGGGGCGGATCGAAAATCTGGGGCTCTCGCGTGATCATTTCGGTTTTTCGCCCTTCCCGGTCGGCGGCGCCAGCCGGATCCGGCCCAGCCACAGGAAGCGCATCTGGCGATTTGTAGCCGTTCGGTCGTAGGCAATCAATCCTTTCAGCACCGACCAGCGGCGGGCCGCATCCGCCGCCGCCCGCTCGTGCCGCCACAGCGGAAAGACCGAAACGGCCCGCGCGCCGTCCGCGCGCCGCGTGCCGCGGTACAGGCCCCAGAACGCGTCCAGATCGCGGTCCGCCCCGTGCGCGCGGACGTCCAGCACCGTCCACAGCGGCGCCCAGCTGCGCTCCACCGGGGGCGGGCGGCCCGCCGGCCACAGGTCCAGCAGCCGCATGCGGGACGTTTCCGTCTCCGCGTCCCATTGGCTGGAAAACAGCGGCCACAGCTTCGTCCGGCGCGCCACCGTTTTCGGTTCCTCGGTCGGCGCCGGCTCCGCCGCCGGCTTCCGGCCGGTCGGCTGCGGATTCGTCGTCTCCGTCGCGCAGGTCCACAGCGGCGTCAGCATCCACCGCGTCTGCTTGCGAAAAGCGAACTCGTTCTCGTCGCGGCTCAGCAGCGGCCACAGCCAGAAGCGCCGCTCCAGCGGACCGTCCTTGCGCCAACCGTACAGCGGCCACAGGTAGAATTTATCCCGCGCGCCCGTCTCGCGCTGGAAAAACGGCCACGGGCAGAACGTGCGGTTCATCTGCTCGCCGCGGATGAACTGGAAGAACGGCGGCAGGAACATCCACCCCTGCTGGCTGTTCAGGTCGACGCGCCCGCCCAGCGGAAACAGCACCCAGGCCGTGCCGTTCGCTTTCGGATGCACGTAGCGCGCGTGGTTCCAGATCGGCCACAGGATCGCCGTCTTCTCGTACTGCCGCGCGTTCTTCGTCCAGGCGTAGAACGGAAAAACCCGCAGACGTTCCAGATGGCCGTCCGGCGACGTCGACCGCGAATAGACCGGCCAGAGCACGTTGACGGTGCGCACGTCGTTCACCCGCGTTTCCGCCCACAGCGGCCACAGCGCGAAGCGGATGCGGTCCTTGAACAGGAAATTCCGGATCTCGCCGCCCACCGGGAACAGCGCCGCGTAGCCCGCGCCGTCCGCCGCGCGCCCGTGGAACCAGACCGGCAGCAGCCAAAACCGGTATTTCGATTGCGGATCCGCCCGGTCCGGATCGAGGAACCACGCCAGCCCCGCCCGCCACGATTTCTCTTTGCCAAACGTCCGGCCCGACGCCAGCGGCCAGCAGAAATCCCATGAATCCTTGTCCGCCGCCAGATCCACCGCCCGCGCGAACAGCGGCCGGGGCAATGCCATCAATTTCTTGCCGTCGGGACTTTCGGCCTGCTCCCAGAAAGGACCCGCCGCCCGGAAGCGGTCGTTGCCGTCCGCATCCGCCATCCACGACGCCAGCGGGCCCCAGTCCGCTTCGACGACCCACGGCGACGCCACCTCATCGGCCCGCGCCGGCGCGCCAACCGCCACAGCCAGAACCGCCAAAGTTTTCCACAGTGTGGAAAAAAGTTTTCCACAGTGTGGAAAAATCGGGCCGAATTTTTCCACACCGTGGAAAAATTCCCGTCGGTTTTTCCACGCCATGGAAAAACGCCCGCTCACGACAGCAACCGCCCCCCGCCCGGCGTTCCCACGAACTTCCCGCCGCGCACCATGATCTCGCCGCGCACGGTCACGATCTCCGGCGCGCCGACCACCTCGAAGCCCTCGTACGGATTGTAGTCGACGTCCAGGCTCTGGGTCTTTTGCGAGATCGTGCGCTTGGCGTTCGGATCCCACACGACGAGGTCCGCGTCGAAGCCCGGCGCGACCGCGCCCTTGCGACCCCACAGGCCGAAGATTTTCGCTGGATTTTCCGCCGCCACCTGCACGAAGCGCTCGAGCGAAATCTTCCCGCCGACCACGCCCGCGGTGTAGGCCAGCGCGACGCGCTCTTCCACGCCGGCGAGGCCATTGGGGATCTTCGTGAAATCGCCCCGCCCCAGCGTTTTCTGCCCGTTGAAATCGAACGGGCAGTGGTCCGTGCCCAAGGTGTCGATGCGGCCGTCGGCCAGCCCTGCCCACAGCGCGGCCTGGTCGGATTTTTCCCGCAGCGGCGGCGAGAGAATCCACTTCGCACCCTCGAAGTCCGGCCGCTCCGCGTACGACTTGTCGAGCGTCAGGTATTGGATCATCGTTTCGACGTAGAGATGCTTCAGCTTGCCGCGGAACCGGTCGGCCATGGAAAGCGCTTCCGCGCAGCTCAGGTGCACGACGTAGGCCTTGGCGCCCGCCGCCGCCGCGAAGGTCAAAAACTTGCAGACGCCCTCCGCCTCGACCATCGGCGGGCGGCTCGGTTCATGCCACTCGGGCCCCGTCTTGCCTTCCGCCAGCAGCTTCTGCTGCAGCGCCGGAATCAGCTCCGCGTTCTCGCAATGCGCCATCACGACCAGATCGTGCGCCGCCGCGAACCGCAGCACGCGGAACAGATCCTCGTCGCCGATCGCCAGCGCCGGCTTGTAGGCCAGGTAGATCTTCAGCGATTTCAGTCCCTTGGCTACCAGGCGTTCCAGCTGCTTTTGCAGTTCGGCGTCGAACCGCCGCACCATCAGGTGCAACCCGACGTCGCACGACGCCTTGCCCGCGATCTGCGCTTCCCACGCCGCCCAGGCCTCGTCGAAATCCTTTTCCCGCCCCGCCCCCGCGAAATCCATGAGGCACGTCGTTCCGCCCAGCAGCGCCGCGCGCGTACAGTTCGCATAATCCGACTTCGCCGTCACGTTCACCAGCGGCAGATAGGCGTGCACGTGCGGATCGATGAATCCGGGGAACACCAGCTTGCCCGCCGCCTCGACCACCGTCGCGCCCGGCGGCGGCGCGAGCCCCCGCTCGACCCTGGAAATCTTCGCGCCCTCGCACCACACGTCTGCGACGCGGCTGCCCTGCCCCGTCACCACTTCGCCGCCGCGGATCAACAAGGCCATGGAAAAAACCCTATTTCCTCAGGACCTTGACGATCCGGTTCTTCGCATCGACCTTCACGACGGTCGCCTTGAATTTCTGCGCCTCGGCGTCGTCCATCTCCGCGTAGGCGATGACGATGATGACATCGCCCTTGTAGGCCAGGCGCGCCGCCGGCCCGTTGAGCATCATCTGGCCCGATCCGCGCTTGCCGAGGATCGCGTAGGTGACCAGGCGCTCGCCGTTGTTGAGGTTCAGGACCTGGACCTGTTCGCCCGGAAGGATGTCCGCCGCCTCCAGCAGGACGGGATCGATGGCGATGCTCCCCTCGTAGTCGAGTTCGAGCCCCGTCACCGTCGCACGGTGGATTTTCGATTTCAGCATGGTCCGTTGCATCCTCAGTCCTTTCCGATGGAAAACCGTACTCTATCGCGAATCCCCCCGCCACATCAAGAACCGAGAATTCCGCCGGCTCACGTTCCGCGGGCCAGCCAGCGCTTCCGCTCGGCCGGCGGAAATTTTTCGATGGCGTAGCGCAACGCGGTCCGCGGCATTCGCGCCGCCTGGCGCGACAGGAACTCCCGCAATGCCGCGGCGTCGCGCTTGCCGGCTTCGCGGAGCATCCAGCCCGTCGCTTTGTGCATCAGGTCCTCGGCATCCCCCAGCAGCCGCTCCGCCAGCCAGAAGGTGTTTTCCAGGTTTCCCCTGCGGATGTGTTCCAGCGTGGCCACCATCGCGATGCGCCGCTCCCACAGGCTTTCCGATTTCGCCAGCCGCGCCAGCGTCCGGCGCCCGCCGCCCGGCGGCAGATGCCGGCCCACGATCCCCGGCGCGCTGGCATCCACCAGATCCCAGTTGTTGATCCGCGCCGACCGGGACAAGTAGAAATCGAAGACGGAGGCGCGTTCGTCCGGGCCGCCCTGCGCATAGGCCCGCACCAGCGCCAGCGCGCCGCACAGGCGGACTTCGTGCACCGGCGAATCCAGCAGTTCCCCGGCCGTCGCCCGCGGCACGTCCGGAAATTGCGCCAGCACGGCGCGCACTTGCGGGACCTTCAGCCCCCAGAATTCGTCGCCCGCGTCGTATTCCCCCGGACCGGTCTTGAAAAACCGGCGCAGGACCGCCGCCTGCGCCGGATTTTCATGGAAGAAGAGCGCCTGCCGGATCGCGGCGGCCGAAGAATCGGCGGAAACGATCTTTCGGCGCGGCCCCATGCGTCAGCCTATTTCCAGGTGACCATGGAGACGTTGCTGCGTTCTTTCACGTTGCTCAGGCCGCCGCGCGCCAATCCACTCACCATCAAGCCCATCCGTTCACCGGGGCGAGGTTCCCACGAACTCAGCGGCGCTACCTTGATGTGGCCGCCCCAGCTTTTCCCGCTCATGTCCTTCATGGTCTGGCCGGAGCGCAGATATTCCCACGTGGCCGCATACCACTGGCCGTTGAGGTTCACGAACACCCACGGGTTCGCGTTCACGCCGTCCGACGCCGGCCAGACCCGGGCTTTGCTGTACGGCAAATTGACTTTGCCTCCGCCGACGCTGGCGTTCAGGCTGGCCGTCACGGGCCAACTCGACACGTCCGGGCCCAGAAACTTCACCGTGCCGGTGATTTCCGCCGGCCACAAGCTGTTGGTCGTTGTGCCGGTCGAAGGAGTTTCGCCCGTGGAGGGGGTATCGGTTTCCGCCGCCACCACGGCATTCGTCGATGCGAGTCCCTGCAATTGCTCCAGCGTGAGCGTCCCCTGGTCGTCCAGCGTGGACGTTTCGCACCCCGCCATCCAAACGGCCACCGCCAGAGCGGCCCAACCCATCATCATCCGCGATGCCATGCTGTTCATTTGCGTTTCTCTATTGGTTCAATCTGCCTTGATTCGGGCCTTGATACTCCACCGGGCATGACGACGCAATCCCATTGTTCGCGCAACCTCGCGATTCATCCGCCTCCCCCGTTTCCCGTCAGCGAAGCGTCTCGTCCACCGGCGTGGTGAAGGCCCAGACGCCCGACCGGGAGCCCACTTCGTCGCGCAAGGCCTGGAGCCGTCCCATCAGCCGCGCCGCGACGTCGTCCGCCACCACGACGAAGGCGCCGGAATTCGCCCCGGGCCAGACGTGGTTGTCCATCCGCGTGCCGCTTTTCGGGCCGCGGCCGGTCATCCGCTTCCAGCGGGACAAGCCGATGATTCCGAGTTCGTCGAGGAGGTCCTGGATCTCGTCCGCCAGCACGACGTCGTGCATCATCCACACCGCCTTCATCTCCGCACTCCCTTCTCGGCCGCCGCCTGCTCCTGCCGCCGCGCCCGGCGCGAATGGACCAGGCTGTACAGCGTCGGCACCAGCACCAGCGTGACCAGCATCGAGAACGTCAGCCCGCCGACGATCGTCGCCGCCATCGGCTTCCACGTCGCCGCGCCTTCGCCGCGGCTCAAGATCATCGGCACCATGCCCAGCGAGGTCGTCAACGTCGTGATCAGCACCGGCCGCAGGCGCGAGCGCCCGGCATGCACGATGGCGTCGGCCAGGCTCTGGCCGCGCAGGCGCAGCAGGTTGACGTAGTCGATCAGCACGATCGCGTTGTTCACCACCACGCCCACCAGCAGGATCATCCCGATGTACGACATGATGCTCACCGTCAGCCGGAGCAGGGTCAGGCTGATCGCGACGCCCGTGAACGCGAACGGAATCGAGAACAGGATCAGGAACGGATCCAGCAGGCTTTCGAACTGCGACGCCATCACCATGTAGACCAGCAGGATGCCCAGCACCAGCATCAGGCCCATCTGGCGGAACGATTCCTCCTGGTCCTCGGCCGTCCCGCCGAAATGGATGCCGATGCCCGACGGGAGCGGCACTTCCTCGGCGAGACGTCGGCGCAGGTCGCGCACCACCTCGCCGCTGCTGCGTCCGAACACGTCGGCCGTCACCTGGATCATGCGCTCCTGGTTGCGGCGGTCGATCTGCAGCGCGCCGAGGCGCTCGACGACGTTCGCCACGCTGTCCAGCCGGATCCGGCTGCCGTTCGGCAGCGCGATCTCGGCCTGCGCGATGTCCGCCACCGTCTGCCGGAAGGGCTCGTCCAGGCGCAGGACGACGTCGTAGTCTTCGTCGGACTCGCGATACATCGTGGCCGTCGCGCCGTAGAAGAGCGTGCGCACGCCGTTGGCCACCTGCGCGACGTCCAGGCCGTGCGCCGCCGCCTTCGTCCGGTCGATCTCCACGCGGATTTCCGGTCGGCCGGGGTCGCGGCCGATCTCGCCGTCCACCGCGCCGGGCGTGGTGTTCACCACCGCCAGCACTTGCTCGGCGATGCCTTGCAGGATGTCGAGATCGAAGCCCAGCACTTCGATGATGATCGGCTTCTGTCCGCCGCCCGGCCCCATCTGGGAGGTATCCACGTTGATCTTCTGGACTTCCGGCCACTTCGCCGCGACGTCCGCCGCGGCCCGGCCGATTTCCTTGATGCTGCGAGTCCGCTGCGTCTGCGAGACCAGGCTCAGCATGACGTGCCCGATGTGCGAGCCGCCCGAACCGCCCATGCCGCCCGATTCGCCGCAGCGCCAGGCGTGGACCCGCACGTTTTCCGGCCCCGCCTCGGCCAGAGCCACCTCCAGGATCCGCTGGCCCACCGCCGCCGTCTCTTCCACGCGGGTGCCAATCGGCGTCTGGTACCGCAGCATCAGCCGCCCGTTGTCTTCTTCGGGCGAATATTCCGAGCCGAGGCCCATGAACAGGACCACGCTGCCGGCAAACACCGCCACCGCGATGGCCACCACCAGCCCCCGCGCCCGGAGAGCGCGCGCCAGCAGCCGGGAATAGGCGGCGTCCAGCGCCGCGAACCGGGCCTCGCTCCAGGCGCGGAACGCTTCGGCCGGTCTCCCGCGCACCTTGCGCCGCGCGGGCGCTTGCAGCAGCCGCGACCCCAGCATCGGCGTCAGCCACAGCGCGCAGACCAGGCTTGCCAGCAGAGTCGCCGTCAGCAGGCCGCCCAGCTGCTTGAACATAATGCCGGCTTCGCCCTTCAAAAAGATCAGCGGCACGAACACCACGATCGTCGTCAGCGTCGAGGCGCTGACGGCCGTGCCGACTTCCTCGCCGCCGAACATCGCCGCCTCGCGCGGCGCCGTGCCGTGCTCCACCTTCGTGGAGATGTTCTCCAGCACCACCACCGCGTTGTCCACCACCATGCCCATCGCGATCGCCAGGCTCGCCATCGAGATGATGTTGATCGTCCAGCCCATTGTCCACAGGAAGATGAACGCCAAGATCAGCGAGAACGGAATCGTCAGCGCGATGATCAGCGACGACCGGAAACTGCGCAGGAAGAAAAACGCCGTCAGCACCACGAACACGAACGCCCACCGCACGGTCATGGACACGTTCCCGATCGACTGCGTAATCTGCTCGCTCGAGTCGAAGATCTGGTGGATCTCGACGTCCCGCGGCAGCGTCGGCAGGATGTTGTCCGCCAGCTCGCGCGTCACTTCCTTGGCCGTCTCCACCGTGTTGGCCCCGGAACGCTTCTGGATCATCATCATGATCGCCCGGCGCCCCATCACCTGGGCCAGCCGGGACTCCTCCGCGAAGCCATCCTCCACCACCGCGACGTCGCGCAGCCGCACGAGCGCGCCGCCCACCGACCGGATCACGACGGCGCCGATTTCTTCCGGCGTCGTGAATTCCCCCGGCACGCGGATCGTGTAGTCGATCGACCCCACCTTCACGTTGCCGGCCGGCAGCGTCACGTTTTCCTGCGCCAGCGCGGCCGCCACCTGATCGAACACCAGCCCGTAGCCCGCCAGGCGCGCCGGATCGAGCTTCACGTTGATCTGCCGCTCCAGCCCGCCGAACAGGTTGACCGCCCCCACCCCCGGCAGGCGCTTCAGCGGATCGGCGATCTCGTTGTTCGCGATCTCTTCGAGGTTCTCGATGCTTTCGTTGCAGGTGATGCCGTAGAACTGGATCGGGATCTGCGACGTGTTGAACTTGCGCAGGACGGGCGGATCGGCGTCGTCCGGCAACGTCTTGCGGATGCGCTCGAGGTTGCTGCGGATGTCGTTGGAGGCTTCGTCCAGGTTCGTGCCCCAGGCAAACTCGCACGTCACGCTCGAGACCCCCTCGATGGTGGCGCTGGTCATTTCCTCGAGGCCGTTGACCGTGCCCAGGGCGCGCTCCACGACTTTCGTCACCATGGTTTCGACGTCTTCGGTGCTCACGCCTTCCCACGTGGTCACCACCGTCACCGTCGGCCGTTCGATTTCCGGCATCAGGTCGACGGGCAGCTGGGTCACCATGACGGCTCCCAGCATGAAAATCGCCAGGAAGAACATCAGGGTGGTGACGGGCTTCTGGACGCCCCATTCAGGCAATTTCATCGCCGCCTACTCCGCGTTTTCCGCCGCCTGCACCCGTTCGATCGGCGCGCCGTCCGTCAGCTTGTTCTGGCCCATCGCGACGTATTCGTCGTCCGCGGCCAGCCCTTCCAGGATTTCGACGAAGGCCCCGTCGCGGATGCCGGTTTTCACCGGGGTTGCGCGCGCCACGCCGTCCTGCACGGTGAACACCAGCTGCCGGTCCAGCACGCGGATCACGGCCGCCGCCGGCACCGCCAAGGCGCCCGGACGGATCGCCAGCGTCAGCTTGGCCGTCGCATACATCCCGGGGCGCAGCGGCCAGCTGCCGGCCTGCTTCGGGTTGTCCAACAGGACCTCGGCGCGCACGGTGCGCGTCGCCGGATCCACCTCCGGGAAAATCCGCGCCAGCGCGCCATCCACTTCGCGCTCCGGCCACACGTCCGTCGCCACCGCGACGCGTGTTTGGCCCTCCTCCAGCATCGGCAGCAGCCGCGCCGGAACCGCCAGCATCAGCCGCAGCGGGTCCATCTGCGCAATGCGCACGATGGCCGTCGCCGGCCCGACCATCGCGCCCGGATCCGCGCGGCGCTCGGCCACCACGCCATCCATCGGGGCACGGATCTTCGTCTCGTCCAGATTCACTTTCGCCAGCTTCAGCTGCGCCTGCGCCTGCGCCAGCGACGCCTTCGCGCTCTCGTGCGCCGTGACCGCCGCGTCCCGCGCCTGTTCGGTCGCCACCGCCTCCGCGAACAGCGCTTCCAAGCGCTGCCGTTCCCGCGCGCGGTCGTCCAGCGCCACTTCGGCTTGGCGGGCCTGCGCTTCCGCCAGCGCCACCTGCGCGTCCAGTTCCCGGCGATCGATCTCGGCGATGACGTCGCCGGCCTTGACCTCGGCCCCTTCCGTCGTCGGCGCCCCACCGGCCAGTTCCAGCTTCTCCAGCCGCCCCTGGATCTTCGGCTTCACCTCCACCGCCAGCGGCGACGCCAGCTCGCCCGTAAACAACAGCGTTTCGGAAATGTCGCGGCGCTCGACCCTCGCCGTGCGCACCGGCACCGGTCCGCGTTCCTTCTTTTTCCCGCCGTTGTTCTCCGCCGGCTTCGAACAGCCCGCCGCCAACGCCGCCACCAGGAATCCCCAAACCAGCATTCTCATCTTGTTCCTCCCAATCATTCGTCGGCTCCGACGAATCCGGCCGTTCCGTCGGATGTACCCGCGCCGCCCAGCACCGGCGCGTCGGGCAGGACGTCGGGCGACATCAATCCCATCGCCTGCTGCAACGCCACCCGCGCCATCGCATGGGCGAAAATCGACTGGTAATAGTTCGCGGACGCCTTGGTCAGCGCCTGGCGGGCATCCATCACTTCGATCGGGGCGTTCTGGCCCTCTTTCAGGCCCGCCTCGACGAGGCGCAGCGCCTCCTGGGCCGTTTCCAGGTTTTGGCTCTGCGAATGCGCGAATTCCTCGGCCGTCTTCAGCGACAGGACCCCTTGGCGGATCTCGCTCACGGTCCGCTCCTCCGCGTCCCGGAGGGCGAGCTCGAGCTGGCGCAGCTTCGCCCGCTCCTGGATCAGCGTGCCGCGGCGGTCGAACCCGTCGAACAACGGCAGGCTCAGCTGCACGCCGGCCTGCCATTCGTCGCCCCAGTCGTCGCGCGCGGAGTCGTGCGGATCGGGATTCGCCCACGCCTGCGAGACGTAGCCGGACACCTCGGGCAGGTAGCGGCTTTTCGCGACCGCCACGCTTTCGCGCTGCATCCGCAGGGCGTATTCCGCCTCGGCCAAATCCGCGCGCCGCTCCAGCGCCGTCCGCGCCGCCTCGGCGAAGGAAATCTCTTCGGCCACCAGCGGCACCTCGTCCACCAGCTCCGCCGCGCTCTCCGGCGAGGCCCCCATCAAGCGATACAGGGCCGTATAAGCCACGTCCCGGTCGTTCCTGGCCTGCAAGACCTGCGCCCGGAAATTCGACACCTCCACTTGCGCGCGCAACCCGTCGTAGTTCGACGACATGCCCTGCCGCCGCCGCGCCTGCACGTTTTCCAGCTGCCGTTCCGCCGTCTCCAGCGCCTTTTGGTTCACCGCCAGCAGATGTTCGCTCAGCACCGCCGCGTAATAGGCGCGGATGGTCTCGCGCTGCACCGCTTCCGTGGCCGCGCGGATCGTGGCTTCCGTCCATGCGCCGTAGAGTTGCGCCGCCCGCAGCGCCGCCCCGATCCGCCCGTTGAAGAGCGGCTGCGTCAGCCGCAGACCCGCAGCGGTCTGATCCTGGAAGCGCGTAGGAACGTAGACCCCCTCCCGCGTCGCGCCCAGTTCCTCGTCGCGCCGAACGTAATCGCCCGTCAGCGCCAGCGACGGCAGGGCTTCCGAATAGGAGGCCGCCACCCGACCCCGCGCGATTTCCCGGCCGAGCCGTTCCTGCTGGAGCGGGCGGTTGTAGCCTTGCGCCAGCGCCACGGCCTCCCACAACAGCAGCGGCCCGGACAGATAGACCCCGCTGTCCGTCGTGGTTTTCTCCGCCAAGTCGTCCAGGCGCCGCTCCGCCGATTCCGCGCGAAGTTCGCGCATCTCCCGCGCGTCCGGCACGCCCAGACAGCCCGCCAGCCCGCACGCCAACCCGCAGGTGACGATCCCCCATTTCCATCTTCGGATTCCGTTGGACGACTTCAAATTCACCGCCTGGTTTGCCTATTCATCAAGAAGTCGTTCCGCGCGAAGGAAAAGTTACGTCCCAGTCCAGGGCATTTTCCCGTTCCTTGAAACGAGGCAACGCCGCGGCGCCTCCGCGCCGGCCCGCGCGGCGCGGGTGCGCGGCCTAGGGCCAAGTCACCATGACGACGTTGCTGCGTTCCTGGACGTTGCGCATCTTCGTGCGGGCCAGTCCGCTCACCATCAGGCCGAACCGCTCGCCGCTGCGCGGTCGCCACCGATTCAACGGCGCCACCTTGATGTGATCCCCCATGCTGCCGTCCAGCACCCCCTTGGGTTTCGACGTCTGGCCGTGACGAAACCATTCGAACGTGGCGGCATACCATTGGCCGTTCATGTTCACGATCACCCACGGATTGGCGTTCACGCCGTCCACTGCGGGCCAGACCCGCGCCTTGCTGTACGGCATGTTGATCGTACCGCCGACGCTGGCGCTCAAGCTGGCCGTCACGGGCCAGCCCGACACGTCCGTGTGCAGCCATTTGATGGCACCCGTGATTTCCGCCGGCCACAGGCCGTTAGTCGTCGTCCCGGGCGTCGGGGTTTCGCCCGAGGAGGTGGTGTTGGTATTCACCGCCACCACGGCATTCGTCGATGCGAGGCCCTGCAGCTGCTCCAGCGAAAGCGTGCCCTCGTCGTTCAACGTGGACGTTTCGCAACCCACCGTCCATGCGGCTACCGCCAGCACCGCCGCCCCCGCCTTCATCCATGTTCCGATCTTCGCCATGCGGTCCTCCGAGGTTAAGTTCCAGCCGAGTTTGTTGCCCGTAGATACGTCATGACTCAAGCTTACACAAACATAATTTTCAGATTTTTCACGCCGGGAAAATACAGGACGGCGACCGCCGGGGCGCGGGGGTCTGGGCTTACGGCCACATCGGCGTCAAGTGGCGCGGATCCTTCATGTCCGCCTCGAACGCGCGGCTCAGTTCCCGCCAAACGGGGCCGGGCTGGCCGTCGCCCACGGGCCGGCCCGCGAATTCCGTGACCGCCGTCACGTTCGGGGTCGTGCCGAAGACCAGCATTTCCGCGGCTTTCTCCACTTCGGCGCGCGGCACGTCCGCCGCCGCCACCCCGGCGAGGATCCCCGCCGGCACCAGCTGTTCGCGCGCCAGGTCCAGCACCCGCAGCATCGTCGTGCCCAGCAAGATGTGCTCCGGCTTCGGCACCCGCAGCACGCGGTCCGCCGTCACGATGCCGAAATTTTCCGTCGGCAGTTCCGTCATGTGCCCGTTCGAGTCGAATCCGAGCATGAAATCCACGCCCGCGTCCACGGCCTGCTTCTTCATCAGGACGTTGGGGAGGTAGTTCACGCTCTTGACCCGGGCAAAGAAGCCGTCCTTGTTCGGCACGCTGCTCACGCCCACCTTCGCGCCTTCCGGGTGCGCCTCCATGAACGCCGGCGGCAGCCGGATCGCCAGCACCAACAACAGGGGCCGGGGACATTCGTACGGATTCGCGGAATGGCCGCCCGGCCCGCGCGACGCGAAGATCCGCACCAGCGCGTCGCGGCGCCCGCCCGCCCGCAGCACGTCGCCCACGAGGCGCCGGACGTCGGCGCGGCTCCACGGCAGGTCCAGCGCGATGGCCTTCGCGCCGCCTTCGAGGCGGTCCAGGTGGGCCTCGAGATTGTAGACCGCCCCGTCCACGCACTTGAACGTCTCGAAGAGCCCGTCGCCGCGGTGCACCATGTGGTCGTCCACCGGCACCACCATCAGGTTCGGGTCCACGGTGATCGCGTCCCACCAGCTCGAATACATCGCGTAATAGCCCGCGTGGTACGCCGGCCGGTTCGCCCGGCAAAACTCCGCGAAATCCTTCGTTCCGAAATCCGTTTTCATCGTTCGCTCCGAGATCACTTCCGCTTGTGCGCGGGGGGCAGGCCCAGTTCCTCGCGGTATTTCGCCACCGTGCGCCGCGCCACTTTCAGCCCCTGTTCGCCCAACTTCGCGGCGATGGCCTGGTCGGAGAGCGGCTTGCGCACGTCCTCGCGGCCGATGACCCTCGCCACGGCTTCCTTGACCGCCTCCGTCGAAATGCTGCCGCCGTCCGCCGTCTGCAGCCCGCCCGTGAAGAAAAACCGCAGTTCGAAGACGCCCTGCGGCGTCTTCACGTACTTGCCCGCCACCGCCCGCCCCACCGTCGTCTCGTGCACGCCCAGCTTCCCCGCCACCGAACCCATCGTCAGCGGCCTCAGCTTCGAGATGCCGTGCTCGAAAAATTCTTTTTGGCCGGCCGCGATTTCCTCGGCGATGCGGCGGATCGTCGCCCGCCGCTGGTGCAGGCTGTCCAGCACGAACTTCCCCGAGCGGATTTTTTCCGCGAGATATTTCCGCGCTTCCGCGGCCGTCTCCGGATCCTCCAGCATCGCTTCGTATTCCGCGCTGATGTGCAGCCGCGGCAGCGCGTCCCGCAGCAGCTCCGCCACGAAATCGCCCTCCGCCGTCTTGCGGATTTCCACCTCCGGCGTGACGTAGACCGGCGGCGGCGCCGAATACTTCAGCCCCGGCTTCGGGTCCAGCGCCGCGATCCCCTTCATCGCCTCTGCGACGTCGGACTCCTTCAGCTCCGCCGCCCGCGCCAGTTCCGCGGGGGTCCGGCTTCCCAGCTCTTCCAGATGGCCGGCGACCAGCCGCGCCGCCGGCGAATCCTCCCCGCGGCCCGAGCGGCGCAGCTGGATCAGCAGGCATTCCTTCAGCCCGCGCGCCGCCACGCCCGGCGGATCGAACTCCTGCACCACCGCCAGCGCCGCCCGCACCGCCGGCTCCGGAACCCCGGACTCGCGGGAAATTTCCTCCACGTCCGCCGCCAGCCAGCCGTTCTCGTCCACGTTGCCGATGATATATTCGCCCGCTTTTTTCTGCTCGTCGGAAAGACCGGATTCGTTCAGCTGGTCTTCCAGATGCGCATGCAGCGACGGCGGCGCCGTGATCGAGTCCAGGAAGAACTGCCGCTTGGCCTCCGCCTCCGGCGAGGACGCCGGCATGCCCGGCGCGGCGTCCAGCGGCCGCGGCTCCAGCATCTGCTCCAGCGCGTCGATCTCCCGCCCGAAATCGTCCGGCTCGAAATCGTTTTCCTGGTCCCCGTCGTCGGCCGCCGCCGCCGCCAGCGGCTCGGTCGCCGCCAGCGCCGCTTCGCCTTCGCCCAGCTTCTCTTCGATCACCGGATTCTGTTCCAATTCGGCGCGGACCAGGTCGCGCAGCTCCGGCAACGGCGCCTGCAGGAAGCGCAGCGCCTGCATCATGCGCGGCGCCAGC
>CAZECJ010000020.1:0-35884 GCA_964510645.1 uncultured Verrucomicrobiota bacterium | reverse complement strand
GAAGAACTCCTTCCTGATCGAAGACGCCTTCGAAGACCGCGAATGGATTTCCGAATTGATCCGGATCACCGCGCAAGACCTGCCCGCGCCCAAACCCAAGAAACCCAAACGGTGAGAGCATGAAACGCGCCACCCGCCCGAAACTCGCCGTCGCCGTGAAACCGATCCAAGCCCGGATGATCGCGCCGTGCGGAATGGACTGCGCCTTGTGCATCGGGCATCTGCGGGAAAAGAACCGGTGTCCGGGCTGCAACGATCGGCGCGGCGAGCTCCGGTCCGCGCACTGCCGGCACTGCCGCATCAAGGAATGCACGGAGCAGGGCCAGCCGAATCGGTTCTGCGGCGAGTGCCCGGCCTTCCCCTGCCGCCGGCTGCGGCAGCTCGACCTGCGCTACCGGACGAAGTACGGCATGAGCATGCTGGAAAACCTCGAAGCCATCCGCATGTTCGGCATCCGGAAATTCGTCGCGCAGGAAAAGAAGAAGTGGGCCTGTCCGAAATGCGGCGCGACGCTCTGCGTGCACCGGAAAGAATGCCTCCGCTGCGGGCAGCCGCGGTAGTCCTTTGGTTTCCCTCCCCGCTGTAGCCGGCCTCGTTGAGGCCGGGGCTATTTGGCAATCAACCGGCCTCAGCGAGGCCGGCTACAAGGGATCCATCCACCCTATTTTTCGGCGGGCAAGAGCGGGTTGGGCTGGTCGCGCGTTTCCCGGCGCAGATCGTAGATCGTGTCTCCGGCGTCGAAGCCGGTCAGCACTTCCGCCTTCACGTTGCGGACCTTGATCTGGTCCGTGACGACTTCGATGGCGACGACGTTGTCGCCCAGCTGCAAACGGCGGCCTTCGATGAACGCCGTGCCGGACAGCCAACCCTGGTAATCGAAGGCGGTTTGGACCAGTTCGTCGCCGTCCCACAGGAACGCGACGTAGTTGCGCTCGCGCAGGCTGGGCCAGCTGAACTGCATGTCGGCGACCGCGTTGCCGTTGACGATGATTTGGGGCGCGGGGGCCGTGCCGGGATGCCAGACCTCGGCGGTCAGGCGCACGAGCACCGGCTTCTCGTCGAGATGCAGGCGGAACTCGGCCGAGGAATCGCGCACGATTTCCTGGCTGGCCGGCTGCAGATTAACGGTCCGCACGGCGGGCACCGTCCGGTCGGCCGCTTTCACCGTCTTCGGATTGGCCCGAAGCATGCCGGCGAAGGCGGTCGGCTCGAGGAAGCCGCGCGTTTCCGTGCCCGTGGGCGTCCGCGCCGGGGCGTTCCGCAACTCGGCCGCCGAAAACCGCTGAACGAGGTCGAGGTGCGAATCCGACGAGGCAACGTTGCCGCCGACGACGAAGATCTCCCCGCGCAGCTCGGCGCAGGCGTTGTGGCGGCTGGCGACGTAGGGCACGTCCAGCTCCGTCCAAGTTCCGTCCCGCAGATCGAGCCGGGACACCCGGTCCAGCATCCGGTAATCGCCGAAGGTGAAGAGCGCGCCTCGCGTCGCCAACGCGGAATGGGCGCTCGTGGGCGCAGCCATGTCCGGTTCCGCCGTCCAGCGGTCGATCCGCGGATCGTAGGTTTCGACCGTCGCCAACACCCGGGGGTCGCCGTCGTAGCCGCCGAGGGCCCAGAGCTTGCCTTGCGCGGCGACGACCGCGCATTCGCGCGCCGTGGGCATGGCGGGCACCTGCCGCCATTCGTTCTTCGCGACGTCGTAGGCCTCAACCACGTCGGTCCCGGTCTCCGTGGCGCGATTGCGCGGATCCTGGCCGCCGACCACGTAGATTTGACCGTCCAGCAGCGCGGCCTTGGACAGCCGCCGCGGCGTCGGCAGCGGCGCGCCTCGCGAGACGGTTTTCGTCTTCAGGTCGAAGATTTCGACGGTTTTTTCCGCGCCGGAATCGCTTTCGCCGCCCACGACGTAGATTTGGCCATCCACGAGGATGGCGGAATGGTAGCGGCGGGGAATCAGATTGCTCGCGAGGACTTCCGATTGGCCGCTGCGGGGATCGAGAACCTCGATATCGCCCAGCAGCCCCTCGGGGCCGCTGCCGCCGACGACGTAAAGCTTCTGGCCATCGGTCACGACGGCGTGGCCGTAGCGGCCCGTTTGCAGCCGAAGTTCGGCTTTCGGCGGCGAAGAAAGCGTGGCGCAGCCGGCCAGCAGGAAGACCATCGCCAAGGAACCAAGACCGTTCGACCTCGCGCGGACACTCATCAGGGCCTCCTCTCCAACATATTTATGTCATCTTTCTCGCGTTACGGACGATTGGCAATCCAATTCCTTGCACACATGAAAACGGACGGGGTCATGGTTCTGCCTGTCCGCGTTTTTGGCGGTCGGCGGGGTGTTCCTCGATGAGCGCGCGAGCGTCCTCGCCGGAAACGAGCGGCTCCTTCGGCGCACGAAGGCATTCCCAGAAGCGGATTTCGAGCCGCGCGTCGTGAAAAGTGAAATCCCCCGCCTCTTTCCGTTCGGCGGCATAGGCGCACATGGCGTCAAAGGCCTGGGGTTGCGCGCCGCCGACCCGAGCGACCCGCCCACCGTATTTCTCGAACAGCGATTGTTGCAGCTTCCACATCGTCAGCTGCGCGAGCGCGAGTTTCCTCATCCGCCATTGGCCGCCGCCGGGGGCCCACTCGGCCCAAACTTCCTCGAACGGAACGTCGCCGGACAGCTGGCGACGGCAATACTCCTTCAGATCCTCTTCGCCGACGGAAATTCCGGCTTTTTCGCAATAATCGGCGAACAGGGAACCCATCAGCGTTTTGACCAGCGGCTCCAATTCCCGGCAGGTGGAAGCGTTCGCCGGCAAACCCAGTTCCGGCGCGGTGTAGAAAGACTCGAACACGCGCAAAACCAGCACATCCTTGGCCTCTTCGCCGGAAGCCGCCGCCACCCAAAGGATCGCGGCCAGTCCCAGCCATCGTCCCGCGCCGTTCGTTTTCATGCCCGCAGTATGCCGCGAGCCGCCGCTAAACGCAATCCGCCTCCGAGGCGGGCGCCACCGGAATCAGCGCGAGAAGCCCAGCCAGCGGGCGGCCGCAGCGGCGGGACGGGCGCACCAGGCGGGCACCCGTTCGGCCATCGCGACGGGCAGAAGGCCGGACTTTCGGAGATCCTTTAGCGGCACCCATTCGAATTCGAGGTGGTCTTCGGCCGAGGGCGGATTGTTCTTCGCGGACAGCTTCGGACAGCGGACTTCGAACACGAGCGAAATTTCGCAGGTGCGGCCGCTGCGGGCCTTGTAGATCTGCTCGACGACGCCGAGAAAGCGGCCGGTTTTGGCTTTCACTCCGAGCTCTTCGCGCCACTCGCGGGCGAGCGCATGCTTGGAGTCCTCGCCCCAATCGACGTGGCCGCCGGGCAGGTAGACGTTACCGTGCTTGCGGTTTCGGCAGACGAGGATCTTGCCGTTCTTCACGCAGGCGCCGCGCGCCAGGATTTCGATTTCCTTGCGGTCTTTTTTCACGTCAGTCTCCGATGATCTTGATGAGGACGCGCTTGCGGCGCAAGCCGTCGAATTCGCCGTAGAAAATCTGCTCCCAGGGGCCGAGGTCGAGGGCGCCGCCGGTGACGGCGACGACGACTTCGCGGCCCATGACGGAGCGCTTGAGGTGGGCATCGCCGTTGTCCTCGCCGGTGCGGTTGTGGTCGTACTGTGAATGCGGCTTCTCGGGCGCGAGCTTGTCGAGCCAGCGCTCGAAGTCGCGATGCAGGCCGCTCTCGTCGTCGTTGATGAACACGCTGGCGGTGATGTGCATGGCGTTGACCAGGCAGAGGCCCTCGCGGATGCCGCTGGCGCGCACGGCCTGCTCCACTTCGGGCGTCAGGCGGACGTAGCCGCGGCGCGACGGCACCTCCATCCACAATTCCTTCCGATACGATTTCATGCGCGCACTTTGAAAAGTTTTGGACCGTTCAACAAGATTTCTTTTCCGTGGCCGTCGACCGATGCCCGCGGCGATTCCGATTGACCATTTTTATGATATTTATAAATATCATATATGTTATTTATAAATAACATAAACGGAGGCTCGGAATGAAAACCTTGAATCCCACGCTGTGGCGCACCTGCCGGATGCTGGCCGGCGCAAACCGGATCCGCTTGCTCCGCGCGATCTTCGCGCAGCCGGGGCAATCAGTGACGGAACTGGCCCAAGCCCTCGGCATCGGCTTGTCCGACGCCAGCCAGGAATTGCGCCGGATCCAATCCCGAGGCCTGCTGAAATCGTCCCGCGACGGCATTCGGGTCATCTATCGGCCGGAAGCGGATTCCCAAGTGCCGACGGCGGCGCCGTTGCTGAAGGCGCTGAAAACGGTTTTTGCGGATTTTCCGCCGGAACGGGACGAAGAAATGCACGCGCTGGCATTTGGATTGGCCTATCCCCGCCGGATCGCCATCGCCCGGGCGTTGCAGGCCGCGCCGCAGACGGAACTGGATTTGGGCGTCGCGCTGAAGCTGTCGTCGTACGCGGTATTCACCCACGTGAAAATCCTGCAGGACGGCGGGTGGATCCGGCGCGTCGGCCGGAATCGCCAGTTTGCGACGCCCGACCATCCGCTGGCCGAGGCCCTGGCCCGGCTGTTGCGGGCTTCCTGACCGACGCCCGCCGCGATCCGCCCCGCCCCTCGCCTTCTCTATACCTGCACGCCGAGCTCGTAGAGCACGGCGGAAGCCAAGTAGAGCGAGCCGGCGGCGACCACGATGCCGTTGTTTTTCTTGGCCCATTTCTTGCCGTTCTTCACGGCAGCCGGCATCAAGCCCTCGGCGGCCGGCAGCTTGGCGGCCCGGGCGGCGGCCATCAGCTTGTCCATCGGCATGCTGCGTTCGCTGTCCAGCGACACGAGCACGCAGGCATCCACCACGGGCCGCAAGAGGCGGAAGAACCCCTCGGCGTCCTTGTCCGACAACATGCCGCAGATGAGGGCCACGGGCTTGTCGCCCCGGAATTTCTTCAAGAAGGCCGCCAGCGCCTGCGCGGCATCGGGATTGTGGGCGACGTCCACGAGGAAAATCGGATCGCGCGACACGACTTGGCAGCGGCCGGGCCAGCGGGTTTTTTCCAGGCCGGCGCGGACGACGTCTTGGGACAGGGGCCACTTCAGTTCCGCGCGCAGCCATTCCAGGGCGGTCATGGCGAGGGCGCAGTTGGCGAGCTGGAAGTCGCCCAGCAAGGGCATGTGGATGGGAGCCCAGGCGCCCTCGGCGGTTTCGACCGAAAACGTCTGGCCATCCAGATCCTGCGAGAGGCGCCTGACGGAGATGCACTCGTCCGCGCGCAAGAGCGGCGCGAAGGCGGCGCGCGCCGTTTCCTCGATGGCTTTCATCACGGCCGGCCGCTGCTTGCCGACCACGACGGGCCGGCCGGATTTAATGATGCCGGCCTTTTCGCCGGCGATTTTTTCCAGCGTGTCGCCCAGGAAAGACCGATGTTCCATGCCGATTTCGGTGAGGACCGAAATGAGCGGCGTCACGACGTTGGTGCTGTCGAGGCGGCCGCCCATGCCGGTTTCAAGCACGGCCACCTGGACGTTTTGTTCCAGGAACCACTTCAGGGCGACGGCGGTGGTCAGTTCGAAGAACGTGCCCAGGCGGCCGCCGGGTTCGGCGGCCTGGATCTGGTCGGCGCGTTCGACTTCGTCGAGCAGCCGGATCAGGTCCTCGTCGGGAATGGGCGCGCCCTGAACGCGGATACGCTCGTTGAAGCGGATCAGGTGCGGGCTCGTGTAGAGAGCAGTCTGGAGGCCGGCTTCGCGCAGAACCGATTCCAGCATGGCGGAGACGGAACCCTTGCCGTTGGTGCCGGCGACGTGCACGCAGGGGAGTTTCAGCGGATCGACGTCCAGCGCGCGAAGGAGCGCCCGCGTGGTGTCGAGGCCGAGCTTGACGGTGCTGCCGCCGGTGCGGCTGTAGAGATACGTCAGTTTGGCGTCCAGAATGGAAGCGGCTTTGCTCATGGCAATCCCATCGAAAGAAGGTGGACAGAGGCCCGCGATCAGGCGGGAACGGCGGGCGGCTCGGAAGGCTTCAAGGGGCCGCACAAGGCGTCCAGCAAGCGGGCCAGCGTGGCCTTGAGTTCCCCGCGGGGGACGATCTGGTCGAGCAGGCCGTGCTTGAGCAGGAAATCGGGCCGCTGGAATCCGGGCGGCAGATCCTGCTGGATGGTCTCCTTGATCACGCGGGCACCGGCGAAACCGATCAGCGCGCCGGGTTCGGCGAGGATCACGTCGCCCAGGGTGGCGAAACTGGCCATGACGCCGGCGGTGGTCGGATGCGTCAGGACGGGAATATACGGCAACCCCGCCTCGGCGTGGCGGGCCAGCGCGCCGCTGGTCTTGGCCATCTGCATCAGGCTCATCATGCCTTCATACATGCGGGCGCCGCCCGAGGCGCACGCGATGATCACGGGCAGGCGTTCGGCCGTGCCGCGTTCGATCAACCGGGCGATCTTTTCCCCCACCACCGAGCCCATGCTGGCGCCCAGGAATTGGAAATCCATGACGCCGAGCGCAATGGCCCGGCCTTCCAGCCGCGCGCGGCCGCAAGTCACCGCATCGACTTCGCCGGTCTTGCGGCGGTTGGATTCCAGTTTTTCCTGGTAGGAGGCCTCGCCCACGAACCCGAGGAAATCGATGCTGTAGAGATCCTTGTCCCATTCCACGAACGAACCCGGATCGGCCAGCATGGCGATGCGCTCGGCGCGGCCCATCGGAAAATGATGACCGCACAGGGGGCAGACGCGCAGGGCTTTTTCCTGCTCTTCGCCGAAGATCATTTCGTTGCAGGCGGGGCATTTCAGCCAAAGTCCGTCGGGCATGTCCCGTTTGCGGGCTTTTTTGAGGACCGTTTTTTTCTTCCCGAAAAGCGTCATGTCTACAAATCCATTTCTGTTTGGCCGAGGCAAGTCGCGATCTAGACTCCCCGGGCCACCGTCAAAACCATTACCGAAACCGCGCCGGCATTTTTCAGGGCCCGCGCGCATTCGTTCACCGTCGCTCCGGTGGTCATCACGTCATCCACCAGAACGATTCTCGCCCCGCGCACCCGGCTGGGCCAAGGGACCGAGAAAACGCCCTTCACATTATGGACCCGCTGGGCGGCTGTCAAATGCGTTTGGGTCGCCGTCGCGCGCAACCTTCGCAATATCCTGCGGCGGAACGGAATGCCGATGCGACACCCGAGCTCCTCCCCCAGCAGGGCGGCCTGATTGTAGCCGCGTTCCCGCTCCCGCTTGGGATAAAGCGGTACGCCCGCGATGAAATCCGCCGAACGCGCGGAGACGGGGCAGGTCCGCCACAAGGCCACGAGCCAGTCGACCAATTCCCCCTGCACCCAGAATCCGGCATTGTATTTGAATCGGCGGATGCAGGTTTTGGCGGCGCCATCGTAGCGTACCGCCGACCGGGCCCAGTCGAAGGCGGGCTGCAGCTTGCGGCATCCGGCGCATTCGAACGGTCCGCTCGCCAAGCCCGCGATGGGATCTCCGCACCGTTCGCAGTACGGCACCGCCACCGGCGTCACGGCGGCGCGGCAATCCCAGCACAGGGACCCCGGTTCTTCCAGCATGGCCACGCCGCACCCTTCGCAGGAACGGGAAAAGAGCATGTCCAGCGCCGCCAAACTCATGGGGACAGTGTGGGCCGTTTCCGGACGCTTGTCGAGAAATGGTCGGGCGTTTTCAGCAAAAAGGAAGCCCCGCCGCCGGGCGGCGGGGCTTGGCTCGAGGCATCTAGGGTGCGGCCAGCAAGGAGCGGATGCGTCCGAACCACGTGCCGGCGTCGTTGTTCGTGATGGCCATGCCGGACACCCCCCAACCCAATTGGTTCGTGAGGGTTGGGCTGGCCAGGTTCGTGGAATAGACGAGCTGATAGTACCGATTCGTGCTGGCCGGGAAGGACATGCGGATCTTGCCGGTGGCGTTGCTGGCGCTGACGATGAAGTACTGGCCGGTCAGCGCCAGCACGCTGTTGGAATTGTCCGGCGCGGTGTCGGCCAGATATTCCTCCCACGTGTTCATGCCGTCGTTGTCGTAATCCGCGTTGGTAGCGAAGTGGGGATCGGAGAGGCTCTGGCCCTGGTCGTCGCGCACCCACAACTGGAAGTCCGTGAGCGTTTCAGCGGCAATGACCAGCGTGCCGACGGCTTCGCCGGAATACCGAGCCTCGTTCACGGTGCCGGTCACGACATAGCTGCCCTCCGCGGTGGGCGCGACCGGACTGCCGTCGTAGGTGAATTCCACGTTCAGTCCTGCGGGCACCGTAACGGCCGTCGCGCTCTTGGGCGTGCCGTCGTAGGTCTGCGAGAGGCTGCCCAGCGTCACGCCGGCCGCGGCCTTGGAGACGGCGAAGGTATTCGTGACGTTCGGCGCCGGATTCCAAAACGCGTTGCCCGCCTGCGAAGCCACAATGCTGACCGTGCCGGCGCCGGTGAAGACCAGCTCGGTGCCGTTGGAAATCGCCGCCGGGCCCGAACCCACCGCAAAGGTCACGCCCAGTCCGCTCAACGCCGTGGCGGAGAGCGCCAGCACGTTGGTCGCGAGCTGCTCGCCGATCGGCGCGAACGAAATGGTCTGGTTCGCCTTGGCGAGCGTCGTCGCGCTGGCCGTCGCGGAATCGGCGCTGGTTCCCGCGGCGTTTTCCGCGCGCACGCGGAAGTAGTAGGTCGTCGAATCGTCCAGCCCCGTCACGGCTTGACTCGTACCGGCGACGGCGACATTGGACCAGCCGGCCGCGAAGGACGGCGCATAGGCGGGCCCCCAGCCGTTGATGGCCAGATAGCGGACGCCGACGCCGATGGTGCCGGTGGCGTCCAGCGACTGCCAGCGGATGCGGGTCTGGACGTGGCCGAGATGCGCCGCGGCCGCCAGCGTGGGCATGGCCGTCCAACTGGAACCGCTGGGAGGATTCACGACGCCCAGGGCGATCCAGGTGGCGCCGTTGTTGGTGGAAACGGAAACGGTGACGTTGGACGCCGTGACGCCGTTGTAGGTCCGCGCCCAGAAATCGACCGTCAGGTTGGTGTAGCCCACCGTCGAGAACGCCGGCGAAACGATGGCCGAGGAGGACTGGGCCATCTGGACGTAGCCGTTGGTGCCGGCCAAATCGGTGCCGGACCAGTCGCCCGCGATCAGGGCGACGTCGGTGGCCGCGTTGCTGGCGAGGACCGTGGCGGCGCTGCCGCCGGTCAAGACCCGGAACATCGGTTCGGTGCTGACGTCGAGCCGGTAGCCCGTTGCCAGCGCCGAGGCGCTCCAAGCGGCGGTGAAGCCCGCCGCGTTCGTCGCGCTGGCCCCCAGCGACGCGACGGCGGACGGCGCGCCGGCGGCCACGGCGACCGTGACGGTCTGGGTGACCGCCCCATAGACGTTGACGGCCCGGAAGGTGAACGTGCGCGAGCCGACGTCGGCCTCCGGGGGCGCATAGGTCAGCACGCCGGAGTCGAAGCCGTAGCCGCCGGACGCCGTCGTGCCGGACATCGTCAACGTGGGTTGCGGATAGCCGGAAGCCGCGACCGCGAACGTCCGCGCCACGCCCGTCGTCGCGCCGAACGTGTTGGCGCTGGTGAAGGACGGCGGCGTCGGAGTGGCGGTCGGCGTCGCGCTGCCGGTCGCCGACCAGATCCCCGCGCAACCGCCGGCGACGCGCACGCGGAAGTAATACGTTGCATTGCCCATCAAGCCGGTCACGGCTTGGCTCGTCGCGCCCGAGACCAGACGGTTCGAATAGCCCGCCGCGAATTCCGCCGAATCCGCATAGCCTTGCAGCAGGACGTCGTCGATGCGGCCGGGGACGGAGCCCGCCTGCCGCGTCCAGCGCAGGCTCAGGTTGGTCGAGCCGAGCGCGGCGGCATCGACCGTCACGTTGGACACCACGTACCAGCGGCTCGTCGCGTTGGCCGCCGGCAACGCGTTGGACATCGCGATGGCGTGCCAAGCCGTGCCGTCCGTGGACCATTCCAGCGCGAAGTTCATGTTCGTCGCGGACGATTCCTTGTAGTAGCCGAAGCTGAGCGCCAGCGCCTCGTAGCCGCGCGAATCGATGCCCGCGATGGCGAATCCGGCCGAGCCGGACAGGCCATTCGTGGGGAAATAGACGTTCGCGCCGCCGGAGGCCGCATTGCCCGCCGGGTCGACGTAGTTGGTGGAAGCGGTGCTGGTGCGCAGGTCGGCCGGATTGTCCGCGCCGCCGTCGGACATCTCGTAGGCGTCGTTGTCGAAGCCGTCGTTCGCCTCGTGGTCGGCCAGGATCGTCGTGCCGGCGGTGGGCGCGCCCATGGTTTCGCGGAAGACCGGTCCCCACCCGGCGCCGGCGCCGGAGAAGCTGGGCGCCGCGCAGACGTCGAGTTGGTAGCCGGCGGCGCCCGCGACCGCGCTCCAATTCGCCGCGAAAATCTCGTTGGTGACTCCGCTGGCCCAGACGCTGGCGGGCGCGGCAGGTTCAAGCGTCGTCGCGCCGGCCGTCAGGCCGTTCGTGGAATACACCGTGCCGGCGTACGACCAGCACTTGTAGAAATAGGTCGCGCACGCCGTCAGGCCCGTGTGGCTGAACGAACCGGCGGCGCCCTTGTAGAGCACCGTGCCCCCGGCGAACGCCGCGCCGACCGCCGGCGGGGTGCCGGACGGCGTCGTGAAGGTGTTGTCGGCGTCCCAGGCCACGATCACGTCGTCGCCCAGCGCGTTGGCCGTTGCGGACAGATCGATGCGGACCGGACTTGCCGGCACGGCCGAAAACGCCGCGGGCGCATCCACCGCATCGTCTTTCTCCAGTTCGAAGACTTTCATGATGGCCATGTGCTGCATGTTGGCCGCGCCGGAATCGGCGGCCAGGCTCGGCGGCGGCAGCCCGTTGGTCCAGGCGATGCGCGTGTCGTACACGATGCCGTTGGGATAGTTGTAGCCCCACAAGGCGAAGGTGCGGTGCCGGGCATCCAAGTTCGTGGACGGCAACACCCGGTCATAGGGATTTTCGCGGGCGCTGTTCGATTCCTTGTCGCCGAACTGGTCCGCGGGCTGGTGCTTGTCCGTCACCGTGTTGGCCGTCAACACCTGCATCACCGCCTCGTTCGTCGAATAGAGGTTGAAGTCGCCGCCGATGGCGACGTAGTGGCCGTTCGTGAGCCAGCCGGCCTGCGCGATATAGTTGGTCAGCAGCCGGCCTTCGCTGGTGCGCTGGCTGACGTCGGCAGAACCCGAGCTGGCCTTGATGTGCAGGCTGACCGCCTGGAGTTGCTGGGTGCCCGGCAACTGGATCTTGGCCCAGGCGAAATCGCGGTCGCTGAGCGTGGTGTCGTCCCACATGCCGCAGGTGACGATCGGCCAGCGGCTGACGACGCCGTTGGGGATCGAAACGCCGTTGGTCTGCACGTAGTAGTTGAAATTCGTACCGAAGTTCTGGTTCACCCACGTGCGATAGTCGGCCGCCGTGGTGCCGTTGGTCACGTTGAACTCCTGGATCAGCACGACGTCCGGGCACAGGGCCTGGAAAATGCGGTTGCCGGGACCTTCGTACTCCTGGTTCGACCCGCTGGTGGTGTTGGCCGCCATGATGGACACGGTGTCGTCGTCGCGGACGTAGAAGACCGCCTGCGTCACGGAACCCGCGGTGGCCGGCGCCACCGGCACCAGCGTGATTTTGACCGACTCCGGCCCCTCGGCCAACGCGTCGTTCACGAGATCCACGACCAGGTTGCCCGACGAAGCGCCCGAGACGACCAGGGTCGTCGAGCAATTGAAGTCCGTGCCCCATCGCGCCGTTCCGTTGGTCGGCCCGGAGAAGCGCACCTGCACGGCGGCGTTTCCGGAATAGGCCAACTGGACGGGAATCGACACGGTGCCCGCATTTTCTTCCGCGACGATCCGCGCTTCGCCGAACGAAACCGCCACGGCGTCGCCCACCGCGCTCACGACGACGACCATGTTGGACCAGGGACTCGCCAGCAACGTCGGATGGTCGGTGGCCTGGAACGAGAATACGTTCGTGCCGATCTGGTTCGTGGTGGGCTGGAACACGAGCAGGCCGCTGTTCGCGTCGAAGTCCCAGGCGGCCGACGCCACGGCGCTCGTGCAGGCGAACGTGAGGTTGGAGGCGGCCGTGTCGTCGTCCGTCGCCGTCACGGTGTAATTCAGTTCCAGCCCGACCACGGTGGACTGGAGCGGGATGGAATCGATCACCGGCGCGGCCGCGGGCATGTTGCTGACCACCACGCTCAGGGTCTGCGTCGCCACGCCCGCGATGTTGCTGGCCGTGAACGTGAAGGTTTGCGTCCCCGTGTCGTTCGTGGGCGCCGCATAGCTCAACCGGCCCGCATCGGGCGAGAAGGAATAGCCCGCGGAAGCGGTGGTGCCCGCCAGCGCCAGCACCGGATCCGGCACGCCGGTGGCCGTCACGGTGATGATCCGCGCGACCAGCGTCGTCGCGCCGTACGACGTGCCGCTGGTAAACGCCGGCGTCGTCGCCGCCGCGACCGAAACGCTGACGATTTGCGTCGCCACGCCCATGCTGTTGCTGGCCGTGAACGAGAAGGTCCGCGTGCCCGCGTCGCCGACCGGAGGCGAGTAGAGCAGATAGCCCGTTTCGGGCGTGAACGCGTAGCTGCCTCCCGCCGCCGTCGAGCCGGCCAGCGCCAGCGTCGGCGACGGCACGCCCAGCGCGGACTCCGCAAACGCCACCGCCACGCCCGCCGTCGTGCTGAACGGTCCGGCCCCGCCGGTGAACCACGGCACCACCGGATCGTTGCCGAGGGTGGTCGCCGAAACGGCGCTCGACCACAGGCCGTTGGTCTGGCGCACGCGCGCGAAATAGGTCGTCAGGAAGTCCAGCCCCGTCGCGCCATACGTCAGGGCCGCGACCGTTTCGTCGATGACGATCGACCCGGCCGCCGTCGCGGTCTGGACCACCACGTCGTCCAGATACACGGTGACGAGCCGGGAGAAGGAGAACCTGATCTGCGTGGTCTGCGGATCCAGGGGCAGGTTGTAGGTGGCGCCGTTGCGCGCGATGGACACCGTGTCGATCAGCGTCCACGCGCCGGACACCAGGCCCGAAATCGCGAAGCTGCTGCCGGAGCCGTTGCGGCCGTAGGCCCAGAACTGCAGGTTCGTGGCGCCGGCCGCAAAGGTCGGGCTCGTCAGCGTCTGGCCGTTCACGTTGAATTTAAACGACGGCGCCGCGGCGCCGTAATACGTGGTGCTGTCCAGGTCGATGGACGCGCTGCTGGTCCAGCCGCTGGGCGGGGTCGTGTCCGTCAGCGTGGCGAAGGTTTGATTCACCGCGTTCGAACCGGCGGCGGTGGAGGTGAAATTGGTGTCCGTCGCCACCTGCACTTGGTAGGCCGTCGCGCCGGACACTTCCGTCCAGTTGACCGTGAAGGAATCGGGCCCGACGTTGGTCGCCACGACCTGGGGAACGAAAGAAACCACCGCCACGCTCACGGTCTGCATGGCGACGCCCGCGCTGTTGCTCGCCGCGAACGTGAAGGTGCGCGCGCCGACGTCGCCAGCCGGGGGCGTGTAGGCCAACTGGCCCGTCCCCGCCGTGAAGGTATAGCCCGCGGAAGCCGTCGTGCCGGCCAGCGAGAGCGCCGGCGCCGGATAGCCCGTCGCCGAAACCGAGAACGTCCGCGCCACGCCCGAGGTCGCGCCCAGCGGCCCCGGATTCGCGCCGAAGACCGGCACCGTCGCGGGCGGGAGCGAGACCGTCACGCTGACGGTCTGCGTCGCCACGCCCGAGGCGTTGCTGGCGGTGAACGTGAACGTCCGCGCGCCAACGTCCGCTTCCGGCGCCGCGTAGGTCAGCACGCCCGTGCCGGCCACAAAGCCGTAGCCGCTCGACGCCGTCGTGCCCGCCAGCGCCAACGTCGGCGCGGGATAGCCCGTCGCCGAAACCGTGAAGACCCGCGCCACGCCGGTCGTCGCGCCCAGGGGCCCGGGATTCGCGTCGAACGCCGGCGCTTCCGGCGTCGGGCTGGCCGTCGTCGCCGAAACGACGGTCGACCATTCGCCGGTCGTCAGCATGCGCGCGCGGACGTAGTAGGTCGTCTCCATGACCAGCCCCGTCGCCGCATAGGTCAGCGCCGCCGTCGTCGCATCCGCGACGAGCGAACCGCTGTCGTCCGACTGGACGCCGACGACGGCCAAGGCTTGCAGGCGCAAGCCGACGCTGGCCGTGGCCACGTCGCAATGCCACTTGACCCATACGCTGGCCTGCCCCAAGGCGGCGGCAGGCAGGGCATTCCCCTGCCCCGTCACGTAGGTCGAACTGGTGGCGCTCGAATTGGTGCCGAACACCGTCCAATTGGTGCCGCCGTCCAGCGAGTAGGAAATCAACAAGACGTTGGCGGCGGAACCGCCGAAGGTCGCCACGCTGTACGCGGCCGTCGCGCCCACGTAGCCCAGCGTGGAAAACTCGGCGCTGACCACGCCGGGCAAGGTGTCGGCAACCAGCTTGTGATAGGTGCCCGCATTGCTGGCGCCGTTCACGTAGGCCCAGCCATTGGAAACCCCCGCGTTGCCCACCGCGGCGATCGTCGCGTTGCTGCCGCTTCCGCCCACGGTGAAATTCGTGTCCGTCGCCACCTGCACCTGGTAGTTCGTGGCGCCGGTGCAGGCCGTCCAGTTGACCGTGAAGGAATTGGTGTCGACGTTCGCCACGCTGACCGTCGGGATCGCGGTCAGGGCGGCGGCGACGGTCACGGTCACGGTCTGCGTCGCCACGCCCGTGCTATTGCTCGCCGTGAACGTGAAGGTCCGGGTGCCGACGTCGTTCGTGGGCGGCGTGTAATCCAGCACGCCGGTCGCCGGCGTGAAGCCATATCCGGACGACGCGGTTTGCGACTGCAGCGCCAAGGCCGGCGACGGATTGCCGCTGGCGGACACCGTGAACGCCATCGCCACCAGCGAGGTCGCCCCGTACGCGGTGCCGCTGGTGAAGCTCGGGGCGACGGGCTGATCGACGACGGTCACGCCGACGGCCTGGGTAACCACGCCGGCGATGTTGCTGGCCGTGAACGTGAAGATCCGGACGCCGACATCGCCCGCGGACGGCGTGTAATCCAGGACGCCCGTGCCGGGAGCGAAACTGACGCTTCCGGCGGCATCCTCGCTCTGCAGGGCCAGCGTCGGAGCCGGCGTGCCCGACGCGGACACCGTGAACGCCATCGCCACCAGCGAGGTCGCGCCGGCCGACGCGCCGCTCGTGAACGAAGGCGCCGTGCCGGCCGTGACCGCCACGCTGACGGTTTGCGTGGCCACGCCCGCGCTGTTGCTCGCCGTGAACGTGAAGGTCTGCGTCGCCCCGCCGTCCGTCTGCGGGGGAGTGTAGTTCAAGACGCCCGTGCCCGGCGTGAAGCTGAAACCCGAAGACGCGGTTTGCGACTGCAGCGCCAGCGTCGGCGACGGACTGCCCGACGCGGTCACCGTGAACGCCGTCGTCACGCCGGACGTCGCGCCGTACGGACCGGTGCCGCTGGTGAACGAGGGCGGCGTGCCTCCGCCCGCCACGTAACCCGTCCACGTGACATCGTCCACCGCGATGCGCGCCGTCGCAGTCGAGTTGGTAATCACCAAAACGAAATCCCCTTCCACGTTCACCGTGGCCGCCGTGTACACCAGCACCTCGTTGGTCGTGGAAGGGACCTGGGTCACCACCCCCGTAAAGGTGTTGCCCGATCCGATCACGAGCACTTTGTTGCTCATGTAGGATTCGCTAAACGGTTTGCGGTAGGAAAAGGTCAGCATTCCCACGCCGCCGGTGATCGTGCCGGACCGGATGTAGGCATTCGCCACGTTGCGGATGGTCGGCGCCTTGCCGTTGACCGCGATGTCGCCGCGAGCCGCCGCGAGCGTCCAGGTCGAGCCATCCTGCCCGACGATGGCATTGGTCGCATAGCTCGAGGTACTGTTCGTGTAGTTTGCGAAGGTTTCCGTTCCGCCCCGCGCGGCCGGAACCGACCAGCCGATTGCCGCGACCGCCGCCATTCCACACGCCATTTTCTGCCAGCTCATGGTTGCTCCGATGCTGCCGCGGTTGCGGCTTCCGTCCGAGGTCCGCGGACGACGAGGGCATAGGGCTGGGAACCGCCCATCGGCACCGCGCGGGCTTCGACCCGCGCGAGATACGTGCCCGCTTCGTCCGCTTCGAATTCGATCATTTCCACGTTGTTCAAATCGTCCGGACTCGCGCGCCCGTTGGCGTGCAGCACCGCGCCGGCCGGCGTCGACACCGTCAAATCCAGGTCGTTCACCAGCTGCTTGCCGGCGCACGGCGCGGCGGGAGGATCGGCATAGGCCAACACCAGGACGAAGCGGCCACCGGGCCGATCGACGGCCAGTTCGTAGGCATCGGCCGCGCCCGTCGCGAGTCCGGGCGCTTCGTGCACGTCGAGAAATCCGTTTTCGTCCGGCCGCAAGGCGCCGACCGGATCCAGCCATCCCGCGCCTTGCGCGGAATTCGGCCGGCGGAACGGGATTTCCTGTTTGGCGCCCCTTCCATATTGGCCGGGAGCCAAATCCCGGGCGCCCGCCAGCAGCAGCGCCTTGACCAGCGCCGCGCTCGGCGCCGCGAGGCCGCGCTCATCCTCCAGCCATTGCCGCGCCTGCTTGGCAGCCTCGGCGACCTGTTCCGCCGCCACGCCCGTGCCGCCCACGCAGATTTCGTTGGTGTTTTCCGCCACGCCCCAGCCCGCGAAATCCGAATCCGCGGGCCGCGGGACGACCACGTAGGTTCCCGGCGCGACGAGATCGGGCTTGAAGCGGCCGTCGGCGCAGGGCCCGCGGCCCGAAAACGCCGCCAGGCCTTGCGGACCGTTCGTCTGCGCCATCCGGTCCAGCGCGATGGGTTCCACCGCAAAATCCTCGGGCCACGAATCGCGCCAGACGCGCGCGACGTCGCGCCGGCCTTCCGCCGCGCCCACGGACAAAACGTTTTTCGCCGTCGCGGGCGAGGCCACCGATCCGGCATCCACCACGCCGTCCGCCGGATGTAAATCCACGGCCGCGTTGCCGGCCGCCGCGACCACCAGCATTTCGGGATGTTCCCAGACGAACCGATCGATCGCGCGCGAGTCCGCGCCGTAGGCGCCGGCATCGGCCGCGCCGCGGAGCAGCGTCCCCACCCTTTCGCCGGCCGCGTAGGCCCGACGCCATTCCGCGACCACGTCGGCGACGTCCGCCGGTTCGGGCGCGGAGCCTCCCCACGATTGGAGAGGCACAGAGGGTTCGATCCATTCCACTTCGCCCCATTGGGCGACTTCGTCGATTTGGGCGGCCGTCAACCGCGCTCGAAGTTCGGAGCCGTCCGCCTCGAGTTGCGCGCGCGGCACGAACGCGTTCATCTCGCCGAATTCGCGGGCCACGCGCCGTTTGTCCGCGGGATCGAACAGCGTCACGACGCATTCGCCGCCATCCTCCGGCAGGGACGCCAAGGCCCTCGATTTTTTGTATAGGGGCAAATATTCGCCGGCCCACGTCACGTGGTCCATCGAAGCGATCCGCACGAGAGTTTCCGGCGTTACCTCGAGCAGGAAGGCATTCTCCGGAACATATCCCAGAATTTTAGCCCCTTCGGCCTCCAGCGCCGACTGCCACTTCTCGCACGGTGCGCCGGCGAATTGCACGAACCACGGCGTCGTCCCCCGCGACGTCGCCCGCTGCACCGTCGGCGGGCGCGGAGACGATTTCAGCAGGCGCACCATCGCTTGTTGCGCGTCGCTCGACGTTTCGATCGTGCCCCCATCCAGGAAAAGAGGTTGATCTGCGCCGAGGGCCGCCGAAGCCGCCGCGATGCCGCACACCCACCACCAACCCAGACGTTTCTTCACACCCTTCTCCGATCATTTTCTCTGCGAAGTATTAGAAAGATGTTACGCGTCTTTTTTCAAAATGCAATCCTCTACATTAATATGAAGACGAGATGAATGTTCCCGTTCGGCGCAGCCGGAGCCAAGCGCGGGCGAAAGCCGAAACGGCCAGGAAATACACGGTCGTTTGACGAACCGAGATAATAAAAAATGCGCGGCATTTTCATGCCGCGCAATCTGTTGAAGAGTACCGGCTGCGCTATGGCGCCGTCAACCTGACGCGGATCGTTCCATACCACTCGGGCGGGATGTTGGTGGCCAAGGTTCCGGTGCCGCCCCAGCCCAGATTGGACACGACATTCTCGCCGCTCACCAGATTGGTCTTGTATTCCAATTGATAGTAGCGGTTCGGGCTGGCCGGATAGGACATGGTTAGCGTTCCGCTCGTGTTGGTATAGGCGCCCGTAACCTCGAACACGGCATTGGAATTGCCCGGATCGGTGTCGGCCATGTATTCATCGTAGTTGGTTTTTCCGTCGCCGTCCGCGTCTCCTTCCGGCACGAACTCGGGCGTTTCCGGATCCTCGCCCTGGCCGGCCACCCATTCCTCGTAGGGATCCGTGCCGCCGCCGGTGGAATACCCCGTCCATTCGACGTCGTCGACGGTCATGCGCGCCGTGGCGGCGGTATTGCTAATGACCAGAACGAAACTGCCGGCGACGTTCACGCCCGTCGCCGTAAACGTGAGCACCTCGTTCGTCGACGCGGGAACCGTCGTCACGGTTCCGGTATAGGTGCTGTCCTGTCCGATGACGTAGACCTGGTTGCCCATCGTCGTATCGGTGAACGGTTTCCGGTACTTGAAGGACAGGTTGCCCACGCCGCCCGCGATCGTGCCCGAACGGATGTAGGCGTCCGCCTGGTTCCGGATGGTCGGCGCCTTACCGGTGATCGAGATGTCGCCGCGGCCTTTGCCTACGGTCCAGGTGGAGCCATCTTGTCCCGTGAAGGTGTTGGTGCTGTAGGAAGACCCCGAATTGGAGTAGTTGTCGAAGGTTTCCATGCCTCCGCCGCTGCCCGCCTCGGTGACGGCGATCGTCACGCGCTGGGTGGCTTCGGCGCCGTCGTAGGCGTCGGCCGCCACGAAAATCGCTTCGTAGGAACCTGCGGCGGTGGGTGTCCAGGAGAATACGCAGGATTGAGGCGAAGCGCCTTCCACGCCGGCGAACGTGGCGCCGGCCGGCTTGGCGCTGTCGATCAGAATGACGTCGTTGTCCTCTGGATCGGTGGCTGTCACGGTGAAGGTCAGCACGTTGCTCACGGTCGCGGACTGGTTGGTACCGCCCGTGACGGTGATGACCGGCGCGGCGCCCACCGACGACAAGACGGCGATGGCGACGCGCTGGGTGGTTTCCATGCCGTCCGCCGAATCGGCCGCCACGAACACGGCTTCGTAGCTGCCCGTGGTCGCCGGCGTCCAACTGAAGGTTCCGACCTGGGGCGAAGCGCCTTCGACGTCGGTGAAGGTCGAGCCCGCCGGCTTGGATTCGGCGACCAGGATGACGTCGTTGTCTTCGGGGTCGGTGGCCGTCACGGTGAACGTGAGGGTGCCGCCGGTCAGCACGCTCTGGTTGGTGCCGCCCGAGACCACGATGCCCGGCGCCTGCGCGGGCTGGGAGCCCGCCACGCCGTCGTAGTAAAGCTCGACGAACTCGTTGGCGTAGGCGCCGGCGTCGGAATACTCGTTGATGACGAGTCCGGCCGTGCCGTTGCCGACGCCGCCGCCGCCCGGCGTGGCCGACGCCGTGGTGGCGGAGGTCCAGCTGCCCGAGAGCGTGGCGTCGTTGGTGGCGTGGATGCGCTGCCGGGTATAGCCGGACGTCAGGGCCGGAGTCGGGCCTTCCACCAGCGCGCTGGAGGCGTCGGAGAGGGTGTAGGTTTCGTCGCCGTTGATCACGGGCATGGCACCGGCGCTGTTCAGGTAGACGACGTTTTCGCCCAAGGTCACGCCCCAAGCGGACTCGAACAAATCCCTGGTGGTGTTGCGGCCGACGACCACGTAGCCGTTGACGGGAATGAACGTGCCGGCCGGAAGGGTGTACTCGTAGGCCGCGTTGGCCTGGGTCAGCTTGTAGCCGCCGATATCGATCACGGACGGCGCTTCGGTCACGACGATCTGCACGGTGGCGGTCGCGGCGCCGTCGGCGTCGGCGGCGCGGAACACGGCGCTGTAGGTGCCCGTGACGGTCGGCGTACCCGTCATCGAAACCTGGACCGGCGCGGCGCCCGTGGCGCCCGCGAAACTCGCCCACGCGGGCAGGGACAGGGCGCCGACCGACACCGTGTCGCCATCGGCTTCGGTGGCCTGCACGGTCAAGGTGAAGGAATTGCTCACGACCGCATTGACCGAAGCCCCGGCAGGCGTGGTGCTCAGGCTGGGTTTGGCGCGCGGATTCACCGTGATGCCGGCCACGGTGCTGTTGGTGCCGTCCTTGTCGCCGGCGAAGAACGTGACGGAATAGCTGCCCGTGGCGGCCGGCGTCCAGTTGAACGTGCTGGAAATGGAAACGGTGCCCGTGGCGCCCGCGAACGTGGCGCCGGCCGGCAAGCCCGAAGCGGTCAGGCGCATCGTGTCGCCATCGCCGTCCGTGGACGTGACGCTAAAACTCAAGGCCTGGCCCACCGTGACGGATTGGGCCGGAACGGGCTGGATGGCGGGCGGCTGATCGCCGATCGGTTCCAAGGAGAGGACGGGGTCGCCTTGCAGGTTCATGCCGAATTGGATCCAGCGTTCGCAGTCGTCGGTGCCGGAAGCCGAAATCATATCCGCCTTGTGCATGGCGAAGGCCGTGCCGATCGTGCGGCCGGTCGTCTCGTGCATGCGCTTGTAGAACTTGTAGCCGTAAATGGTCGAGGGTCCGCCGTCGGACGTGTTGCTCGCCGGCGTCTCGTCGGGCGAGCCCCAGCCATAGCGGCTGCAACCCATGTAGATCAGCGCCCCGCCGTTGGCGTTGCGCAGGAACGCTTCGCTCAGCGAGGGCTCGCCTTGGTCAAAGCCGCCCGTCAGACAGGCGTCCGTATAGGCAAAAACGATGGTATTGGTCATCGCCGCCGCTTCCGTAGTGGAGAACGAGCCCGTTTCCAAACCCAACAGGGTGGTATCGCCATGGCCCGAGAAGAACATGTGGAACCACCCCATGTTGAACTTGTTTTTGACGTTGGTGGCGTTTTGGGCGTAGTTGCCGGACCCGAACGTCGTATCCCACGTGGTGAGGGTATCGCAGAAGAGCGCGATGGAATTGCTGGCCGACCAATACGGCAGGATGCCGTCGCGGTAGAGACGCCGATCCCACATTTCCGAATCGCTGACGGACGTGTGGGCGGTGTAGCGGAAGTCGGCGTGGTGGTCGCTGTTGGTGCAGTTGTCGCTGGGCCGGGAAGTTCCCGTGTAGGTGTCCCACGCATACATGCCGCCCAGCAGCATTTTGCCGTCGAAACGGTTGGGATTGGCCTCGAAGGCCAGCAACTTGTCGATGTAGGCGCTGGCATGGGTCGTCGTGCGGACGGGAATGCGGGCCACGACCACGTCCCAGGCCATGTCCACGCCATCCGTGGTTTCGCCGTAATTGGAATCGCCATCGCTGTTCCACGTGCCGTTCAGGCCGGAATAGTACAAATCCGTGGGCATGGCTGTTTCGGTTTCCCCGTCCACGTCGACCCAGCATCCGCGGGCGGGGACGATGGTGTCGTCGCCGCCCAGCACGACGTAGGCGGTGGCGTTGTTGCTGACGTAGGTCTGGATGCACGCGCGGATTTTCGCCTGCGCATCGGTTCCGCTGTAGGAGTTGGTGATGGACTCCACGGTGAGCATGTCCGTGGTGAACCGAGACGCGCGGGAGGTCTGCAGCGGCTTGAACGCGTTGGTGAGCGCGGCGCGCGTAATGATCAGATACTGGGCGGAAGCCCGGGGCGCGGCTTTTTTAACCGCAGGGGCGAAATTCTCGGCGGCGGCGGGATTCACCACCAAGCTGTTCACCAACGGTTCGAAAGCGGCCTTCTGGCTCGAGAACACGGATTTGGTCGCGGGCGCGGCGTCGTAGGTCACCGTCACAGTCACCTTCTCGCGCAGGTACAGCTTCTTTTCCGCGCCCACGTAGGCCAGCGGATTCACGCGCACGGACACGAACTGGTAGCCCTGCATTTCGTGGTCGCCTTGGTAGGTCGCGATTTCGGCGGGCCAGGCGGCGGCGCTCGCGTAGCGGGCGTTCGCGGGCACGAAGGCCGGCTTGGCCTGGCTCTTCGGGCTGCGCGGCTGCGCCGGATAGGGCGTGATGCCTTCGGCCAGCAGCGTCCACTCGCCGCTCGCGGAAACGGAGACGTTCTGCGCGCCCGACGGTATCAGGACGTTCGCGAATTTCGCGGGGATCGACGGCGCGCCGAGTTCGTCCACGACGCGCGAGCCGTCGGCCAGGCCGATCGCGGTGTATTCGCCCGCCGTCGTCAATTCCACGTCGTCTGCGGAAAACGTGAAGTCCACGCTCAATTCCGCCGCTCCGACGATTCCCGCCCACAGCAAGGCCACGCAACCCAACGCGATTTTCTTCATGATCCGCTCCAACATTTTTTGGATTAAACGATATTTAACAAAGAATACACCTAGTCCCCCCTTACGAAACAAATGAAAAACACCTCGGCGGCCAAAACGTTCTACTGCGCCGGTAACCGTCGTCCCTCCCCATTTGTACCGGCAACAAGCGAAGACAGGATTGTGCAGAAAGGCGAAAGCGGGAAGACCGCCGCCCGGATGGACATCCCATTGCCCCAGAAGTGGATGATATGATTTACGGCGAATCCAGCCGGACGCGGATCACGCCATACCAGCTGGCCGGAGCAGCGCTGGTGACCACCATGCCGGGCACGCCCCAGCCGAGATTGCTCACCGCGACGCCGACGTGATTCGTGAGGTCGGTGCAATATTCCAGCTGATAAAACCGAGCCGGGCTCGCCGGGAAGCTGAACCGGATCTGGCCCGTGTCGTCGCCGCCCTGCGCCGCCGTGAAGTAGGTTCCCGACAGAGCCAGCACGCTGATGGAGGCCGCCGGATCGGTGTCGGCCAGATATTCCTCGTAGGTGTCGGCGCCGTCGCCGTCGATATCCGCGTTCTCGGCGAAGTCCGGATCGGCGGGGTCCTCTTCCTGGTCTTCCACCCATTGCGTGAAGGCGTTGGTGGCGGCCGCCGAGTAGACCTTCACGTTCATCGCCACCGGTGCGCTCGTTCCATCCTTGTCCGTGGCCGTAAAACCAAATCCATTTGTTCCCATCTGGTTCGTCGTCGGAATAAACAGGAAGTCGCCCGTGACTTCGTCGAGGAGCCAGGTGTTCGTATCGACCGCGCTCGTGCAGGCAAACGATAGGATGGGATCGCCATCCGACGCCGTCGCCGTCACCGCATATTCGAATTCCGCGCCCACGCTCGCGACCTGCACGGACATCGCGTCCACGGCCGGCGGCGTGCCCGCTGGGGCATGGCTCGTCGTCGATCAACGTCGCGACGCCGCCGGCGCCGCTCGTGAAGGTTTCGTTCGTGCCGACGTCCAGCCGATAGCCCGTTGCCTCCGGCACGGCGCTCCAGGCCGCCGTGAAATCCGTCTCGTTCGTCGCGCCCGCCACGAAGTTCAGCGTCAGCCGCGTGGATTCCGGACCTTCCGGCAGGTCGTCGTCCGCGACGGAAAACACCAGGGGATTGGTGGCGGAACCCGAAACCGAAAAGACCAGCGTCGTGGAACAGGTGAAATCGAATCCGTTCGTGGCCGTCCCGGCGATGGCGACCCGGACCGTGGCGTCCGCCGCGGAAGAAGAGGATCACCGGCAGGGAAACGGACGCTTCCCCCTCCGCTGCGTAGATTTTGCCGACCCCGAATTCCACCGTCGCCCCCCATGCGGAACTCGCGCACAGTCCCGCCAGACAAAATCCAAGGGCTTTGTTCATGCCGTCCTTCACTTCCGGTCGACCGCAAGCAGGATACCGTTCTGCTCCGGTCCCTACAACCGCATATCCCGGATTCCGGCCGAATTTGGAGAAAGCCCATCGAGCCCACCGGACGCAAACAAAAGGCGCGCGACGGTCGTCGCGCGCCTTTGCGGTCGGCAGACCCCGCAGCGCCGGTCCGCCGGATCCGGATGTTCCGTTTACGGTTCCTGCAGCAGGACGCGGATCGTTCCGAACCAGCTGGCCGGGAAGTCGTTGGTGATCACCATGCCCGGCACGCCCCAGCCCAGATTCGAGACCACGAGAGTGCCCGCCTGATCCGTGATGTCGGTGCAATATTCCAGTTGGTAGAAGCGCGCCGGACTGGCCGGGAACGAGAACTCCGTCAGGTCGGCCGTCTGGCCTTCCAGGCGCAGCACGCTGTTGGATGCCGCCGGATCGGTGTCGGCCAGATATTCCTCGTAGGTGTCGGCGCCGTCGCCGTCGACGTCCGCGTTCTCGGCGAAATCGGGATCGGCGGGATTCTCTTCCTGGTCTTCCACCCACATCGTGAATTCATTGCTCGCCGCCGCCGAGTACACCTTGACGCTCATTTGCACCGGCGCGCTGGCGCCGTCCTTGTCCGTCGCCGTTATGCTGAACAGGTTCGTGCCGAGCTGGGCGGCCGTCGGGATGAACAGGAAATCGCCCGTGCCCGCATCGAAGTTCCACGTGGCGTCGTCCGCCGCGCTCGAGCAGGCGAAGGACAGGATGGGATCGCCGTCCGTCGCCGTCGCCGTCACCGCGTAATTGAATTCAATGCCCACCGTCGCGCTTTGCGCGGCGATCGCGTTTATCGTCGGAGGCGTGCCCGCCGGCGCGTTGCTGGCCGTGGTCACGCTGGCCACGGCGGAATTCGCGCCGGTGCCGGCGGCGTTCACCGCGCGGGCGCGGAAGTAGTAGGTCGCGCCGGTCGTCAGGCCCGTCACGGCCAGGCTCGTGCCCGCCGCCGCCACGTTCGAGTAGCCCGGCACGTAGGCGGGACCGCCGCCGCCGCTCCAGCCCTTGATCACCAGAGCCTGGATGCCCGCGCCCTTATTGGCGGACGCGCCCAGCGCCTGCCAACGGATCCGGGTCTGGCTGTTGCCGAGATTCGCGGCGGTGGTCAAGGTCGGCATGGCCACCATGCTGTTGAGCGCGGGCGCCACTACCCCGATCACGGTCCAGTTGGCTCCGTCGTCGCCCGAGATCGATACGGTGAGATTGGTCGTGCCCGCGGCGGTTCCGCCATAGGTGCGCGCCTGGCCATCGACGGTCAGGTTGGTGAATCCCACCGTGGAGAAGGCCTCCGACACGACGTCATTGGACGCATATCCGAGGATCAAATAGCTACTGCTGGACGCGGAGATGTTGTAGGTCCATCCCGTCGGCGGCGTCGTGCTGGTCGCCGCGTTGCTGGCCAGCATCGACTGGGCACTCGTGCCGCCGCCCATGAAGGTGGCGTTCGTGCCGATGTCGAGGCGATAGCTCGTCGCGTTCGCCACCGCGCTCCACGCCGCGGTGAAGCCCGCCGCGTTCGTCGCGCTCGCCCAGATCGAGGCCGGGGCGCCTGGAATGCCCGCAACCACGGACACGCTGACGACCTGCGTCGCCACGCCCGCGCTGTTGCTGGCCGTGAACGTGAACGTCCGCGTGCCCACGTCCGCCTCCGGCGGCGTATACGTCAACACGCCCGTTCCGGCCACGAAGCCATAGCCCGACGAGGCCGTCTGGGTCCGCAACGCCAGCGTCGGCGCTGGATTGCCGCTAGCCACTGTCACCGTGAAAGCCCGGGCCACGCCCGTCGTCGCGCCCAAGGGACCGGGATTCGCGCCGAAGACCGGCAGCGTCGCCGGCAGGTCGCTAACGACCACGCTGACGACCTGCGTCGCCGTGCCGGCGGCGTTGGCGGCGGAGAACGTGAAGGTTTGCGTGCCGATGTCGCCGGAAACCGGCGTGTAGGTCAGCACGCCCGTCGCGGGCACGAAGCCGTACTCGCCGGAGACCGTCTCGCCGACCAGCGCCAGCGTCGCCGCCGGGGTGCCGGACGCCGTCACCGTGAAGGTGCGCTGCACAGTCGTCGTGGCGCCGAACGTGGCGGCGCTGGTGAACGCCGGCGCGGTCGCCGCCGTCACCGCCACGGTCACGGTCTGGTAGGCCACGCCCGAGCCGTTGCTGGCCGAGAAGGTGAACGTGCGCGTACCGGCATCCGCTTGCGGCGGCGCATAGGTCAACACGCCCGTCGCCGGCACGAAGCTGTATCCGGAAGAAGCCGTCTGGGACGCCAGCGCCAGCGCCGGCGCCGGGCTGCCCGAAGCGCTCACCGTGAACGTCCGCGCCACGCCGGCGGTCGTCGCGACTGGACCGGGATTCGCATTGAAGGCCGGCGCCGCCAGGATCGTCAGCGTCGTCACGCTCGCCGTCGCGGAATTCAAGCCGGTGCCGCCGCTCGACGTGGCGCGCGCCCGGAAATAATAGGTCGCGCCCGACGTCAGGCCCGTCACGCTCTGGCTCGTGCCGGCCACGGCGCGGTCCTGATAGCCCGCCGCGAAGCTCGACGATCCGCCGACCGCCTGGACGATCACGTCGTCGAACGCGCAGTTGTAGCCGTTCCTCGTGAAATAGAAACCGAGCTGCGTCGTTTGGGAATCCAGCGCGACGTTGTACGTGCCCGCGCCGACCGCGATCGAGACGGTATCCACCAGCGTCCACACGCTGTTCACGAGCCCGGAAATCGCGAACGTGCTGGCCGTGCCGCTGCCGTTGCCGTAGGCCCAGAACTGCAGGTTCGTCGCCCCGGCCGCGAAAGCCGGCGTGACGGCGGAATTGCCCGTGGCGCTGAACTTGATCGAGTAGGTTCCGGACAACGTGGAGCCCACGTAGGGCGACGAGGAATACGTGCCGCCTGCCGCAATGGTCCAATCGGTCGGCGTGGCCGAAGCAAAGCCTTCTTCCACGCGGTTGCTGCCGCTGCCGCCGGTCGAGAAGCTGCTGTTCGTCGCCACGTCGAGCCGGTAGCTCGCCGCGCCCGACACCGCTCCCCATGAAGCCGTGAAATCCGTGTTGTTCGTCGCGCTCGCCCAGATCGAAGCCGGCGCCGCCAGCGTCGCGGTCACCGTCAAGCTGGCCGTGGCCGAGCTCCCGGCCGAATTCGTGGCCGAGAAGTTGAACGTGTAGGTGCCTGCGTTCGTCGGCGTGAAGGTCAGTTGGCCGCCGGCATAGCTGGCCCCCGCCTGCACCGTCGTCATCGTGACGGTCGCCGGCAGGTTGGTGCCGGACGTGTAGGCGCCCACGGGATAGGTCAGCGTCTGCCCCACCACCACCGCCTGGGCCGTCAGATTGCTGAACACGATCAGGCCGCCGGGCGCCGTCGGGCCGATCCAGCCGGCCAACGTGTTCAGCAGCACGTTCGTGTTCTGCGCCTGCGCCTGCGTGTACTCGTGGCTGGAATCGTTCGCCACGTCCCAGGAGTAGTCGTACAGTTCATAGAAATTCGCATAGCCGTCGCCGTTCAGGTCGCAGCTCGAGGCGGCGGCATTCGTCCACCCCTCGATGACCTTGTCCGTAAAGAGACCGCCCGTGTCGCCGTCCCACGAATACTGGTCGTAGTCCGCCGCCGTGATCCAGCCGATTTCGCTGGAACTCACGCGGGCGGTCACGCCCTTCCGTCCGGCGGCCAGCGCCGCCGCCCGGTTTTCATCCATGATCCGCGTTACGTTTCCGGCGAAATCCCAAGCGCGGCCTCTCAACACGCGGGCGCGGGTCCCGTCTTTCGTGGATTTGAACAGGCCGCCCGAATGGCAGGCATCCACCATCACGATGACCTTCACGCCCGTCACGAACTTCGCCAGATCCGCCGCCACGTCCGTGTCGTCGTAGTCGGCGTTGTAGGTGCACAGGTAGACCGAAGTGCCGCTGTTCTGGCCGCCGTGGCTGGAATGGTAGTACAGGAACGTGTCGCCCGACACCGCCGTTGCCGCGTAGTTGGAAATGGCCTGGCGAACGGCCGTCTTGGTTCCGGCCGAGTTCAGCAGGCGCGTCACCGTCGAGTTCGTCCAGCCTCCGCGCCTGATCGTGTTCGTGTAGACGTGGTTCGCATCCGGCACGCACCCGCTCAGCCAATTGTCCGATCCCACGTAGCTCGTGTTGTATTCGTTCAGCCCTACGAACACGCCGTAGTGCGCCGCTTGCGCCGGCCCCGCCAGCGCCGCCGCGATCCCGATCAAAACAACGATCATGGTTTTCTTCATGTGGACACTCCGGATCCTGTATTTTGCTTCCAGTCGATCTGATAAAGAATCCCATTTTGCCCACGCCGCCCCAAGTGAAAAACACCCCGGAAAATAGAGCGATTTACCGTTTTTCCCTTCATAAAAGCTTCATTTTTCTCTTTCGGATGCCGCCCCGCCCGCCCGGCGGATCCCGCTCACGCGAAGGCGGGATAAAGTCCCAGCGCCGCGCCGAGGACGAGTTCGGCCACGATGCGGCCCTTGCGGCCCTTCGCGGGCCGCAGGTAGCACTCATCCAGAACGAACGGCACCCGCATCGGCAAATAGAGGAAAGCGAACAGACCGCCGAGCAGCGGCGCCAGCGCCAGCTTCATGCCGAGGCTCTCCGTGGCGATCTCGCCCAAGTCAAAGAGACCTTGCCACCAAGCCGTATAGGCGAGGCAGCCAAACGCCAGCAGGACGACGTCGGCCAGATGCTCTTTCCAATGTCCCGGCGGCTCGCGGGACACTTGGCTCCCCCCCGCGGAAAAGAACGCCAGCAAATCCTTGAACACCAAGGCGACCGGTGCGGCCCCCATCCAGGCCGGATTCGCATCCGCCCCCGCCAGCCCTAAACAGTCCAGCGCAATCATGCCTGCGAGCACGCTGACGATCATGTGCCCAATGACCACGGCCGAGACGAGTCCCACCAGCGAGCCTTGGGGCTCGAAAGACTCGTCGCGGTTCCGACGCCGCAGGAAGAGCACTTTCCAGCGCAAGCCGATCGGCTCCAGCAGCAGCACCGCCAGCAAGAGGACGCCCGGCCACACCATCGGCTGCGGATCGGCCAGCCCCGCCTTCAGCGCGCGCGCCAGCGGCGGCGCGGCGAAAATCGCGTAGAGATAGAATCCCGCCGTGGCCGCGTGGCCCAGAATTCCCTCCCGCATGCGTTCGCCCAGTTTCATGTCGATCCCATAACACAACTCCTTCCGGGGCCACAAGTTTTCAAATAAAAGATATACAGATCCGGAAAAACGTTATACTCTTTCTGCCTATTATGTTGGCTTGAATCGAAAAACGAATCCGCGAGGCCGATCCGGACTTCGCAATAAAAGGAACATCCATGAAAGCAATCTGCGTCGCCGGCTCGGTGTTTTTTTCGGTTCTCCTGTCTGCCGGGCTTGTCCAACCGGCCGCGGCCCAGTCGCCGACGGTGGACGGCCAGCTCGACGCCGCCTTCTACGGCGCGCCCGTCGCCGTGCAGAATACGCCGACGAGCTTTGGTAACGCCACCAACGGCCATCCCCGTTTCGCCGTGCAGGGGTCCGAACTGGATGCCGCCTACGCGCGCGTTTCCGACGGCTATCTCTATCTATTCATCGCCGGCAACCTCGAAACCCTCGGCCAAGGCATCCAGTGGTCGGTCGGCAACCAGAACAAGCTCGATCTTTTCGTCGATGCCATCCCCGGCGGCCAGAACAGCCTGCGCGGCGACAACGCGGACGTCGATGGCGGCGCCTTGAGCTGCATGGGCCATTTGGACACCAACAACGTGGGGTTGCGCTTCGATGCCGACTTCGAGGCGGACTTCTACCTGACGTTCTACAACAGCACCAGAACGATTCCATTTTACGACCCGCCCCAGATCGAAGCCTGGCAGGGTAATCTGTACTATGCCACACTGCCCACCGGCGGCGGCGGCACGGCGCAGACGCTCGGCGTCGCCCAAGATTCCACCCACACCAGTTTCACCCCCACGTTCACCTTCACCAATGGCGTCAAGCTCGGCTTCAATAACAGCAACGTCGGCGGCGTCTGGGGCACCGGGCATGCCAGCGAATCCGACACGTCCCTCGCCGCCAGCGTGACCACGGGGCTCGAACTGGCGATTCCCGTAGAGCTCTTCGCCGACGCCGGCGGCGCGCTCAACGACACCATCCGGATCACCGCTTTCGTCAATGACGTCAACCATCGCGCGCTGTCCAATCAAGTTCTCGGCCCCATGGGGCAGACCTCCGGCTTCTACGGCAACCTCAACGATCCGCGCCTCTTCAACTTCGCCGAATCCTACAGCCCCGGCGACCAGTTTTTCGCCGTCGCCAACCCCTACCCCTCCGCGCGCGCGCTGCTGGAACCCGAAGCGGGCCAAGGCGGCACCGCGACGTTCCGCTGGCTGGGCTCCGTCGGCCACTCCTACGCCCTGCAGGTCGCGACCAACTTGGCCGGAACCCAAGTCTGGGCCAACGCCAGCGGCGGCACGCTGGCGACCGGCCCCGTCTTGAGCGCGGTGGCCACCAACGCCGCTTCGTTCAGCTTCTATCGCAGCATCCGGCTCGACTGAACTCTTCCCTGTTGCCAAGCGGCAAACGGGCAGGGTACAGTTTCGGGATGAAGCCGGGAATCAAGCGCGCCGTCTGGATCCTCAACACCCTCGGGTTCATTTTCTATCTGGTTTGGCTGTCGACGCTCGATGCCCGCGCGACCTTGCGCTCGCAGGACGGCATCCTGTTCTATCTTCCTTGCGTGCCGTTCCTGTTCGTCTACATGCTGCTGATCAACCCCAAACCGGCCCCCAAGGGCAAGCCCTGGTGGCAGAGCGACGCGGACTACGAGCGGGAACAGCTCGCCAAGCAGCAAGCCGCCGCACCGGCGTCCGCCAATTCCCCGCCCAAGCCGTGAGCCGCCCATGATGACCCCCGAACGCAAAATCACCCATCTGTCCATCTGGATCAACGTCGGTCTGACCGGCCTGAAGCTGGCCGCCGGCATCTTCGGCCGTTCCCAGGCGCTGATCGCCGACGCCGTCCATTCGCTGTCCGACTTCGCCACCGACATCGCCGTGCTCGTCGGCCTGCGGTTCACCGCCAAGCCGAAGGACTCGGACCACGCCTACGGCCACGGCAAGTACGAAACCCTCGTCGCCGCCATCATCGGGCTGGCGTTGGCCTACGTCGGCATCCGGATCGCCGGATCGGCCATCCACCGCGTGTTCGACGCCTTGCACGGCGAAGAACTGACCATGCCTTCGGCCTTTGCGTTCTGGGCCGCCGTTCTCTCCATCGCCGTCAAGGAATGGCTCTATCGCGCCACGATGAAGGTGGCCCGCGCCACGGGCAGTTCGTCGCTGGTCGCCAACGCCTGGCACCACCGCTCCGACGCCTTTTCGTCCATCGCCACGGCGGCGGGCGTCGGCGCGGCCGCGTTTCTGGGCCACGACTGGTTGATTCTCGATCCCATCGCCGCGCTGTTCGTCAGCATCTTCCTGCTCAAGGTCGCTTGGCGGATCATCCGCGAACAAATCGGCGATCTGACCGACCAGAACCTCGCCCCCTCCGTCTGCGAAGAGATCCTCGCCATGGCCCGCGGCATTCCCGGCATCGCCGAGCCCCACAATCTGCGCACGCGCATGGTCGGCCGCATCCCGGTGATCGACATGCACATCCGCCTGCGCGCCGACCTGCCCCTGCGCGAAGCCCACGAGATCGCCACCGCTCTCGAACGCGCCCTCCGGCACCGCTTCGGAAAAGAAACGATTGCCAATCTCCATCTGGAGCCGTACTCTGCCTGATTATTTTTGATTCGGTTATGATGAAAACAGGCTGCGCAGTCGTCCATCTCCGCCACCCGGCGTCCCCGCCGGGAATCTGGACCCAATTATCGTTTGAAGACTTCCACCCCCTGAATCAGACCGCCCGGCCCCCGGGTGGCCTTTTCGTTCATCCCTAAAAGAGGTTTTCCATGGAACAAGGTGCCGCCAAGCTCGCTAAAATACTGGCCTTCGCCCTTTTGCTGGGCATCGCCGTCACGGCGTTCAACCCCGCCTATCGCCAGGCGTTCCTGGCCATCGCCCGGGGCACGCCCGAAGAATCCCCGATCTGGAAGTCGAATCTCGAATACTATCCCGACATCGTCTTGCCCGGCCAGCCGACCCCGGCCGCCGCGGTCGCGCCCGACGGCGCGGCCCAATCCGAAACCCTCTAACCCCCGGCACCCGCCATGACCCGCAATCAACTCATCGCCTTCTGCTATCTGTTCATCGTCGGCATCGGCTTCGCCATGGCGTTCACCGCCGGGCCGGAAGCCCTCCCCCTCCTCTGGGGTTCCACGGCCCTCCTCGGCCTGCTCACGCTCGCCGGCTTCGTGTTCGCGCACCGTTTCCGCAAAACGGCGGACGATGAACTCGCCGCCTACGGCATCGCCACCCCGGTCAGCCGGATCCAGGTGGGCCTCTGGATCCTGCTCCTCGTCACCGCGACCCTCTTCGGCTACACGCGCTACGTCGCCATGATCCAGTCGCCCGACCAGTTGATCGGCACGCTCGCCGTCTCGGCGGAAGGCGGCGCCTTTACCCCCAGCCAGCCCATTTCCCAAACGTCGTTCCTGAAGGTCAAAACCCTCGCGGCGACCACGGAAGACGTCCGCCTCCGTCTCGTCGGCCGCCTCGAGGCTCTCGAGCCCGTCCTCGACGCCGAAGGCAAGCCCACGCTCGACGCCGAGGGCCGCTGGGCTTTCACGCAGTACAACCTCTCGCAGGAAAGCGAGGAAATCGTCGTCCCCGCCGGCACCCCCGCGCGCTGGGAAACGTTGATCGAACAGCCCTTCACGCACCTCGACAAGGTCGAACTGATCGGCCAGCCGGCCGCCGCCGCGAAAATCGGCGTCTACCAGCCGGAAAACAACGTCAGCCTGTTCGCCCGCACCGGGCGCAACGTCGTCCCGGCCGGCGTGCTCGGCCGCATCACCGCCGATCCGTGGGTCTATTCCTTCAAGACCGTCCTGTCGGTCACCCCCGACTACATCCAGTATCAGCCCGGCGGACCGTACCTCCCGGTCGACCGCCAGAACATCCGCCTCACCTTGGATCCGGCCACGCCCGACTACGCCCGGTTCGCGCGTTCCGACGCCTATGGCTACGACGTCGCCCTGACCGGCGAACTGCAGGGCGCTTCGCACGCCGCCAACGCCGGCTCGTTCGACCAGGCCAATTATCTGCGCAACAACAACATCGGCGGCCAGATGCGCCTGCGCATCCCGCTTTCCGGCCCCTCGCCCATCCACATCATCCAGCCGCAAGGCGCCGCCGAACCCCGCCAAGGCAACGGCCTCGTCGAATTCTCGCTCTACTTGCGCGACGAAATGGTGCGCGTGATCAAGCAGACCACGCCCCAGCCCAACTCCGCCTTCCACGGCGCGCTCACCCTCGGCCTCCGCTACGGCATGCAGAACACCGTCTCCGTCGCCTCCGACGACTACGACAGCGCCGTCGTCGCCCCGCTCTTCAATCTCGGCAAGGACACCGACGCGCTCATCGCCGACGAATTCCGCGCCTCGGGCATCAACCACGTGCTGGCCGTCTCCGGCCTGCACGTCACGATCATCACCATCATGTTCATCGGCATCTTCGTGATGCTGAAGGTCTCCAAGAAGGTCTACGTCCCCTTCATCATCTTCGCCCTCGTCATCTTCGGCATCATCACCGGCGCGCGGCCCTCGACCCTGCGCGCGTGCATCATGAACTCGCTGTTCCTGCTCACGTGGGGCTACATGTCCGAAGGCGTGCGCGCCTCCGCGCTGCTGGGCGTGCCCGTCGCGGCGTTCATGATCCTGCTGCAGAATCCCGCCATGGCCGTGGATCCGTCGTTCACGCTCTCCTTCGGCGCCATCCTTTCGCTGGCCATCCTGACCCAGCCGTTCTTCGACATCTTCAAGAAATTCAAGGGCAACGATTTCGTCGCGCTGATCCTCATGCTCTCGGCGCTCACCTATGCCTACGCGGCGCATTGGCTGCTGACCGTCACCCTCCGTTTCTGGCTGGGCTACGCCGCGCTCGGCGTCGTCCTGTTCGGATTGTCGCGCCTGCTGACCCGCATCGGCTTCACGCCCCTGCGCGACTACGGCCTCGCCAACGTCAACCCCGGCATCTCCGGCTTCATCGCCGCCCAGTTCGGCATGCAGATCGGCATGATGATCCCGCTTTCCGCCTACTATTTCTTCCGCTGGCCCGTCGCCGGCGCCTACGCCAACCTCATCGCCATCCCGCTCGTCGGCATCGTCCTGCAGCTCTCCATGCTCGCCGGCCTCCTCGGCCTCATCCCCGGCATCGGCATCTATCTCGCCCTGCTGCTCAGCGCCGCCAACTGGGTGTTCTCCACCCTCTTCCTCCTGATCGGCCACTATTTCTCGCGCTGGTTCCTCTATCCCTTCGTCGATCGCCCCACCATCCGCGAACTCTTCGTCTACTACGCCGCCGTGTGCCTCTTCGCCTGGTGGCGGCCCCTCTGGTTCCGCCTGATCCGCCCCCGCTGGCAGCGGGCGTCCGCCTCGCTCCGCATCGTCGCGGGCGCCCTCGTCGCCCTCGTCCTCGCCGGCATCGCCGTCTCCGGCCGCAACGAGAAGCTGGCCATGCGCTCCCCGGGCTCGCTCGACGTCTCCGTCATCGCCGCCGGCTACGCCTCCGCCATCCTGGTCGACACCCCCGACAACGAGGCCATCCTGATCGACACCTCCTTCATCCAGACCGACCGCGGCCGCCGCAACGATCCCGAGCGCACCGTCCTGCCCCAGATCTTCGCCAAGAAGATCAGCCGCCTCGAAGCCCTGGTCCTCACCTCCCGCGAGCCCGAGCACAGCGCCGGCGTCGCTTCCGTCCTCCAATACATGGACGTGGACCACTTCTTCCTGCCCGCCTCCGCGGCCAATCTGCTGGACCAAGAGCCCTTGGCGGCCCTCCTCGCCGAACGCTCGCCCGCGCACCTCAAGCACCGCCTCTCCGGCACCGCCGTCGCCCCCAAGACCCTCGTCGCCGGCGACGTCGTCTATCAAGCCGAATGCGACGGCAAGACCTTCCTCATCGAAGCCCTCGGCCCCGCCGCCGGCGACGACGCTGCGCCCCTCTCCCTCCGCATTTCCTACGGCGACTTCGCCATGCTGGTGCTCTCCGACCTTACCCTCGCGCAGCAGAAGGACTTCCTCGCCCGCGTCCCGCCCGAGAAGCTCAAGGCCGACGTCGTCATCGCCCCCCACCACGGCACCGCCGGCCTCGAAACCATCACCGTCGGCCTCCCCGACGACATGGACGCGCGCCTCGCCGACGCCACCGGCGCCCTGCTGAAGGCCACCGAAGCCGAAGCCGTCGTCTTCGAATTCGGCAACCCCCGCCCCGTCGTCGGCCTCCAGTACAAGGAAGCCGTCAAGATCCACGGCGCCACCCGCCGCGCCGCCGAAGACGCCCTGCCCCAGGCGCTCGTCGCCGCCACCGACACCGACGGCGCCGTCCACGTCGTCTCCGACGGCGCGGAACACCACGTCTACACCCAGCTGGGCGCCACCGGCACCAACGTCGACGAGCCCTCCCTCCTCGAAATCGGCTGGTAAGCCCCCCTTCCCCGGCCGATTTTACGTAGCGTGGAAAAAAGTTTTCCACGCTACGTAAAAATCCGGCAAAGTTTTTACGTGCTACGTAATTTCCGCCCAAAGTTTTTACGTGCTACGTAAAATCGGCGGGGCGCCGGGCCCCGGAGATTTTCCGAAATTGGGTTGGCGTTGGGCGGGCGGAGGCTGGTAGGATTCCCGCTTCGATTGGACCCGCCGGGAGAACCGCCATGGACGAACTGCTGAACATTTTGAGGAAAAACGCGCGCACGAGCATCGAGGACATCGCCAAGATGACCCGGTCGACGCCCGCCCAGGTGGCCGCGCGGATCGACGACTACGAGAAGGACGGGACCCTCCGCGGCTACCGGGCGCTGATCAACGAGGACAACCTGAAGGAAGACAGCGTCACCGCCGTCATCGAAGTCAAGGTGCAGCCGGAGCGCGAGGGCGGTTTCGACCACATCGCGCGGCGCATCAGCGGCTTCCCCGAGGTGGTCAACATGTACCTGATGTCG
>CAZECJ010000019.1:0-37248 GCA_964510645.1 uncultured Verrucomicrobiota bacterium | reverse complement strand
GTAGGCGCCGCCGCCTTCGCGCGGCGTGACGGTCATGCCTCCGCTGCGGGCGCTGTTGGCGTAGATCATCGCGTTGCTGGCCGTGCCGCCGTCGTTGAAATAGATGCCGCCGCCCAGCACCGCGTTGTTGTAGAAGAACCGGCTGTCCGCACAAAGGCCGCCGCCATCCAGATATAGCCCCCCGCCCTCCCCGATCAAGAAGCTGTTGAAGCCGTTGCTCGCGACCGTGCAATTCGACATCGCGCCGCCGTGGCTGAAAAAAACGCCGCCGCCTTTTTCGAAAGCCTGGTTGAAAAACACGTCCGACGCGGCCAGAACCGCTCCGGGACCGCACCAGGCGCCGCCGCCGGACAGCCCGGCGTCGTTGTCCCGGATGTCCAGGTCGCTCAACCACGAATTGCTCGTGGCCAAGACTCCGCCGCCGTCGCTCCAGGCCTGGTTTTCGCTCACGGCGGACATCGTCAAGCTGCCGCCGCCGTCCAGATAGACGCCGCCGCCGCCGCCCGTCAGGTTGCTGGAAACGTTTTGGCTGACCGTGGCGGAGTCGAGGCTGCCGCCAGCGAACAGGCAGGCGCCGCCGCCGTTTCCGGCGGCCGTGTTGTTCAGCAGTTGCACGGCCCCCGCCGCACCGCCCTGATAGAAATACAAGGCGCCGCCATCCGCGCCCGCGTGGTTGTTGGACAACACGCCGGCGTTCAGGGTCCCCCCGGCGTACAGGAACGCCGCCGCGCCGCCGTTCCAGGCCCGGTTCGCGAAAAAGTCGCAGTATTCCACCGCGCCGCCCGTGTTGCACACCACCGCCCCGCCATAGGAAGCCGGACAGTCGTTGCTTTCGAACGTGCAATACCCGACGCGGCCGCCGCCGTTGAGATAGACGCCGCCGCCGCCCGATCCGTCCGTTCCGTTCCGGATGGTCAGGTTTTCGATCGCGGCCTCCAGGGCGGCGTTGCCATCCACGAAGAAACACCGCGTCAGGTTCTGCCCATCCACGATCACGCGTTCGCCGGAAAGAACTTCGCCCCGCACGAGGACGTTCTTGGCGACGGTGACGGCGCTGGCCAGGTAATAGGGCTGGTTGGCCTGCGCCCCCACCAGCACCGTGTTGCCCGCATCCGCCGCATCGACGGCGGACTGGATGTCGTGCGCGGCCGTGTTCCAGTTGGTGAAGGGCGGATCCGGCGCCGGGCTGTTTTGCCAAACGTAGTTGGTGCCGGCCCCCCGCGCGCAAAACCCGGACAAGCAGCAAATTCCCGCCAACACCAGACGCTGAATCATGGAACACTCCCTTCCGGCTCGAACCAAAATTCCGTTTTAGACCCGCCATTTCCGGCGGCAATGCCAGCAGACAAGGCGTCACTCGCTGAGCGGAATGACGGCCTTCACGCGGTAGTAGCGCGTCGAATACGCCGCGATGTCGCGCATCATCGTGTCCACGGCATCCGGCGCCATCAGGCCGAACCCGGCGTCCGCCCAAGGCACGCCATTGGTGATCTCCCCGGCATGTTCCAGCCGATAGAGCCGCGTCGGGGCCACCGTCCACGACACGCGGTTGGTCGAACCCAGCACCTGGCCCCAAAGCGTCAAATAATCCTGATCGTCCAGCGGATCGGTGCCGGCGACGTACTCCCCTTCGTCGAACGCGCCGTCGCCGTCCTGGTCGTGGCCGGAATAGAGCGTGTTCGTGTCGCCGGCCGTCTGGTATTCGAACGGATCGGGAATCCCGTCTCCGTCGGCGTCCGGTCCGGGATCCAGCGTTGCCGTGCGCACGTAGGCCTGCGCGTTGTCCAAGCTGATCCAGCCCACGTTCTCGCCCCAGACGTAGCCCGACAGGTTGCCGGTCAGCAGGTCGATCCGCGGTAGGCCCTGGGTCTGCTCGAAGTTGAGCCAGCCGACGTTCGGCGCCCACGCATAGCCCGTCAACCGCCCTTCCCCGTCGTGGTTGACCCCCCAGTCCGTGGCGGAGCCGTTGGAGTACTGCCAGCCGTTCGTCGGACCGTTGCCGAGGTTGATCCAACCGCAATTGGCGCTCCACGCCTGGCCCGAGCAGTACGACTGCCCCACCACCGTTCCGTTCGTCACGTCGCCCTGCGCATCGATCCACCCGACGTTCGCGCCCCATGCGTACGGATGCGCCGGATCGATCGTGCTGGCGGCCAGAGCTGACATGGCCAACATCAGGCCGCCCAGCCATCCCGCAAGGCTCAGCTTCGAATGAAGCAAGTTCCTCATGAACGTCCCTTTTCCGGGTCAGCGCGAGAAGTTGGCCCAGGGATGGGCCCCTTCGCCCGAGGTTGCCAGCACACCCGAATTGGTGACGATCGGTCCGTAGGTGTCCCCGGCACCCATATTGTAGTTGGTAATGAAACCCATCACGGTATTGCGGACAATCACGTTGTTGCTTGGGCCAGTCCAAATCCCGTAACCGCTGGAGTCCAAGCCCCGGATGTTGTTGTTTTCGATGCGATTGCCGCCACCATCACCAATCGAAATCCCGATGCCCTGGATGTCACTCAAGGTGCAATTCATGATGGTGTTTCCGGCATCGCTCCCCCCGCCGGTCGCCCCGATCGATCCAATGCCATAAGTCACATCACGGATGGTGCAATCGGCAATGGTGTTGCCGTTGTTATTCGTGCCCCAACGCGTGTAGCCGATCCCCCAGGTCTCGTTTTCCCACGAGCTTCCCCATTGCCCGGCAATAGCGTTGTTTACAATGCGGTTTCCGCTGGCATGGCTCAACACAATGCTATATTGATTGCCAGCGAACGAACAGTGCTCAATGGAGCTGCCGTAACCGAGTAACACAATACCCTGCAGGTTGCTGGAGATGCAAAGGTTTTCAAACCTGCCGGGTGAACATGATGCAGAGATCCCCGTACAAAATCGCTGGATATGACCATTACGGGCCGACACGTTCCGAAGCCCGATCCAAACATTTTCTGGGTCTTTATAATATATACCGCTATTCACGCCCGACGCCGGACCGATCAGCGAGTGTCCGGCTAGGTCGATGGCGACATCGTTGGCCACCACCGTGATGGCATTGGTGTCAGCCTGCGTCAGGGTAAGCGTGCCGGCCAGTTTGGCCGAACAGGGCCAGCGAAGGGTCTCGGGAACCTCGCAAACCTGCAGATTCAACTGGTTGTCCTGACTGAAGTCGTAATTCAGGACGTTGCCCGACACGGTGTTGTCCGCCACGAAATTTCCGCTTCCGTAGACGTTCAATCCCGTGGCGTTGGCGGTGACGGCATTGCCCTCGATCCGGTTGTTCTTGCACTCCGCCGTGAGCTGCACGCCGTTGGCGGCATTTCCGGCGATCGTGCAGTTCCGGATGGCATTTCCGTTGCAGGCGCCCGAGGTGCCGAACAGATAGATACCGCTGCCTCCGTTCTTGCTGACGGTCGAATCCTCTATCCGGTTGCCATTGCACTGGGCGCTGCTGCTGCCGTCCAGTTCGATCCCGTGCGAGGCATTCTGCAAAATCAGGCAGTCCCGGATGAGATTGCCGTCGCTGGAATCTTCGACAACATAGCTTTGCAGGAAAAGGCCGACGCCGCCATTGCGGACGATGGTGCAGTCCTCAATCCGGTTATTGCCGGCGCTTTCCCCCTGCCCCTTGCAATAGATGCCGTACGTGGCATTGCTGGTCACCATCAGGTCGGTCAAGGAGAGTTGCTCCACATTCATGCATTGGATGCCGGCATTGAACCCCGTGATGCCGCCATCTTTCACCACTAGTCCCTGGTAGCCACCCGAATTGGGCCAGGCATAGATGCCGCCGCCGGATCCCGACCCCGTCAGGGTGAAGCCCATCAGGTCAATCGTCACGTTGTCGCTTTCCACCACGATGCCGTTCCCGGCGCTCGTCAAGTTGCCGGTTAGATAGTACGAGCCCGGCGTGGTAATGGTGAACGGCAAGCTCTCGATCAGCGTGCGCGGCTCGATCTGCGCCAGCGATTTCATGGTCTGGCCCGGCGCACCCGGCGGCGAGAGCGGACCTTGGGCCCAGACGGAGGTGGCGAGCAGAACCAGAAGCACCAGGAACGGAACGATACGTTTCACGGCTTTTCTCCTTTGGAGATGCCCACCACGGAAACCCAGCTCCGAGACGGGCAGGCTCACTACTTCGAGATGCTAGCCTGTTCATCGCGCCGAAGCAAGAGAATCTTTGACTTTCCAGAAGAATACGTATGTCCCCGTCATCCTTTACTTTTGCTTGCTCATTCTTCGTTGATTTTTCCCCACCATCCGCTACTCTCGCCTCCATGCTGATGAGCCGGAATTTCGTCCGCGCCCCCGCCTCCCGCTCTCCAACAAGAGCACCGCCGCCATGACCATGCCGAACGTCCGTTTCAAATGCCTCCATTGCGGGGAAGCGCTCGAAGCCCCGGGCGAGCTGCTGGGTCAATTGATGGATTGCCCGACCTGCGGCGAGACCGTCGAAGTGCACAAGGTGCCCGTTACGCTGCCGCCGCCGCCGCCGGCCCCGCACCTGCCCCCCCGGCCCCTGCCCAAGCTGAAAATGCCGATGCCGGCCGTCGCAGCCAAGAAATCCGTCCGGCTCAAGGAATACAAGGTCCTGACGCAGCGGGACGAGCGGTTCGCCGGCGCCTTCGCCCCCGAAAAGCTCGAACCAGTCCTGAACGCCTACGCCGCGCAGGGGTGGCAGGTCGTGTCCGTCGCGACGGTCCCCGTTCCGGACGCCGCCGGCGGGCAGCGGAACGAACTGATCGCGGTCCTCGGCCGGGACAAATGAGGTAGGGCCGGCTCTCCGAGCCGTCCGCCGGGAATGGATCGGACACCTCGGAGAGGCGTCCCTACCGGGTCCAACTCCGCGCTTTCCCGCCCCGCGGCCTTCGGCTATCCTGCCCCGCATGCTGACGCTGTTGAGAGTGAAAAACCTCGCCCTGGTGGAGGAAGCCAGCGTCCCGTTCGCGCCGGGGCTGAACGTGGTGACCGGCGAAACGGGGGCCGGCAAATCCATCCTGATCGGCGCGCTCTACCTCCTGCTCGGGGAGCGCGCGGACACGTCCGCCGTGCGCGCGGGCGAAGCGCAGTGCGTCGTCGAAGCCACGTTCCAGCTCGAAGACCCGCGGGCCGTGGACGCCGAGCTGGCGGAGGCCGGCCTGGAGCCGTGCGACCACGGCCAGCTCATTTTGCGCCGCACGGTGAAGGCGGCCGGCGGCGGCCAGGCGTTCGTGAACGACGCGCCCGTCACCCTGCCCCTGCTCAAGCGCCTCGGCGCGCGGCTGGTGGATCTGCACGGCCCGCACGACCACCAGTCGCTGTTCCAGCCCGCCGCCCAGCTCGACATTCTGGACGCCTTCGCCAAGGCCGACCGGGAGCGCGCGGCCTACGACGCCGCTTTCGCGAAGTGGGAAGCCCTGCTGGCGCGGCGCGAGGAACTGGCGCGCGACGTCGGCGACCTCGCCGCGCAGATCGACTTGCTCGCCTACCGCGTGAAGGAAATCGAGGAAGCCGAACCCGTCGAGGGCGAGGAAGAAAAAGTCCGCGCCGAGCAGCAGACGGCGGGCCACGCGCAGCGCATCCTGGAACTCGGCCAACAGGTCGTGCAGGCGATCTCGGAGGACGAGAACGCGGCGCTGTCCGTGCTGGCCCCCGCGCGCAAGGCGCTGGACGAACTGGCGCGGCTGATGCCGGCCGCGCAGGACTGGCCGGAAACGCTGCGCGCCCACACGGACGCCCTCGCCGCGCTCGCCGTCGCCATCCAGCGCGAATTGTCGGACGTCGACGCCGATCCGGCGCGCCTCGAATGGCTGGACCAGCGGCTGGCGACCTACGACAAACTCAAGCGCAAATACGGCGGGTCCGTCGCGGACATCCTCGCGACGCTCGAAACCTCCCGCGCGCGCCTGAAAGACCTGCGCAGCCGCGACGAGCAGAAGGCGGCCGTGGCCAAGGAAATCGCGGCGGCCGAAAAGGAACTTCGCACGCTGGGCGCGGCGCTGCGCAAGCGGCGCGCGGCCGCGGCGGAGAAACTGGCCCCGGCCATCACCGCCGAACTGCGGGCGCTGGGTTTCGAACACGGGGCCTTCGGCATCGAGCTGCTCCCCGCCGAAACGCCGGCGGCGACGGGCCTCGACCGCGCGGAATTCGGGTTCGCGCCGAACGTCGGCGAACCGATGCGCCCGCTGCGGGCCATCGCGTCCTCGGGCGAGATTTCGCGCGTGATGCTGGCGATCAAGGTCGTGCTGGCGGAGGCGGACAGGATCCCGCTGCTGGTGTTCGACGAAATCGACGCAAACGTGGGGGGCGAGACGGCCCACGCGGTAGGCCGGAAACTGGCGCAGGCGGCGCGCCGGCGCCAGGTGGTGGCCATCACCCACCTGCCGCCGGTGGCGGCGTGCGGCGCGCACCATTTCGCCGTGCGCAAATCCGTGCGGGACGGCCGCACGCACACGACCGTGGCGCCGCTGGACGAAGCGGCGCGGGCGGAAGAGCTGGCGCGGATGCTCGGCGGCCGCGAATCCACCAGCGTGGCCCTGCGCCACGCCGCCGAACTGCTCGCCGCCGCGCGAAAACGCTGATTGTTCCGTACCGAAAGCCCTTCCCCCCGGATTTCTCAACTATCACTTATTATAATAAGTGATAGTTCCCGCACGACCGAAAAACAGAAGCGAACTGCCGGAAAACCTAGCTCCAGCGGCTGTCGAGCTGGAGCATGCCGAGGGCGCCGGTGGGATTGCGAACGGCGAAGGGCCACCAGTCCTCGCGGCGGTGGAACTGCTCCGTGTGGTCCCAGGAATGGATCGCGAGGGACAGGAAGTAGTTGCCGTGCATCAGGCGCAGGGGCTCGAGCACGAGCCGGACGGTGCCGGCGCCTTCGATGAAAGGAATGTCGTGCTTCTGGATCTGCGTGTTGGTGCCGAAGACATAGAGGCCGTTGGCGGTCTTGAGCGAAAAGCCGAACACGGGCTTTTCGATGCGCCGCCGGGCGAAATAGGGGATTTCCACCGTCAGGGCGCTGCCGGTTTCGAACGTCTCGCCGGGCTGGCCGGCCGCGTCCAGCAGGCGAACGTCGCCGAATTCGGCGGCGCGGGTGCCGTATTCGGTCTGGTGCAGGCCGCCGCGCTCGCCCATGAAATTGCGGATGAATTTGCGGATGACTTCGGCCGGTTCGCCGCGCGCGACGAGCTGCCCGCGGTGGATCAGCAGGGCCTCGTGGCAGAATTCCTCGACCGTCTCCAGCGAATGGCTGACGAACAGCAGGGTCTTGCCGCGCTTCTGGAAATCGCGGATGCGGTCGAGGCACTTGAATTGGAAAGAGATGTCGCCGACGGCGAGAACTTCGTCCACGAGCAGGATGTCGGGATCGACTTCGACGGCGATGGAGAAGCCGAGGCGGACGTACATGCCGCTGGAGTAGTGCTTGACGGGCATGTCGATGAATTCGCGCAGCTCGGCGAAATCGACGATGCGGTCGAATTTCTTCTTCACGTCTTCGCGCGGGATGCCGAGCAGCGCGGCGTTGAGAAAGACGTTCTCCCGGCCGCTGAGCTCGGGGTGGAAGCCGGCGCCCAGTTCCAGGAGCGAGGAGATGCGCCCGTGCGTGCGGACGTAGCCCTCGGTCGGGGCAATGGTGCCGGCAGTCAAGCCGAGCAGCGAGCTTTTGCCGGAGCCGTTGGGGCCGATGACGCCGACGGTGCGGCCGGCCGGGATCTCGAAGTTCGCGCCGCGCAGGCACCAGAACGGCTCGGTCTTCGGACCGGACCGGCCGGTCAGCATGCCGAACAGCGACGAGGCGCTCTGGCCTCCGCGCCGGAAGTAGCGTTTTCCCAGATTGACGGCTTCGATGGCGTTCATCTCAGAGCATGTCCGCGAAAGATTTTTGGAGATGGCGATACACGGCGGCGCCCAGGACCAGCGTGGCCGGCACAAGGAGGAAGCCGATCCACGCCGCGGGCGGGAAACCGGCTTGCGCCCCGGGCAGCAGCGCGGCGCGATAGCCGTTGATGATGACCGTCAGGGGATTGGCATACAGCAGATTCGCGGCCCAGGGCCAATGGGCGGCCAGGCGCGCCGCGAATTCCATGTTGTACATGACCGGGCTCATGAAGAACCAGGCGCTGAGCACCAAGCCGACGATGTGCTGCGTGTCGCGGAAATAGACGTTGAGCGCGCCGACGAAGGCGGTGATGCCGAGGTTGAACAGCGTCTGCCAGAGCACCCACAGGAAAAAGACCGGCCAGGCGGCGGCGAAATGGCTGTCCGCCCGCCAGAGCAGGAACGCCAGCACCGGAAACTGCACCAGCAGCGACAGCAGATGGCCGATGGCGTTGGCCAGCACCTGGCTCAGCGGCAGGATCTCGAGGGGAAACGCCACCTTTTTCACGAGGTTCGCGCTGCCCAGCACGCACGTCGTGCCGGCGTTCGCGCACTGCACGGTGAACTGCCAGGCGAAGACGCCGATGATGATCTCCCCCATCGGGACGCCGCGGCCGGCGAGCAGGCGCAGAAAAAAGAGATAGATCACGGCCATGAACAGCGGCGTCAGCACGGTCCACAGGAAACCGAGCACGGAACCGCGGTAGCGCTGCTTCAACTCGCGGGCCGCCAGGTTCCACAGCAATTCGCGCCGTTCGAGGATGGTCCGGAAAACACTCATGGAATTCAGCATAGCGTCAGGGCCGCTTCTTTTCCAGCGATTCGAGCAGCAGGACCATCGCGCCCCGCCCCGCCTGGGCGGAGGGACTGATTTCGATCTCGCGCAGGCGCCACGCGGGCACGCTTTCGGCGGCGGAGGCGAGGAACAGCACCGCTTCGCCGTAGGAGACGTCGCGCAGCTCGACGGCGGCTTCCCGGCGCAGCCAGCCGCCGGCGACGGCGGTCGCGGCGCGCGGCGAGATTTTCGCGGCCCCGGCGCCGAGCGCGCGGGTGGCCAGTTCGTCGAGATCGGCGGGCGTCCAAGCCTGCCGTTCTTCCAGTCCGGCGCGCAGGGCGTCTTCCGGCGCCCACCGCCCGGCGTAGGCCTGGATCTTCCGGAGATCCTGTTCCTTGGCGGAAAGGATTTCCCGATGGCGCCGCGCCGAAAGCCCGGTGTCCAAGCTCGCCGCGAGCGCGCCGACCGCCAGCGTCCAGGCCATACCCTTCCAGATGCGTTCACCCTGCATGGGAAAGCATTCCTTTCAGGATGAATTGCGGGCGGCCATCGGGCGACGAGCCGGAGGTTTCCGACTGCACGGTCCAATCCTGCGCGCGCAAGCGTTCCGAAAACGCCTCGATGGCCTGGACGTTGGGCGCGGCGCCGCGGATGGACATCGCGACGGGCGACAGGCCGAGATGGGAAATTTCGACGCCGAGGGCGGAGACCTCCTGGAGGACCCGCGCCAAGCGGCCTTCCATGCCGTCGGGATCCAAGGCGTTGCGGAAAGGCTTCGTCTCTTCGTCGCGGCGGGAAATCGCGCGCTCGACCATGAGGCTTTCCTGGCCGCGGGGAATCGCCTCGCCCGCGATGGCCTGCGCGGCCGCCGTCAGGTCCCGCTGCGCCGCTTCGATGCGCTGCCGGCGGAACACGGATTCTCCGAGATTCAGCGCCAAGACCAAGAGGGCGGCGGCCAGAACGCCGCCATAGGCTCGCTTCGTCGCTTTTACCCGCATCCGGCGAAGCGCGGGATGGGCATCGTCGCCCGATTTGAAGTTCACGCCGGTGCCTTCCGCCGCGCGGCGGGCCAACGCCCGCGCCAGGAACGAGGCGGGCTGGCGGTGGGTTTCATGGCGCAGGGCGATTTCCGCAGGCAGCAACTGGCGCAGGCGGGCCAGGCGCGCCTCGTCTTCGGCGCCGGGGCCGGCCCACCAGCAATCCATTTCCGCTCCGCCGGTTTCCGCCAGATGGGCGGCCAAGATCGGCCGGGCGCGGGCCGCCCACGCGGCTTCGAAGGCCGACGGGTCACCGGCCAAGGGAGACGCGCGCAACACGTGGGCCGCCATGAACTCCTCGCCGCGCCCCCGCACGATGGAGACGTGATCCGCCCCCAGCCAAACCAGCGCGCGCGGCAGACCGGCGCGCGCGGGCGGGGCCTCCGCGACCTGCTGGCTCCACAAGGCCAACGCCTCCGCGTCGCAATGGGTAGGCTCGAACCCCGACGCGCGGCAGGTATCGCCGAGCGCGGCCAGATCGCTTTTCCGGATGGCGGCGGCGACGGCCACGGTGCTGCCGTTGTCGAGGCGGGGCGCGCCATAGAAACAGGCCGCGCTCTCCACGGGAAACGGCAGCTCCACGTCGAGCAGCGAAGCCCACACCTTGGCGGCCTTCCGGGGCGAGGCGAAGGGCGCGCGCAATCGGCGCACCACGGTTTGCGCGGCCGGGGCGCACAGGGCCAGCGCGGCGACGCCTTTGTCCACTTCGGCCGCCACCGCCTGAAAGGCGCGGACGGCCTCTTCCGAATCGGCGGAGGCGGTCAGCAGGGCCTGCGGAACGCCGTGGCGCGCGCAGCGGGCCAGCACGATCCGCCCGGCGGAGAGGTCCAAGCCATATCCCGTTTTGAAGCCTTCCGCCACGGCTCAGCCTTCCTCTTCCAGCCACTGCAGGATCCGCACGTCGCCGGTTTTGGCATCGCGCTCGACCCAAGCCATGACGGAGCGGTGCTGGCCGCCCATGGCGGCGCGGGCCCGGACGCGGAAGCAGGTACTGGCCGTCCCCACGCTGCCTTCCAGCGCGGCGGCCACTTCCGGATACGCCGTGAACATCGTTGCCAAGGATTCGAACGGCTGCACCTGGCGGAGGGCCAGGATCTGGCGCACGATGTCTTCCTGCTGCAGGCCGCTCACGCCCATGAGGACGTCGCGGCTGGCGGTGTTCACGTTCACGGGGAGCGGGGCTTCCAGCGGCAGCGGCACGAGCACCGTCGAGGCCGAGAGATCGCCGCCGGTGAGATCGTCGGAATCGGTCCGGGGACGGGGCTGGAAGAGTTCGGCGGAAAAGCCGTGTACCCACAGCAATTCGGCCGGCGCCCACAGCGCGCGGTCGGGCGGCCGGAACGGCGTTTCGCCGGTCCGGTAGAAATCGGCCTCATAGGTGCCCTCGCCGTCGGCATCCACGAAATCCGCCAGCGCATCGACGCGGACGGACGAATCGAAATCGCCGCAAAACATCATCAGATCGAGCAGGATATCGCGGGAAGAACGAGCAGCCCGGTTGGAGGCGGACAGGTTGTTCCAATTGAAAAAGCGGTTGGCATCTTCGACGACCGCCCAGGTGGACAAGCCCTCTTCGCGGGTGGTTTCGCGGGGCAAGGCCCAGTCTTCGCCGAGGTGGTCCACTTCGAGCGTTTCGTCCGCCGCCAAGACCCAGAGCGCTTCGCGGGCGGCTTCGGCGGCCGCCACCCGGAGTTTTTCGCGCAGCCCTTCCGCGCGCTCGGCGCGCGCCAAGGCCGACGCCCGCGCCTGCAGGAACAGCGCCAGCCCGCCCGCCAGCACGATCGCCGCCAGCACGAGGATCAGCGCCATGCCCGAACGGGCTGCCGGACGGCGCGGCATCAGCCCTCCTTCGCGACCACGGGCGCCGACGAACCGGCGGTTTTCGCGTCGGCCCGCCGGGCCTGGATTTTCTCCCGTTCCCGGCGGAGTTCTTCCTCCCGTTCCCGATACTTCCGGTCCCGATTGCGCGCGGAAATTTCGCGCCGGCGCTGTTTTTCGGCGCGGGCCCAGGCGTACAGCACCAGCACGACCATGCCGCAGCCGAGGAACACGATGGCCAACTGGTAATAGGGCTTGCGCTGCGCATCGAGCCGCAGCAACGACATGCCGTAGACGAACAACGCCATCAGCGGGAACATGCCGGAAGCCACGGCCAGGATGTGGCGGAGCTTGGCGCGCGTCTTGGCCCGGCTGTGGGGCCGGCTGGTGTCCACTCGGAAACGATCGCTCTGCACCGGGGCCGTACTCATGTTATTTCTTCCCGTATCCGCGCGGGTGGGCGCGATGCCAATTCCACGCATGCTGCACAATCGTCTTCAGGTCCGGATAGCGCGGCTTCCAGCCCAAGACGTCCTTCGCCTTGTCCGCGCCGGCCACCAGGCCGGCGGGATCGCCGGGGCGCCGGGGCGACACGGCGGCCGGGATCGGATGGCCGGTCACCTCCCGGCAGGCCTCGATCACCTGCCGGACGGAAAATCCGGTGCCGGTGCCGAGATTGAAGGGACCGGCCACGTCTTTTTCGAGGGCCAGGATGTGGGCGCGGGCCAGATCGACGATGTGGATGTAGTCGCGGATGCAGGTGCCGTCGGGCGTGGCGTAGTCGTCGCCGAAGACGGGCACGGCCGGGGCCTGGCCCAGCGCCACTTTGAGCACGTTCGGGATGAGGTGGGTTTCGGGTTCGTGGTCTTCGCCGTACTTTTCGGTGGCGCCGCAGGCGTTGAAGTAGCGCAGGAACGTCGGCTGGATGCCGCGGCGCGCCTGCTCCCAGCGCAAGGCGGTTTCGAACATCAGCTTGGATTCGCCGTAGGGATTGGTCGGGCGCTGGGGCAGCGCTTCGGTCATGGGCAGGACGTCGGGCTGGCCGTAGGTCGCGCAGGTGGAGGAAAAGATGATCTTCTTCACGCCCGTCCGGAGCATGGCGTCGAGCAGGTGCAGGCCGCCGCCGACGTTGTTCTCGAAATACTTCAGCGGTTCCTGCATGGATTCGCCCACCAAGGCGTAGGCGGCGAAGTGCACCACGGCGTCGGGCAGCAGGTCGCGCAGCGCGTCGCGGATGGGCTGCGGGTCGCGCAGGTCGCCGACGATCAGGCGCGCGCGGGGATCGACGGCCTCGCGGTGGCCGCGTTCGAGATTGTCGAACACCGTCACGGCGTGGCCATCGTCGCAGAGCAACTCGGTCGTCACGCTGCCGATGTAGCCGGAACCGCCTGTCAGCAGGATCTTCATTGGGTTTCGTTCTAGCAGACGCTCCGCCGCCGGGCAATCCAATTTGAGGAAGGGCTCCCGCGCGGGTTTGCTTGCGTCTTCGGACCTCAATCGCTAGGATGCCGCCCAATCTGATTTCGCCTCTTGGAGGCGTGCTTTTCGAAAGGTCGGCCCATGTCCCGCAACGTATATATTTCCGCGACGGAATCCAGCAGCGGCAAATCCGCCATCGCCCTCGGGGTGATGGAAATGATGGTCAAAAAAGTCGGCCACGTCGGATTTTTCCGGCCGATCATCTCCGCCGAACGCAGCAGTCCCGAACGGGACAACGACATCGCGCTGATCGCCAGCCATTTCCGGCTCGACCTGCCCTACGAACAGGCCTTCGCCTATACCAGCCGCGAGGCCGGCGAACTGATCCGCGCCGGCAAGACGTCCGCCCTGCTCGACGGCATCCTGGCCAAGTACAACGCCGTCGCCGCCCGGTTCGACTTCGTCGTCTGCGAAGGATCCGATTTCGAGGGCGAAACCTCCGCTTTCGAGTTCAACATCAACGCCGAAATCGCCCGCAACATCGATGCGCCCGTGCTGCTGGTGGTCGACGGCCACAAGATCGGCCAGGACGGGCAGATGGCCAGCCTGGACTTCGCCGTGCAGAGTTTCCAGGAAGGCGACTGCAAGGTGCTCGCCGCGATTCTGAACCGCTTCCCGGCCGAACGCATCGACGAACTGCCTGCGTTCCTGCGAGCGTCGCGGCACGTGGATCTGCCCGTCTTCGCGATTCCCGAAGACTCCCTCCTGGCCGCCCCCATGATGTCCGAGGTCGCCCACGTCCTGCATGCCGAGACTTTCTATCGTTCCGACCTCCTCGATTCCCTCCAGGCCACGTCCTACAGCGTGGCCGATTCCTCGCCGGAAATCTTCTTGTCCCAGCTCCGCGACGGCGCGCTGCTGTTCATTTCCGGCGACCGGTTCGGCAATCTCCTGGGCGTGATGCTCAAGCTCAATTCCGCCAAGCCGGTCAACATCGCCGGCATCGTCCTGACGAACGGGTTCAAGCCATCGGGCGCGGTGTCCTCCCTCCTCAAGGAGGTCAAGAACATGGTGCCCGTCCTGTCCGTGCCCGGCACGACGTTCGACACCGTCACCGCCGTTTCCCGCCTGCATTCGCGCATCTATCCGGGCGCCACGCGCAAGATCACCACCGCCTTGGCCCTGTTCGAGTCGCACGTGGACGCGCAGAAGCTCGTCGATCTCCTGAAGACCACCAAGACCGGCGTGGTCACGCCCAAGATGTTCGAGTTCGGGCTGATCCAGCGGGCCCAGTCGCCCCGCCAGCGCATCGTGCTGCCCGAGGGCGAAGAAGACCGCATCCTCTACGCGGCCGAGCAAGTCCTGCTGCGCGGCATCGCCGACGTCGTCCTGCTGGGCAGCGAGCAGAAGATCCGCAACAAGATCTCGCATCTCGGCCTCAACCTGCCCGGCGTCGAGATCATCCAGCCCGTCCAATCGCCGTACTTCCGGGATTTCGTCGGCACCTACCACGAGCTGCGCAAGGAAAAGGGCATGACCCCGGACATGGCCGAGACCATCATGGCCGATTCGTCCTATTTCGGCACGATGATGGTCTACAAGGGCCTCGCCGACGGCATGGTTTCGGGGTCCATCAACACCACGGCCCACACCGTCCGACCCGCCCTGCAGTTCATCCGGACCAAGCCCGGGTTCTCGATCGTCTCGTCCGTCTTCCTGATGTGCCTGAAAGACCGCGTGCTGGTCTACGGCGATTGCGCCATCAACCCCAATCCCACGGCCCAGCAGCTGGCCGAGATCGCCGTCACCTCCGCGCGCACGGCGCAGACGTTCGGCGTGGAACCGCGCGTGGCGATGCTGTCCTACTCCACCGGGGCCTCCAGCGGCGGCGCGGACGTCGAGCGCGTGCGCGAAGCCACCGAGATCGCGCACCGGCTGGCGCCGGAGCTGCCCATCGAAGGCCCGATCCAATACGACGCGGCCATCGACGCCGGCGTGGCCCGCACCAAGATGCCCGACTCCAAGGTCGCCGGCCGCGCCACCGTCTTCATCTTCCCCGACCTCAACACCGGCAACAACACCTACAAGGCCGTCCAGCGTTCCGCCGGCGCCGTCGCCATCGGCCCCGTCATCCAGGGCCTGCGCAAGCCCGTCAACGACCTCTCCCGCGGCTGCACCGTGGTCGACATCGTGAACACCGTGGCCATCACCGCCATCCAGGCGCAGGCGGAGAAATGATTCCGCTGTCGATCAGCACCCGCTGGAACGCCAGCCGACACGCGTCGGGCGAGGCCATGCTCGAGGAAATCCTCGCGCTGGGCCTCGGCATCGCGGAACTCGGCTACGACCTGCGCGCCGAACTCATTCCCGGCGTCAAGGCCATGGTGGCGGCGGGAGCCATCCGCATCGACAGCGTGCACAACTTCTGCCCGGTGCCCGTGGGCGCGCCCCGCCCCCATCCCGAGCTCTATACCCCCGCCTCCCCCGATCGCCGCGAACGCGAATACGCGGTCACCCACATCTCCCGCACCCTGCGCTTCGCCGCCGAAGTGGGCGCGCGGGTCGTCGTCTGCCATTCCGGCAACGTGGACATGCCGAAATTCTCCTTCGACCTCGTGCGCATGGCCGCGCGCGGCGAGCAGTTCGGCGAGCCCTACGAGAATCTCAAGCTCAAGGCCCAGATCACCCGCGACAAAAAGGCCCCCAAGCAGATCGAGTATCTTTCTGAAAGCTTGGAAAAGCTGATCCCCGTCGTGAAGGAAACCGGCGTGAAGCTCGCCCTGGAAAACCTGCCCACGTGGGAAGCCATCCCGAGCGAGCTGGAGGCGGAAAAGCTCATGAAGCGGTTCCACGCCGACGGCATCCGCCTCTGGTGGGACATCGGGCACGCGCAGATCCGCGAGAACCTCGGCTTCATCAACGCCTCCCGCTGGCTGCGGCGCCTGGCCCCCTTCCTCGCCGGCATGCATATCCACGACGTCGAGCCCCCCGGCCAAGACCACCTCATGCCGCCCCGCGGCAAAGTCGATTTTCCGGCCTTGGCGGAATTCGCCCGAATGGATATGGTGCGCGTGTTGGAACCGGCTCCGGACACGGAAACGGCCCATGTCGTCCGCGCCATCGAGTACTTGCGCGAGACGTGGAATTTGACGGAATCCAAGACCCCTAGCGGAGAAAAGAAATGAAGAAAGCGTTGATCACGGGCGTCACGGGCCAGGACGGCTCCTATTTGGCGGAACTGCTCCTTTCCCAGGGCTACCAGGTCACCGGCATGGTGCGCCGGGCCAGCACCGAGACCTTCGACCGCATCGCCCACTTCAAGGACCAGATCAGCCTCCGCCAGGCCGACCTGCTCGACCAGTTCTCGCTCGTCAAGCTCCTCGACGACGTCCAGCCGGACGAAATCTACAATCTGGCCGCCATGTCGTTCGTCCCCACCTCGTGGAGCCAACCGGTCCTCACGGGCGAATTCACCGCCTTGGGCGTCACCAAGGTCCTCGAAGCCATGCGGATGGTCTGCCCGAAAGCCCATTTCTACCAGGCTTCGTCCTCCGAAATGTTCGGCAAGGTCCTCGAAACCCCGCAGACCGAAACCACTCCCTTCTATCCCCGCAGCCCCTATGGCGTCGCCAAGGTCTACGGCCACTTCATCACCGTCAACTACCGTGAATCGTACAATCTCTTCGCCGCGTCGGGCATCCTGTTCAACCACGAGTCCCCGCGCCGCGGCAAGGAGTTCGTCACGCGCAAGATCACCGACGCCGTCGCCCGCATCAAGCTCGGCAACCAGAAGGAACTGCGCATGGGCAACCTCGACGCCAAGCGCGACTGGGGCTTCGCCGGCGACTACGTCCGCGCCATGTGGCTGATGCTCCAGCAAGACGTCGCCGACGACTTCGTCGTCGCGTCCGGCGAGACCCACTCCGTCCGGAAATTCCTGGAGATCGCCTTCTCGCACGTCGGGCTCAACTACGAAGACTACGTCGTCATCGATCCCGAATTCATCCGCCCCGCCGAGGTCGAGCTCCTGCTGGGGAATCCCGCCAAAGCCAAGCAGAAGCTCGGGTGGCAGCCCAAGGTCAGCTTCGAACAGCTCGTCACCATGATGGTCGATGCCGACATGGACCGCCAGATGGGGAAAACCGTAACCGCCTAGGAATCAGGGTTCAGAGGTCAGGGTTCAGGAAAACCACAATGCACAAGCACGACCACGACCTCTCCGGAAAAGGCCTCCTGAACCCTGAACCCCGAACCCCATCGCCTCTCCCATGAAAGTCCTCGTCACCGGTTGCACGGGTTTCGTCGGACGGCACGTCATGGCCGCCCTGCGCGCCGCCGGCCACGAGGCCATCGGCAGCGACGTCGGCAGTCCCGCCGGCGGGACGTCCACCTATTTGCCGCTGGACGTCCGCGATCCCGATTCGATCGCGTCCGTCTTGGCCGAGGTGGCCCCCGACGCCATCCTGCATTTGGGAGGCATCGCCTTCGTCCCCTTGGGCTGGACCCAGCCGCAACGCGTCTTCCACGTCAACACCATCGGCACCTTGAACGTCCTCGACGCCGTTCGGCAGCACCGGCCCGCCGCGCGCGTTCTCATCGTGACGTCCGCCGAGGTCTACGGCTCCCACCCGGCCCCGGCTCCGCTGGCCGAGGGCGCCCCCTACCGGCCCGACAACATCTACGGCGTCGCCAAAGCCGCCGCCGACCACGCCGCGCTCCTCTACGCTGCGCACCACCAGCTCGACGTCATGGTCGCCCGCCCTTCCAACCATATCGGCGCTGGCCAATCCAAGGATTTCGTCTCCTCCTCCTTCGCTTCCCAGTTGGCGGCCATCGCCGCCGGCGCCCCGCCCCGGATGCGCGTCGGCAATCTCGACCAGCGGCGCGATTTCACCGACGTCCGCGACGTCGCCCGCGCCTATGTCCTGCTTCTCGAGCGCGGCCAGGCCGGACTCGCCTACAACATCGCTTCCGGCCGCCTGATCCCCGTCCGCGACCTTCTCGACGGCCTCTGCGACGTCGCCCAAGTGCGTCCGCAAGTCGAGATCGATCCCGGCTTGTTCCGCCCCGATGAAAACCGGCCCTCCTACGACACGACCCGCATCCGCGAGCAGGTCGGCTGGAAGCCGGAAATTCCTCTCCGCCAGACCCTCGAAGCCGTCTACGCCGACATCCTGGCCCGCCGCCGCGCCGGAGCTTGATCCATGGCCGGCCGTTCCCGCTGGGCCCCGCTTCTGCGTTTTCTTCTCGGCCTCGCGCTGATCGCGCTGCTCGCCCATTCCATCGGCCTGGAAGCGATCCGCAGCGCCTGGGCCCCCATCCGCGAACACCCCGCCTGGATCGTCGCCGCCCTTGCGCTCACGTTCGCCGCCCTGTTCGCGGGCATCGTCCGCTGGCACGTCCTCCTGCGCGCCATGGACCTGCCCACGCCCTTCGCCCGCACCTTCCGCGGATTTTTCATCGGCCAGTATTTCAACGCGTTTTTGTTCGGCGCCTGCGGCGGCGATCTCGCCCGCGCCGTTTTCGCCGCGCACGACCATTCCGAAAAGCGCGCCGAAGCCGTCACCTCCGTCTTTCTCGACCGCGCCATCGGCCTCGTCGTCACGCTTTTGTCCGGATGCGCGCTGCTCCTGCCGCGCCTCCGCGTTTTCGCCGGCCACGCGGAAGCCCGTCTGGCGCTCGTCCTGATGGGGATTTTTCTCCTCGCCACCCTGGCCTTCCTCGTCCTCTTCTTCAGCCGCCATCTTTTCGAGCGCATCCCCGGGCTGAAGCGCCTGCAGCGCCACGGCCGCGCGGGCCCGTTGCTCCGCCGCGCCTACGACGCCATGTTCCTTTTCCGCAAAAACGCGCGCCATCTGCTGGGACCTGCGATCCTATCCATGGCCAACCTCCTGCTGCTCGCGGCCGCCACCGCCGCGTTGGCGCACGCGCTGGAACTTCCGCTGGCCTTCGCCGACCTGCTCGCGGTCTTCCCGGTCATCACCGTCCTCGCCGCCATTCCCCTCACGCCGGGCAGCCTCGGCGTGCGCGAAACCCTCTACGTCCAGCTCCTCCACCCGTTCGGCATCGCCGCCGGCCCGGCGCTGATGCTTTCGCTCCTCGGCTACTTGGCCGCGACCGCCTGGTCGCTTTTCGGCGGCCTTCTTTTCGTGCTCCAGCCTCGCCCCTCGGCAGGGAAGTAAAGCGTTTTACTTTTTTCTTGCTTCCGGGAGAATCCGCCGCTACCGTGCGCGGGCAAACCACCCCCGTGGTCGGGAAAGGAGCCTTATGCCGGATTTCGCAACCATGCTGATGGCCGTCGCCGTGGGAATGCTCGCGTGGGATTGCATCGAGGTCGGCAAGAACGATGCCGCCAATCTCATCAACGGCGTTTTCGGCGCGCGCGTGATGACGCACCGAACGGCGGTATGGCTCGCCGGCGCGGCGGTGCTCGCCGGCGCGATGTTCTCCTCCCCCGTGATGGAAACCGCGCGCAACGGCATCTTCGAGCCCGGCCAGCTCCAGCTGCATCAGGCGATGATCGTCTATGTGTCGGCCTACGTCGTGGACACCGCCTTGCTCCACGCCTACTCCGCCTACGGCATGCCCGTGAGCACCACGGCGTCGCTCATCTTCGAACTGGTCGGCGCCGCCATCGGGGTTTCCCTCTCCCTCGGCCTCGTCCATTGGGGCAAGGTCGGCTCGGTTCTCAATGCCATCGGCATCTCCATTCTCCTGACCGGCATCGCCGGATTCCTCGTGCAGCGGATTTTCCGCGCGGCCATCCAGGACGAACACGCCGACCACCTGCGCGTGCTCCTGCACGGCCCGTGGATCGCCGGCCTCATGCTGACCTGGCTGTCGTGGTTCATGATCCTCAAGGGCATGAAAGCCGTGCCGTTCATCGCCTCGTTCCGCGAGCATTTCGTCGAACGCCTCGGCATGGGCGGATTCCTGCTGGTGGCCTGGGGCGCGTTGACGCTGCTGATCCACGTGCTGGTGACGGTTTTCCAGGAACGCCTCACGAAGCGCCTGTTCAGCCTGCTGGCCATCCTCGGCATGCTGTGCCTGGCCTTCGCGTTCGGACAGAACGACCTCGCCAACGGCGCCTCGCCGGGGCTTTCCGCCTTTTGGCTTTGGAAGCACGCCGACGTCGGCACGGCCGAAGCCACGAAGATGTCCATTCCCATCTGGCTGCTGGCCGTGTGCGGCGCGACGCTGGTGGCGGGCATGCTGACCCCGAGCGCGCAGCGCGTGACGCGCGCGGCGGTCAACACCGGCAGCCAGTTCGACCACATCGCCCTCTACGCGCCGGGCTGGTGCAAGGCCATCGCGCGGCGGCTCCTGCGCCTGCGGCCGGCCGGGCCCGACCTCGCGCCGGCGCCCCACCGCACCGAAACGGGCAAGCGCGTGCATTTCGATCCCTTGCGCGCCGCCGTCATCATGTCCGTCAGCGCCAGCGTCATCGCCTTCGCTTCCAGCAACGGCTTCCCCGTCTCCACCACCTACGTCATGTTCGCCGCCGTCGTCGCCACCGGCATGGGCGACCGCACCATGTCCCGCGGCGACGCCGACCTGAAAATCGGCCGCGCCATCTGGGTCGTCTTCAGCTGGTTCTTCGGGGGATTGCTCGCGCTGGTCGCCGCCGCGGCCGTGGCCTGGACGCTGCTGCAGGCGGGCCCTGCCGGGCTCGTCGTCGGGCTCGCGGCCAACCTCGCGCTGCGCGCGTACGTCAAGGTCCGCTCCGACCGCCACGAACGGCAGTACCATCCCAAGCTGCCGCCGGAAGCGACCGCCGAAGTCCCGACCTGACGGAACCGGCGCGGCGCCGCCGCGTTGCGCAATCCCGCCGGGTTTGCTCTACTCCCATCCATGGCCCACGCAAGCATCCAGAACGGCATCGGCGTCTTTTCCATCGCATCGCCGGACGGCGGCGTGCGCGCGGACGTCGTCCCCGAACTGGGCGGCATCGTCTCCTCGCTCCGGGTCGACGGCGGCCGCGAATGCCTCTTTCGGCACGGCGGATTCTGGGATCCCGCCGCGCAGGAAACGCGCGGCGGCATCCCGCCGCTCTTTCCGATCTGCGGCCGCCTGCTGGCCGACGGAACGCCCGGGTTGTACCGCGTCGGCGACCGGCCCTACCGCTTGCCCATCCACGGCTTCGCCATGCGCCTCCCGTGGAAAGTGGCCGAGGCCGCGCGCCCCGACGCCCTGCGCCTGCGCCTCGCGGATTCGGACGAAACGCGCGCGATCTATCCGTTCGCCTTCGAGCTGGAGCTGCTCTATTCCGTCTCCGCCGCAGGATTGTCGTGTCGCCTGACCGTGCGCAACACAGGCGCGGCCCCGCTGCCCTATTACGCCGGGTTCCATCCCTATTTCCGCACGCCGCCGCCCGGCGGCGGCAAGGAACAATCCGCGTTCGCGGCGCGACCGCGCGCGCGCCACGTCTACGACGAAACGAAAACCGGCCTTGTCGGTTCCGCGCCGCCGCCAGCCTTCCCACTGTCCATCGCGGACGAATCCGTCAACGGCCTCCTGCTGGAGATGGGCGCGGACAACGAAACGCGGATCCGCTTTCCCGACGGCTTCGGAATCCGGCAAACCGCCTCGCCGGCGTTCCGCTACCGCCAGTTCTACACGCTGCCGGACCAGCCGTTCTTTTGCGACGAACCCTGGATGGCCCCGCCCGGTTCCCTGAATCGCCCCGGCGCGGCGCGGATGCTCCCGGCCGGCCAGGCCGAATCCGCCGACATCCGGATCGCCGCGGCACGAGCCTAGGCTCCGTCACGCCTCTTGTTTTCCCCGCGCGTTGCGCTATCCTGACGGAGTGCAGTCGAGCCATGGCCATCTGAAGACGGACATCCTCGTCGTCGGCGCGGGGCCGGCGGGGATGGCCTGCGCGATCCGCCTGGCGCGCGACACCGGAAATTCCCGGCGCATCGTCGTGCTGGAAAAATCCGCGCACGCCGGCGGCCATCTGCTTTCCGGCGCCGCGATGCGCACGGACGCGCTGCGCCGCCTGCTGACGCCCGCCGAATTCGCCGCGCTGCCGCTGGGTCCGGTCGTCGTCCGCGACTCGTTCCATGCGTTGACGCGAACCGGATCCTTCCGCCTCCCCTTTGTGCCGCCCAAGATGCGGATGAAGGGCCTGCCGCTCGTTTCCGTTTCGGCCCTCGGCGGCGCGCTGGCGAAAATCGCCGCCGAGCTCGGCGTGGAAATCCTGACCGGCCAGACCGCCGACGCGCTCGTCTGGGACGGCGACCGCGTGGCGGGCGTCGCCACCCAAGGGGAAACCCTCCTGGCCCCGATCACCGTGCTGGCGGAAGGGCCGGCGGGACTTCTCGCGCGCGACTTGGTCGCGCGGCGCCCGGAAATGCGCGGGCCCCAGCTCCAGACGCACGGTCTCGGGCTCAAGGAAGTCGTCGAGATCCCCGCGAATCCGGCGGCCGTCGGATCGGTGGCCCACACCTTCGGCTATCCGCTGGGCCTCGGCATCTATGGCGGCGGGTTCATCTATCCCATCGACGCCACGCACGTGGCCATCGGCCTCGCGCTGGCCCTCGACTACCGCGATCCCGCCGTCCATCCGCACGAGCTCTTCCGCCAATGGAAACGACATCCCTTTGTGCAGCGCCACGTCGCCGGCGGAAAAGCCGTTGAATACGGCGCGCGGCTCGTCCCCGAAGGCGGTTGGCATTCCCTCCTCGCCCGCTTCGACGCGCCCGGCGCGTGCGTCGTCGGCGATGCCGCCGGGCTCGTGGACACGATGGAACTGAAGGGCCTGCATCTCGCCGTGGAATCGGGTCTGGCCGCAGCCGACGCCATCCTGCGCGGCGGTTCGATCCGCCGGGAAGACATCCCCGGGCTCGCCGGCCTGCGCCGCACCGCAAACTATCGCGCCGCGTTCCGCGCCGGCCTGCCCATCGGCATGGCCGCCGCCGGTTTGGCCTGGTTGACCCGGGGCCGCGTTCCGTGGGGGCGCCTGCCCCCGCGCGACGAACGGACCTGCCTGCGGCCCGTCGGTCCAGCGAAACCGCCGGGCGCCGCGCCCGACAACGACGCGCTCGACCTCGGGCTCGATTCCGATCTGTATCTCGCGCACCTGCGCATCCGCGAAGGATCCGAGCACATCGAAATCAAGGACGCGGCGAAATGCCGCGAATGCTTCCGCCGCTACGCCGCCCCCTGCGCGCGCTTCTGCCCGGCGGCCGTCTACGAAGCGGCCGACGGCGATTCCATCCGCATCCGCGCGGAAAACTGCGTGCAATGCCGCTGTTGCACCCTCAAGTGCCCGTTCGACAACATCCGGTGGGACACGCCGCAGCACGGCGTCGGTCCGGATTACCGCCAGTCCTGAAAACTGCGCCGTTTCGCCGGCAGAGACGTCTGCTCATTGCAATGAGTGAAGCGGGGGCGGTCTCGGCCGCGGCATCGGGCCGGGCCGAATCAATCCGGCCGCAGCAACGATGAAACCACGTCGCACACCAGCGGAGGCTTGCCCGCCGACGGGAGGAATTCGTCGAACGCCGCCGCCGCGTCCGGGTTCGCCGCCGCGCCGAGCGGACCATCCACCCACGCGAACGGCACCGGATCGGAGGTATGCCCGCGCTTGATGATCGGCGTGCGGTGATCGGTGCAGACGATCAGCCGGTACGGCTGTCCGGCGGCTTCCAGCGCGGCCCAGACGGGCGCGACGATCTGGCGGTCGAAATTCTCGATGGCGCGGACCTTTTCTTCGGCCATGCCCTTGTGGCCACACTCGTCCGGCGCCTCCACGTGCACGTAGACGAAGTCCGACCGCCGCAGGCAATCGATCGCCGCCTGCGCCTTGCCCGCGTAGTTCGTGTCGATCCAGCCGGTGGCCCCGGGCACGCGGATGACTTCGAGGCCGCACAGCTCCGCCAGTCCCCGCACGAGATCCACGGCGGTGATGACGCCGCCCCGCAAACCGTAGCGGTCCGGATACCGCTCGAGCGCCATCGCCTTGCCAAAGCCCCACGGCCAGATCTGGGTGGCCGGGCGCTGGCCCTTCGCGACGCGCGCGCGGTTCACCGGGTGCTCGGCGAAGACGTGCCGCGACAGATCCATCAGCGCGAGGAATTCCTCCGCGCGCGGACCGCTCGGCAAAAAGCCCGCGATGGGCTTGCCGGAAATTTCGTGCGGCGGAGTCAGGACCAGTTCGAGCGGTCCGTTGCGCCAAATCAGCAGGTGGCGATAGCTCACCCCGCCGTGAAACCGCAAGCCGTCGCGGGCCACGGCCGCGTTCAGCGCGGCGATCAGCTGATGGGCTTCTTCGTTGGAAATGTCGCCGGCGGAATAATCCAGCATCTGGCCATCCGCGACGGTCACCAGATTCGTGCGGTACGCCACGTCCGCCGCTTGCAGCGGAAGGCGCGCGCCGGCGGCTTCGATCGCCGCGCGGCCGGTGTAGTTTTCTTTCGCGTTGTAGCCCAGCAATCCCATGTTCGCGACGTCGCTGCCCGGCGCAAGCCCCTCGGGAACCGTATGCACGAGTTGGACGCGGCCCTGCCCCGCCACCCGGCGGATGGACGGAATCCGGGCCGCTTGCAGCGGGGTCTTCCCCCCCAGCACCGCCACCGGCTCGTCGCCCATTCCGTCGCCCACCAAAACCGCCATTTTCCTTTTCGCGCTCATTGGGTTGCCAACCTACCCGACTCGCGCGCGGAAATCAATCGGCTCCGAAAAAGACGTCGCCGATTTCGACGCCCCCCTCGGGGAATCTCGCCTTGCGGCGACGGAGCGCACCGCCTATGCTGTCGGCCATCGATGAATGCGCCCCGCCATCTGCGCTCCCGCCTCGGACCGCTCGCCGCGGCCCTTCTCGCCGGCGCCGGCGCCGCCCCGGCCGAACCGACGATGATCACCGTGGGCCAGGGCCAGGCCTGGGTGCGCGAATTCTTCCCTTCCTCCGGCAAAAAGGAAATCGACCGCTTCGTCTGGACGAATCCCCCGGCGCAAATCGATCTCGACACGCTCCAAGTCTGGAACGTCCGGCGCCCATGGCCCATCCGCGAATGGCGCTGGCTCGAACCGCCCCCCCCCGCGCCGGACGCTTCGGATCTCGGCCCGCTGGTCTGGCGGCCGCCGGCGGACGCGGAGGAGCGGCCTGCCCACAATCGCCTGGAGATCCATCTGGCCGAGCCGCTCTCCCATTCCATGGGCCATTCGCTGACCTACCGCCTGCCGGGCTTCGACTGGACCGCCTTCTACCGCGTCGTCGTCCGCGGCATCGGGCCGGAATCGATCGACGCCGTCCAAATCGATCTGACGGGCTACCTGCACATCCACAACGGCACGTCCGGGAGCTATCCCGATGCGCGCATCTCGCTCGTCGGCGCCGACAGCGCCTTGCAGCCGCCCCCCAAGCCGTTCGGCCTGCTCGCCCTGAACCCCGATACCGCCCTGACCGATCTCTGGCTCCTGCCGCCCCAGTCCGAGCCGCTCGTTCCGGCCGTCTATCCGCTCCGGGCCCAAGCCGACCTTCCCGCCGACGACCGCGCCGAAATCCAGTTCGCCAAGGCGTTGCGCAAACCCGCGCAGATCATCCACGTCTGCGATTCCGATGAAATCCCGGCGCCCACGCGGCAGGGCGGCCTGCCGCTGCGCCGGGTCCTGCTCATTCCCAACGTCGCCGCGATGGGCCTGGGCTTTCCCCTGCCGCCCGGCCAGGCGGACGTGTTTCTCGGCGCGGCGCGCGGCGCGCCGTTCCAGTCGGGCCACGTGGCCCCGACGCCGTTCCCCGGCACGTTGCGGCTCGATCTGGGGCCGGTCGGCACCGTGCGCGCCCGCCGCCAAGCCGGCGCAGAACAGCCATTGCCCGAGGGCGCGAAACAAGTCGACTATACCGTCGCGCTCGTCAACGATCTGGCCTCCCCCGTCCGCATCCAGGCGGTGGAAAAACCCGCCACGCCCATGCAGTGGAGCCTCGTCCGCTCTTCCATCCCCTGCACGCAAACCACGCGCGCGCTGCATTTCGAGCTGACCCTGCCCCCGCAATCCACCCAAACCATCACCTACCGCCTGCGCCTCGCGGGGCGCGCGCAATCGTGAACCCAAGGAAGCCTGCCCATGGTCCCCGTCGTTGACACCGCCATCCGAAACCTAGGTCCCTGCCTCCACGAATCGCCGCTGGCCCTCAACGCCATCCGCGGCGACCGCATCGGCAATTTCGTTTCCGACAAGACCCGCGTCCGCCACCAGGTCGAGATCGCCCCCGGCGAACCGGTCGACGCCGACACCTATTTCGAGAAGGCCGGACCGCGCCAGAAGATCTTCTTCGATCCCAAGAAGATCCGCGCGGCGATCGTCACCTGCGGCGGCCTCTGCCCCGGCCTCAACAACGTCATCCGCTCGGCCTTCCTCGAGCTGCACCACAACTACGGCGTGCGCGAAGTCCTCGGCATCCGCCACGGCTACCAGGGCCTCACGTTCAAGGCCGAGCCCCCGCTCGTCCTGACCCCCGAACTCGTCGACCACATCCATCGCGACGGCGGCACCATCCTGTCGTCTTCCCGCGGCCAGCAGGAAATCGGCGCCATGGTCGATTTTCTCGTCCAGCGCGACGTCTCGATCCTGTTGAGCGTCGGCGGCGACGGCACCCAGAAGGGCACCCACGCCCTCGCCGAGGAAATCGCCCGCCGCCGGTTGCCGATCGCCGTCGTCGGCATTCCCAAGACCATCGACAACGACATCCAGTACGTCCGCCAGACGTTCGGCTACTTCTCCGCCATCGAATCGGCGCGCGCCATTCTCGACGGCGCGCACTGCGAATCCAAGGGCGCGCCCAACGGCATCGGCCTCGTCAAATTGATGGGGCGCGATTCCGGGTTCATCGCCGCCGGCGCGGCCGTGGCCTCGCAGGAGGTCAATTTCGTGCTCGTTCCCGAAGTGCCGGTGCGCCTGGACGGTCCCAAGGGCTTTCTGGCCGCGCTGCACCGGCGCATGGTCGAGCGCCACCACGCCGTCGTGGTCGTCGCCGAGGGCGCCGGCCAGGATTTGATGGCGCAGGAGGCGGGACTCGACAAATCCGGCAACCGCAAGAAGGCCGACGTGGGCGTCTACCTGCGCGACCGCATCGCGGCCTACTTCAAGGAACAGGGCACCGAGGTCAACCTAAAGTACATCGATCCGTCCTACATCATCCGGTCCGTCCCCGCCAACTCGCAGGACGCGCGCCTGTGCGACAGCTACGCCCGCCACGCCGTCCACGCCGCCATGGCCGGCAAGACCGACCTCATCGTCGGGGATTGGCACGGCGTCTTTGTCCACGTCCCCATTCCCCTCGCCGTGGCCAGCCGCAAGAAAGTGGACACGGAAAGCGACCTGTGGCACGCCGTGATTTCCGCCACGGGCCAGCCGCAAGTCTGGGATTAAGGCGGACCGGAAAAGCTAGACTTCCACGTCGAGCACCCGCAGGCCGGAGCGATGGCCGCAGGGACGGCCGGGCTTGGCGCATTTCGGGCAGGTGAACACGCCGGGCTGGCGTTCGAATTCCTCATTGCAGGAAGGGCAGAAAATCCGGGGCGGCACGTGGCGATATTCGATCTGGGCATGGGCCAGCGCCGATTCCTCGGCCAGATGCGACTCGAGATGCATCTCCACCGATATCTCGTCCATATGGGAATCCGGGCTCAATTCCAAGACGATGCGGCGGACCCGCGACGCGCCCGCCGCCCGCATCCGCTGCTTCACGTCCGCGATGACGCCATCGATGAGACGGTCTTCGTGCATCTCAGAACGTCTCCCGGTCCTTGGTCACGGTCGGAATGCCGTGATCGCCGGTAAGCTTCAGGCATTTTTTCGGGCAGAAATCGACGCAGTTGCCGCAGGAGATGCAGCGGAGGCGGTCGATGTGCCATTTCTTGTTCGGCCGGTCCACCTCCAGCGCGCCCGTCGGACAGCGCTTGGCGCAGAGGCCGCAGAAAATGCAGGCGGAGGCCTGGATGTCCAGACGGCCCCTGGAGCCGGGGATGATCTTCCGCGGTTCGAACGGGTACCGGGTCGTGACCGGCGTGCGCAGGGCCCACCCCAAGATCATCTTTTTCATTTGGAAGAACGCCATGGCGCTTACCTTTCCGTGCAGCTGATGCAGGGGTCGATGGTCAGGACCAACACCGGGACGTCGGCCAATTCGCAGCCCGCCAGCATCTTGACCAGCGGCGGGATGTTGGCGAAGGTCGGCATGCGGGCGCGGAACCGGACCAGATTCTTGGAGCCGTCGCCCTTGATGTAGTACACCACTTCGCCTCGGGGCTGCTCCGTGCGCGAAAAGAACTCGCCATTGGGGGCGCCAGTCACCTTGACGGCGATTTCGCCGGCCGGAATCTTGGCCGCCGCCTGGCGGATCAGGTCTACGGATTGGAACAATTCGGCGCAGCGCACCGCGCAGCGGCTGTAGGAATCGCCATCCGGCTTCGATATCGGCTGGAACTCCAGATCGCCGAAGGCCGCGTACTTCAGCAGGCGCATGTCGTCCGCCACGCCGCTGCCGCGCAAGGTCGGTCCGACGGCGCCCAAGAGCTTGGCGTCGTCCCGGGAAATGACGCCGACGCCGCAAAGGCGGTGCTTGACGGAGTCGTCATGGAGGAAGACGTCCACGACGAGCTTCATCTCCTTCTCGATCTCCGCCAGCTTCGTCAGCATCCAGGTCATCTGGTCCGGCGGGATGTCGCGGCGGACGCCGCCCACCTTGCAGGAACCGAAGATGACCCGGCCTCCGGTGGTCGCTTCGATGATGTCGAGGACCTGTTCGCGGACGCGCCAACTGTGCATGAACAGCGCTTCGAAACCAAAAGCATCCGCCATCAGGCCGGCCCACAGCAGATGGCTGTGGATTCGGGACAGCTCGCCCCAGATCGTGCGCAGGTACTTGGCGCGCGGCGGCACCGGGATGCCCATGATCTCTTCGATGCCCTGGCAATAGGTCTGGCCATGGATGAAGCTGCAGATGCCGCAGATGCGCTCGGCGACGTAGACGAACTCGGTGAACTCCTTCTTCTCAACCAGCTTCTCCAGCCCGCGGTGGATGAAACCGATGGAAGGCACGGCCTCGACAACTTGTTCGTCCTCGACCACGAGGTCGAGATGAATCGGCTCCGGCAGCACCGGGTGTTGCGGACCGAAGGGAATGATGGTGCGATTGCCCATGGCGCGGCCTTACGGTTTGGCCGGAGCCGGAACGGGAGCCGGCGCGGCGTCTTGGATGAACGGATGCTTGATGGCGGTCTGGTAGAAGGTGCCCTTGAAATCAAGGACGTTGCCCTCCACCTGGACGCCGAACAAATCGCTGATTTCGTTCTCGTAGGTGAAGGCGCACCAGTAGAGGCCGCTGATGCTCGGAACGCGGGCCCCGGCCTTGGGTTGGCGGAAGCGGAAGTTGACGAACTGGCGGTCGAGATCGAAGCTGTAGTTCAGTTCGAGCACTTCGCCCAGCCGCGTGACGCCGATTTGGACCAGCCGGTATCCTTGGTCCCGCATTTTCTGCGTTTCGGCCACCAGCGTTTCCGGCGTGACGGCAACCATTGCTTGTTGTTCGATCATTTGTTCTCCTTCTGCAGGTAAATCCACTGCTCGGTCGGGGTGAACGGTTCGGTCATGAACCGCTTGTAGCCCAGTTTTTCGTACAGATGGAGATTCCGCGCGCTCTGGTGGCCGGTGAAGGCCCAGAAGGTGCGGACGTCGCCCATTTCCTGCTCGATTTGGCGGATCAGGCGGGTGGCGAGCCCCCGGCCTTGGTAATACGGATGGACAACGACGCGGCTGATGTGGGCGCCATCCTCCTCGCGGTGGCCGCGGACGGAACCGACGATCTTGCCGTTGACGATCGCCTTCAGGAAAACCATCTGCCCGAAATCGCCGGTGATCTCCTCCAAGGTCTGGTTCAGGGCCGGAACGCTGTCGTCGCCGTACAGCTCGGCCTCGCTGCGATATGCGATTTTCTGCAACGCCAAGATCTCGGGAATATCCTTCTGGTTGGCCCGGTTGATCAGGAATCCGCCAACCGCGTCGGCGGAGATTTCCATGGAACGACGCCTGGCCTCCAGCACGTCGAGCGCGCGGACCACGCCGTCGATGATCGCCTCGGGCCGGGCGGCGCAGCCCGGGACGTAGACGTCCACCGGGATCACCGCGTCCACGCCGCCCAGGATGTTGTAGCAATCGGCGAAGATGCCCCCCGAGCAGCCGCAGATGCCGATGGCGACCACTACCTTGGGATCGGGCATCTGGGCGTAGATGTTGCGCACGACCGGAGCGCTCTGGACGTTGACCGAACCGGTGACGAGAAAGATGTCGGCGTGCTTGGGATTGCCGGTGTTGACGACGCCGAGCCGCTCGACGTCGAAGTTCGGCATCAGGCAGGCCAGCACTTCGATGTCGCAGCCGTTGCAGCTCGAGGCATCGTAATGGATCACCCAAGGGGATTTCGCAAAGCAGGTCATGGGGATGTGCCTTTCATTTCCACAGGGCCAGAAGAACCAGGTTGGCCGCTCCCAGCACCAGCGTCACCGCCCAGGCGCTCTTGATGGCGAGTTGCCATTTCATGCGGGCGAACGTGTTGTCGACGAAAATCATGAGGAAATAGACCAGCAGCATGGCGACGAGGCCCGCCCACAGGTTGAAGGCGAAGAACAGCCCCACCCACGCGAACAGGAGCACGTTCTCGTACCAGTGGGCGATCTCGATCAGCGCCAGCATCTTGCCGGAGAATTCGGTGGTGATGCCTTTGACCAGCTCCTGGTGCGCGTGGTGCGAGGTGGACAGGTCGAACGGCGATTTCCGGAACTTGAATTCCAGAACGTAGAGGAAACCGAGGAAGATCGGCAGCAGCTTGAGCGGGTTGGCGGGATGGGCGAAGATGTCGTCGACGTGGAAGCTGCCCGAGGTCATGTACATGCCCACGGCGGCCATCAGCAGCATCGGTTCGTAGGCGACCATCTGGAGCAGCTCGCGCTCGGCGCCGATGAAGCTGTAGGGCGAGCTCGCCTTGTAGGCCGCGAGGATGAAGAAAATGCCGGCCAGCGTCAGCGAGAAGATCGTCAGCAGCAGGTCGGAATCGCAGAAGAACAGCCCGCCGGCGAAAACGGCGAAGAGGAAAAAGAACACGACGTAGAAGCTCTGCGAGCGCCGGACCACGAGGTCTTCCTTGCCCCACAGCTTCAGCACGTCGTAGAAGGGCTGGCGGATCGGCGGTCCCCGGCGCCCCTGCATGCGGGCCGTGATCTTGCGGTCGAGGCCGGCCAGCAGGCCGCCGACCATCGGCGCCAGCACCAGATAGGCGACGAGGCGAATCAGGAATTCGCTGCGCGAAATGGCGAGGGGCTGGACAGCCGCGACCATCCCCTCCGCCAAGCCGACCGGCAGCAGGAAAACGGCGGCGAGAAGCGCCAGCATCGCCGTGGCGACCCAGAAGCCGATCCGGAAGACCCGTTCCTCCCCCAGCAACTGGCCGACGTAGTAGTTGCGCATCGCCATGTCGCGGATGGTGCCCGCCGAGCCTTGGAAGCGGGCCTGGCCGTCGGCCGCATCGACGTTGGCGCCGCCGAGATAGGCGTCGGCCACCCGCACCTTGCGGCCGTAGTTGAAGAAGCTCAGCGGGAACATCGCCACCATGCCCAGCATCAGGCCCATGCCGATCAAGTTGCTGGTGCCCAACACGCTGTCCGCCGCCGTGAAGCCGCCGCCGATATAGGGCTCGATCATCAGATTGGAGAGCAGCGGGAAGCCCATGCACGTCAGGACGACCAGCCCCCCCAAGGTGGCCAGCGCCACCCACGTGCCGCGGCCGATGTCCTTTTCTTTCTTCTCCATCGAGCCGGTGATCTGCAACAGCTTGCCCAGCCATTTGACCCAGAAGAACAGCGTCGCGGAGCTGCCGAAGACGACGAACAGCGAAAGCATCGGATGCGCGTCGACGACGGCCTTGAGGACCGCCCACTTGCTGATCAGCATGCCGAAGGGCGCGAGAAACATGCCGGCGATGCCGAGCTGGATCATGATCGAAATCCGGGGCATGCGGATGACCAGGCCGGCCATATCCTCGACGTCTCGGCTGTGCGTCTTGTTTTCGACCACCCCGACGCAGAGGAAAAGCAGCGCCTTGGCCACCGCGTGGAAAACGATCAGCAGGAATCCGGCCCAGACGGCCTCGGGCGTGCCGATGCCCCCGCACAGAACGATCAGACCGAGGTTGGCGACGGTCGAATAGGCCAGCACTCGCTTGGCGTCGCTGGTGCAGATGGCGACGAGCGAACCGGCGACGAAGGTGATCGCTCCGATCAGGGCGATCATCATGCCCACCTTGGTTTCTTCCAGATTCGGGGACAGGCGCAGGATCAGGTAGACGCCGGCCTTCACCATCGTGCTGGAATGCAGCAGCGCGGAAACCGGCGTCGGGGCCACCATCGCGCCGCGCAGCCATCCGGCGAACGGGAACTGGGCGGCCTTGGTGATGCCCGCGAACGCGAGCAGCCCGGCGGCGACGACGGTCGCCTGCGCGGCGTGACCCTGCGCGCGCAGATCCGTCAGGTTGTAGATCCCATGGTGGCCCAGCAGAACGATCGCCAGGGCGAAACCCAAGCCGCCCATCAGGTTCATCGTCAGGGCGCGCATGGCGTTGGTCTTGGACTCGTCCGTCTCCTTGTAGCCGATCAGCAGGAAGGAACAGAGGGTGGTGATTTCCCAGAAGAAGTAGAGCCAGACCAGGTTGTTGGCGAAGACGAGGCCGAACATCGCGCCCAGAAAAATGAAAAACGCGGCGAAGAACATGGGGCGGCGATCGCGGAACTCCGGATGCTGCTGGTGGAATTCCGTCATATAGCCGGGCGCATAGATGCAGATCAACCCGCCCACGATTCCGACAACCAGCACCATGATCAAGGAGAGCTGGTCGCAGAGGATCCAAGGGGAAGCAGCCGCAACGGCGGCCGCCGGCTTGCCTATTTCATGCCATTCGAAATTCGCCACCAGAAAGAACTGGGCCAGGAGCAGGCCGGTCGTCAGCCCATGTTTCCCTTTGATCGTAACCCTTGCGAGATATACAGCGATCAACGCCTCCACGGCCAACATGCCGAGGCCGATGCCGTGCGCGGCCCCGTCCAGTATGAGCGTGTTCTGGCCGGGCTTCCAGGCCATCAGGACCGCTCCAGCCATGATCGCGCCCGTGGCGGCGTACACCGCCTTGCGCCGAAGGATGTCGCTGGAAATGAACAACAGAACGATGCCCGCCAACAGCGGAAAAGCCACCATCCATGGAATCAAATGCTCGATCATGACCTACCACCTCATTGCTCCGCCAACCTTGGCAGGCTCTCGACCGTCCTTGTAAAGCGTTTTTGGCCCCTCAACAGGATTCCGAAGAGAATGCCACATGAAAATTGGGGAAGAATATGGACCGATCGGCGTCGCGAAACAAGATTATCCTCTCTCGTGAAACGCAATGCATTGCAGTCCAACAAAATAAAATTTTTGAATTTTTATAGCCATTGGCCACATTGAACTGATAGGTTTTACCCGGTTTTCGGCCATTTAAAGGAGATTATGCTCTCTTTCATCGTAACAGCACTCTTTTCAGGCGCGGTCTACCTGCTGCTGACGGCCGGTTCGGGCTCCGTCCTGCATTTCTGGTCTTCCCAGGAACTCCTCGTCGCCCTCCTGGTGGCGCTCGCCGTCGGATCCGTCGCCCGCAAGTATTTTTCCGATGCCCGCCAGCCTGCGGGCCCCAATCCGTTCCGCTGGCTTCTGGCCCTCGCCTACGTCGTCGGCCCCTTCTTCCTGGAAATGGCCAAGGCCAACTGGGACGTGGCCTGCCGCGTCATCACCGGCCGCATCCGCCCGGGCATCATGCGCATCCGGTCGGGCATGAAGACGGACCTGGGCACCCTCATGCTGGCCAACTCCATCACCCTCACCCCCGGCACCCTGACGGTGGACGTCGACGAGAAAACCAACGATTTGTTCGTCCATATGATCAACGTGTCGGAAGAAACCCAGGCGCGCGAAGCCCTGGAGGCAAACGAGGTTTTCGGCCTGTTCGACTGCCCGGCCTGGATCAGGAGGATCGCCGAATGAACGTCTGGATCTTCACGGTGTTGGCGCTCGTCGCCTTGATGCTGCTGTCCATGGTCCGACTCCTCAAAGGCCCGACCTCCGCCGACCGCGTCGTGGCGCTGGACGCCATCAACACCCTCGTCGTCGCCGCCATGATCGTGCTCGGCGTGGTCTTCCGGCAGATCATCTTCATCGACGTGGCCATCATCTACGCCCTGCTCTCCTTCGTGGGCACGCTCTACATCGCCAAATACCTCGGAGGCGAACTGTGATCCTCGACATCCTCATCTGGGCGGCCATCGCCGTCGGCCTGTTCTTCAACACGATGGGCGTCGTCGGCATCCTCCGCTTCCCCGACGTCTACACCCGCCTGCACGCGGACACGAAGGCCACCACCTTCGGCTCCATCTTCACCTCGCTGGCGGTCGTGCTGTACGGCGCCGCCTGCTATGTCCAGACTTTGGACGGCCAATATGCGGCCCTGGTCCTGCACACGATCATCGCGGTGGTGGTGCTGGCCATCACGAACGCGACCGCCGCCCATGCCATCGCCCGCGCCGCCTACCGCCGCGGTCACAAGCCCGTGCATGCGGTGGTCGATCGATTGGAGGGCAATCAGCCATGACCCCGTTCCTTCTGCTCCAAGCCCTCATCCTGGCGGGACTGGTCGTCTCCGCCGCGCTGATCGTCGCCTTCAAGGACCTGCTGGCCGCCGCCATCGCGTCCACGGCCTTCAGCCTCTTGCTCTCCCTGGAGTTCTACATCCTCCAGGCCCCCGACGTCGCCATCGCCGAAGCCGGCATCGGCGCGGGCCTGACCACCGCCATCTTCATCATCGCCGTCCGCGGCACCAAGCGCTTCGAGGAGAACGAATAATGCGAATCGCCCTGTTCAGCGCCATTCTCTTGGTCCTGTTCGGCGGGCTGATGTACATCGCCGCCGACCTGCCCTTCGGTTCCCCCGCCGTCACCGACATGGACGACTATTTCATCCGCAACGCCCAGGAACAGACCGGCGCCAACAACGTCGTCACCTCCATCGTCTTCGACTTCCGCGGGTTCGACACCCTCGGCGAAGCGACCGTCCTCTTCACCGCCGTTCTCGGCGTCGGCATGATGTTCCGCAAGATGAATCCGGGAGAAGAATATGAAAATGACTAAGGTCGTGCGGGCCACCGCCGACGTTTTCTATCCCTTCTGCCTCGCCTTCGGCCTCTACGTCGTGATCCACGGCCACTTGACCCCCGGCGGCGGCTTCCAAGGCGGCGCCGTCATGGCCACCGGCTCGGCTTTGCTCCTCGCGGCGCACAGCTACGAAGACATCACGGGCCGCCTCCGCAAAACGGCCTTGAAGATCTGCGAAGCCGTCGGCCTCATGTTGTTCCTCCTCGCCGGCCTCAGCGGCCTCTTTCAGGGCCGCCCCTTCATGGCCAACTGGCTGGCGTTCTCCGGCAAGCTGTTCAGCAACCCCGTCCCCTTCGGCCCCAACCCCGGCGACCTCAACACCGCCGGCCTCCTGCCCCTGCTGAACGTCGGCGTCGGCATCGAGGTGTTCGGCGGCCTGACGATCATTCTCTTTTACATGCTCTCCGGCATCAAGGAGAAGAAACCATGATTTCGAGCCTCCTGCTGAATCTGCCCTACGTCGCCGTGGTCGCGCTGGTCGTGCTCGGCCTTTCCGCGATGCTCTTCAAGCGCAACCTCATCAAGGTCCTGCTGGGCCTGTCCATCACGGAATCGGCCGTCAATCTCTTCCTCGTCGCCACCGGCCACCGCCAGGACAGCGTCGCGCCGATCTTCACCAACGTCCCCGACGGCCCGATGGCCCTGCCGACCGTGCAGGCGCTCACGCTCACCTCGATCGTCATCGGCGTGGCCACGTCGGCCATGATGCTGTCGTTCGCGATGGCGATCTATCGGAAATACGGCACCGTCGATTCCTTCCAAATCAAGAAGCTCAAAGGTTGAGGATGGACACTATCGTCATGCGGCATTTGCCGGCGCTGTTGATCGCCACTCCCCTTTTCGCGGCCTTCCTCATGCCGATCGTCGGCGGCGCGGGCCGCGCGGTCCGCAACGCCTGGGTCCTGCTCGGCGCCTTGGCCACCGCCGCCGTCGGCCTCGCGCTGGCCTGGAAAGTGCTGGCCACCGGCACGGTTCTCTACGTCTTCGGCGCCGCCACCGCGCTGCAAACCCTGCCGGCGGACGCGGCGTTCCCCATCCGCATCATGTTCCAAGTCGACGCCATGAGCGCGCTGATGGTCGTCATCGCCTCGCTTTCCTTCCTCGGCGTCACGATCTATTCGCTGGCCGCCGAATCGCGCCAGTCCGGCCTCGAGACCTTCTACGCCATGCTCTTCCTGCTCGGCGCAGGCGTTCTCGGCATGGTCGTCACCGGCGACCTGTTCAACTTCTTCGTGTTCCTCGAAATCAGTTCGCTCGCCGGCGCCGCCCTCGTGGCCTACCGCGTGGACAACGGCGTCGCCGTCGAAGCGGGCTTGAAGTACGCGCTGCTCAGCACCATCGGCGCGCTCGCGGTGCTGGTGGCCATCGGCATCCTTTTCGCCCAGTACAACGCCCTGAACCTCGCCACGCTGGCCTCCCGCCTGCAGTTCACGACGCTCGACAAGGTCGCGCTCGTCCTGCTGGCCGTGCCGCTGGCGATGAAGTGCGGCGCCGTCCCGATGCACTTCTGGACGCCGGACTCCTACACCACCGCGCCCTCCTCCGTCACCGCTTTCCTGGTCGTCTCCAGCCAGGCCAGCCTCTACGGCCTCTTCCGCATCCTCTTCACCCTCTACGGCCACCTGATCCAGTTCAGCTGGGCCACCTTCGGCTGGTTCCTGATCGTCCTCGGCGTCCTCTCGATGTTCGTCGGCGTCACCATGGCCATTCCCCAGAAGGACGTGAAGCGCCTCATGGCCTACCACGCCGTCTCGCAGACCGGCTACATGCTCCTCGGCGTCGGCGTCGGCCTCGCCGTCCTCGGCGATGCCGATGCGCTCGCGAAATACGGCAAGACCGCCATGGCCGGCGGCCTGTTCCACATCATCAACCACGCGATGTACAAGGGCCTCCTCTTCCTCACCGCCGGCGCCGTCTTCCTCCGCGCCGGCACCCGCAACCTCAACAAACTCGGCGGCCTCGGCCACGACATGCCCTGGACGATGGTGTTCTTCATGATCGGCGCGCTCGCCATCGCCGGCGTCCCGCCCTTCAACGGCTTCGCCTCGAAGCTGCTCATCTACGAGTCCGTCTTCCGCTTCTCCCCCTTCCTCTCCATCGTCGCCATGCTCGTCAGCATCCTGAC
>CAZECJ010000018.1:0-38058 GCA_964510645.1 uncultured Verrucomicrobiota bacterium | reverse complement strand
ACGGCCAGATCTTCCAGTCGCATTCGCTGCACTTCTTCCATCTGGCCTCGCCGGATTTGCTGTTTGGCTACGACGCAGACCCCGCGACGCGCAACGTGATCGGCGTGGTGCTGGCGAACCGCGAATTGGCGACGCAGGCGGTCCTGATGCGCAAGTACGGCCAGGAAGTCATCGCGGCGACCGCCGGCAAGAAAATCCACGGCACCGGCGCGATTCCCGGCGGCGTGAACAAGAGCCTCACCGTCGAAGAGCGCGACCGGCTGCTCAAGGGCGACGGCGGGCTGTTGAACGCCGACCAGATGGTCGCGTGGTCGCAGGGCGCGCTGGCGTTTTTCAAGGACTACTACCGGAAGCACAAGGACTTCATCGACGGGTTCTCGAAGTTCCCGTCGAACCACCTGTGCCTCGTGCGCAAGGACGGCGCGCTCGACCTCTACCACGGCGTGCTGCGCGCCGTGGACGCGGCCGGCAAGCGAATCCTCGACGACGTGGATGGCCAGGACTATCTCCGGCACTTCCGCGAAGAGGTGAAGTCGTGGAGCTACATGAAGTTTCCGTACCTCAAGCAGCTGGGACCGGATAAGGGCTGGTACCGCGTCGGACCGCTGGCGCGGCTGAACGTCGCCGATTTCATCCCGACCCCCTTGGCGCAAAAAGAATTCGAGGCGTTCCGGGCGGCGACGGGCGGCAAGCCCAACGACAGGTGCATGCACACGCACTGGGCGCGGTTGATCGAAGTGCTCCACGCCGCGGAGAAAATGCGCGAGCTGCTGCGGGATCCGGACATCTTTGGCAGCGATCTCGTCGTGCACGGCAAGCGCCAACCGGAAGGTGTCGGCATCATCGAGGCCCCGCGCGGCACGCTGTTCCACCATTACGCCGTGGGGGACGACGACCTGATCAAAATGGCCAACCTGATCGTGTCCACCACGAACAACAACGAGCCGATGAACCGGGCGGTCCATTGCGTCGCCACGACCTACATGACAGGTCAGAAGGAAATCACCGAGCCGATGATGAACGCGGTCGAAGTGGCCATCCGCGCCTACGATCCGTGCCTGAGCTGCGCCACCCACGCCTACGGGCAGATGCCCCTGGAAATAACGCTGGTGGATGCAACGGGCGCGGTGATTGACCGGCGGCGAAAGATTGGAACCGCCGGTCGGACCTGATTCACCCACGGGGCAAGCCCGTGGGGGTCTGGCTGTTCACTTGAAGATTGGATATTGGACATTGAATATTGGATATTGAGATTCCATCTTTTCCAATCCTGATCTATGGCTACGGGAATCCGGGCCGGCAGGACGACGGGCTCGGCGTTGCGCTCGTCGAACGGCTCGAGATCTGGGCAAAGGCAGCGGGAATGGCCAGGCTCGTCTTTGACTCCAATTACCAGCTCAACGCGGAAGACGCGTTGGCCGTTGCGGACTGCCGGGCCGTCGTGTTTGTGGACGCGACGAAAGAGAGAAAAGCGCCGTTCGAGTTCCTGAAGCTGGCGCCGCAGAAGGAAATTTCATTTTCCACCCACGCGATGTCTCCGGAAAGCGTGCTGGCGCTGGCGGACGAACTCTACGACGCGCGTCCTCCGGCCTGGATGCTGGCCATCCGCGGCTACGAATGGGCGCCGAACGAGCCGCCGACTCCCGCGGCATGGGCCAACCTCGCGGCCGCTTGCGCGTATCTACAAGAGTGGCTGAAGGGACTCCATCGGTAGTGGCGAGACGGGGGCTCGCGATGTGGCTGGCGCTCAACTCCGTAAATCCTGTGCATACTTAATTAACTATGCACAATATATTATATATCTGATAACAGATATAATATCATTACATACAATGTGTTATATCATTCATAATTATAACTATTTAACACATAATGCATATTATGCATTTGAATGAAGATGGTATGGCTGCAAACTCCTTGCCAAGGGGGGAAGGGGGTGGCATACAGGGCGGAAGCATTTTTCAAGGAGAGCGGGCCATGCCGTTTGAAAGTGGATCGGTGAGTTTCCGGATGATGGAGTTGCCGCGGGCGTTTCCGAAGAATTTCGCGGAGAAATTCGCGGCGCACCGGGCCGGTCCGCTGGATGCGGTTGGGGCGGGGGAACAACGGGGCTGGGTGACGGGCCGGCATCTGCTGGATTCCAAGATCACCGAGGATTCGGCGATGCATGCGGGCTGGGTGAGATTGGCGTTGCGGCAGGCGGAGCGCAAGGTGCCGGCGGCGCTGCTGAAGGCGGAGTGCCGGATGGAAGAGCTGGCGACGATGGCGGCGGAAGGCAAGGCCTACCTCAAGGCCAAGCAGCGCGCCGAAATCCGCCAGTCGGTGACGGAACGCCTGCTGCCGAACATGCCGCCGCAACTGCGGGCGATCCCGTTCGTCTATCTGCCGGGCGCCGCCCATCTCTACGTCACGGCGCTGGCGACCTCGCCGTTGGACGTGTTTTCCGCCGCGCTGGCCTCGACGCTGGGTTTTTCCGGCTCGCCCTCGACGCCGGAAACGCTGGGTGAAACGCTGAAAAAGACGGATTTGCGGGATCTGCCGGGCACAAATTTTTCGCCGGAGATGGAGAACGAAGCGATGGAAGCGGCGCCGGGCCGCGAGTTCCTGACCTGGCTGTGGTTCAAGGCGGAAACGCAGAACGGCAAAGTGGCGCTCGCGGACGGGCGGGATCTGGGCGTGCTGGTGGAGGGACCATTGACGTTCACGCACGAAGGCAACGGCGCGCATGCGGCGGTGCTGAAAAAAGGGGCGCCGGAAAACAGCATCGAGGCGAAAACTTGCTTGCTGGGCGGCAAAAAACTCAAAGAAGCGAAAATCACCTTCGCGCTGGACGAGCAAAACCTGTGGGCTTTCGGGTTCGAGGCGGACCAGTTCTTGATCCGCGGCCTGAAATTGCCCCAAGGCGAAGGGCAGATGGATGCCATCAGTCGGTTCCAGGAGCGGATGATCTTTCTGGAGCAGTGGCGCGAGATCTTCCTGGATTTGTTCGGGGCCTTTGTCGCCGTGCGGGCCGACGCGAAAAAGTGGAAAAACGAAGTGGCCGACCTTCGGGCATGGGTCAAGGGGCGTCCGAGCAAGCGGTAGTTTTCGGGGCACGAATCCAGGCGGTTCGCCTCCCGGCATGAAGTAGCGATGAATACGGCGCCGAACAGATAAACCGTTTCATTTTTCCGGTTGTTTTTCGCTTTGTTTCGGCTGGGGGCTGGCGTAGTTTACTCCGATAACGGAACCGTGCACCCACCCTGCGGAGAGAAGCGATGAGGAATATCCTGAAGATTGGATTAACGGCGTTTTGGGCGATGGCCGGAATCGCCTCGGCGGCGAACTACGGCGTGTTCGCCGGTCTGAATCAGTATAACAGCAGCTACGTTGACTCGTCGAGCTGGCTGGACGGCTGCGTGCCGGATGCGATGCACGTGTATACGAACGCGACGCAGCGCGGCAGTTGGACGGCGGGGAACTCGCAGGTCCTGACGAACGCGCTGGGCACGCGGACGCGCATCCGCCAGGCCATTTCGAACTACGCGGCGACGGCGGTCTCCGGCGATACCTTCCTGTATTTCCATTCCAGCCACGGCGGCAACAACGCTTCGGACAACTACACGAACTACACCAAGAGCGTCTACCTGTGCGCCTACGACGCGGACTACAGCGACACGCTGCTGGCGCAGGATTTGGCGCGGTTCGCGACCGGCGTGAAGGTCGTCGTCATGGTCGATGCCTGCCATTCGGGCGGGCTGTTCCAGTCGCGGGCTGTCGGCACGCGCGTCCAGGCTGCTGCAACGCCGGGCACGTGGGATCTGGCCGCGAGCGTGACGGAGATCATGAAGGCGGATCGCGCGGCGAAGATCGCCCGGGGCGTGAAGGGCGTGGACAAACTGATTTCCGCCAGCGAAATCGGCTGGGTGACGGCGGCGAACTACGACCAGTATTCGTGGGACGACACGGACGGCGGCGCGTTCACCACGGCGGCGATCGCCGGCTGGACCAACGGCACCTGCGACAACGCGACCTACGGCAACCAGGACGGCTACGCCACCTTCTACGAGCTGTGGAACTACGCCAAGGACATCGCGATCGGCTATCCCGGCGAAATCGATCCCGACGACGGCACGAGCTACGCGACGGATGCGCAGGCCTACAACACCAACGTGCTGAAGAGCATCGTCGCCGGCATCGCCGGCGACGGCCCCGTGGCCGACCAGCCGCCGACGATCGAGCTGAATCCCGCCGGCACGAACAAGACCGCGGCGTTCGACGTGCCGCTCAGCTTCACCGTGACGGCGACGGACGGCGACGGCCTGGCCGTTTCGCTCTCTGCCTCCGGATTGCCTTCCGGCGCGACCGCCCCGGCCACCAATGGCACGGGCTCCGTCGCCACGACGTTCAACTGGACCCCCGCCGAGGCTCAGGTCGGCGTCCACCAGTTCTCGTTCTCCGCCACGGACGACGACGGCACCACCACGCTGGGCGTCAAGGTCACGGTTACCGACGGCAGCACGGCGGCGGACTTGTTCATCTCGGAATACATCGAGGGCTCGGGCAGCGAGAAATACATCGAAATTTTCAACGGTACTGGCGCCAGCGTGGATTTGTCGGATTACAAGCTTCAGTTGTATGGCAACGGCACCAACGTGGCCAACCCCAGCGTGACGCTGTCCGGCACGCTGGCCAATGGCGCGGTGAACGTCTATCGGAATACTTCCGCGTCGAACTATTCCTGCGATGCGAATACCGCCGTGAATTTCAACGGCGATGACGCAATCGCGCTTTACAAGATTTCTTCGGCGGCCTACGTCGATATCGTCGGCCGCATCGGGGAAGATCCGGGCACGGCCTGGACGGCCGGCGCTTTGTCCACGTTGAACCAGACGCTGGTCCGCAAGTCGACGGTGACCGGCGGCATCACCGAGAATCCAGCCAGCGGATTCGCGACGTTGGCGACCGAGTGGGACACCTTTTCGCAGGACACCGTCGCCTATCTAGGCAGCCATACTTTCGGCGGCGGCGGCGCGACGACTTCGGCTCCGGCGTTCAACGCTCTCGGCGGGCAGGGCGCGACGGTGGGCAAAGCCTCGTCGTTCACGGTCAGCGCCACGGGCAATCCGGCGCCGACCTTGGCGCTGCAGGGCACGACGGCTTCGGCGGGCTACGCGTTCACGGCGGGCACGGGCCAGTTGAGCTACACGCCGCCGGAAGCGGATCTCGGCGACCGGACCTTCACCTTCACCGCCAGCAACGTGGCGGGTGTGGCGACGCAGACGGTCAGCGTGACCGTTGCCGCGAACATGGATCTGTCCGCGCCCGTCGTCCAGGCCGCTTCCGGCGTGCAGGCCACCCAGTTCAACGCCAACTGGCTGGCCGCCGCCAATGCCACCGGCTATCGGCTGGACGTCGCCACCAACAGCGCGTTCCGGCACACCATGGGCAAGCGCACCGCGACGTTGGCGGCGGGCGATCTGGTGATCGTGACGGTCAATACGGATACGAATCTCACCATGCAGGAGGGTTTCGACGCGGTCCCCCTGGTGGATTTGGATGCGGGCACCGTCATTTCTTTCACGGACAACGGCTGGAGCAATGGCGTCTGGCGCACCACGGAAGGCACCATCACCTACACGGCGCCCGGTGCCATAACGGCCGGCACGGTGTTGTCATACCGATCAGCCAATGAAAACGGATTCGTGAAATCCGGCAGCTTTGATTTGTCGGCGGCCGGCGACACCATTCTGGCCTATCAAGGTCCGACCAACAGCCCGACGTTCCTGTACGGCGTCGGCTGGGCCATGGCGACGCCGTGGATTGCCGCGAGCACGAACGCAAACAATTCCGGAATTCCGGCAGGCCTGAGTACGGAAACCTATACCATCGTTTCGTGCGGCACTTCGGACAACTACCAGTACAGCGCCGCCAACGGCACGTCGGGCTCGCCAGGCACCCTGCTGCAATGGGTGGCGAACGCCGGAAACTGGACGGGCGACAATGATGCGCCGTTTGCCAAGTTCACGCCCGACTTCACCGTGGGCGTCGTCGAACAGTACAATGATTTTGTGCCGGGCTACGAAAACCGCGACGTGGGCAACTTCACGACCTGCGCGGTGACGGGCCTGACGGAAGGCGTGACCTACTACTATCGCGTCAAGGCCTACAACGTTTCGTCCAACAGTCCGTTCTCTGGAACCACGAGCGTGGTGACGTCCGCCAGTTCCACGCCCGATCCCCAACCGATCGTCATCGGCCACGGGCCGGGCGGCGGCGCCACGAGCATGTCGGTGCAGATCCCGGCGACGATCGGCGTGACGTATCAGCTGGAATACACGACCAATCTGCTGGCGCAGCCTCCGGCTTGGCTGTCGGCGGCGACGACCGAAGCCACCACCGCGACCGTCACCTTGGAAGATGCCGATCCGACCGATGGGCAGCGGTATTATCGCATCGTGAAGCCCTAGAGGGCATTAAAGCAGGCCGGGCCGAAAGGCCCGGCCTTTTTTATGCGGCGGAAAAGAACCGGAGACTTTCTTCTCGTGCAGGGTTGCGCCGGATGGTCCGGGAGCCTACTCTATCCAAAGAATCAAGTATCCTCCTGCGGAGCGGCATCATGAAAAGATTCCTTGGATTCTGGCTGATGGGGTTGTGCGCGGGTTCCGCTTGGGGCGCCGGAGCGCAAGAGGAAGTCCGGTCGGCACCACTGAATCCCGCGTTTCTGGCGTTCCAAACTACCGCTGCAGAAACATGGGCCCAGAGGAGGGCCCCGTCTGAGCATCCCTTGGGCTGGCGTCCCGGACCGGTGGATCTTACCCACTTGCGCACCGCCGTTCGGATACCCAAGGCGCTCCCCAAAGCGTTCGACGCCTCCTTCGATCTGCGGACGCAGGGCAAGTTGACGGCCATCAAAAACCAGAATCCCTACGGCACGTGCTGGGCGCACGCCACGTGCGCTTCCATGGAGTCGGCGCTGCTGCCGGGCGAGACCAACGATTTTTCCGAAAACAACATGGTCAATCTCCATGGGTTCGACTGGGGTTTCGACGACGGGGGGAATGTGAGCGTTTCCATGGCCTATCTGACGCGCTGGGACGGGCCGGTGAACGAGAGCGACGATCCATATCCCGACGAAGGGGGCAGCACGGGCGCGGAAACGGTGCGCAAACACGTGCAGCAGGTTTACCTGATCCCGCCCAAGGCGAGCGCCACGGACAACGATGCCATCAAACAGGCCCTGCTGGATTACGGCGCGCTGTACGTGAACTACTACCACGACGACACCTACTACAACTCCACCTACAAGAGCTACTATTACTCGGGCGCCAGCAACGGCAACCACGCGGTCGCCATCGTGGGGTGGAACGACGATTTTTCCGCCAGCCAGTTCAATTTCGCCCCGGCCGGGAACGGCGCCTACATCGTGCGCAACAGTTGGGGAACCAGTTGGGGCGACAGCGGCTATTTCTACGTATCCTACTACGACTCGATTTTCGCTCGGGACGAGGTCTGTGCCTTCCACAACGCCGAAACCACGTCCAATTACGCGCGGGTCTATGCTTACGATCCGCTCGGGTGGGTGAGCAGCATAGGTACGGGATCGGGCACCACCTTCTGGGGTGCCAATCTCTTCGCGGCGGAGGCGGACGAATCGCTGTCGGCCGTCGGGTTCTATGCCGCCAGCACGGGGACCGCCTACCAGATCTACGTCTACAAGGGCGTCACGGCCGGCTCGCCCCGCAGCGGGACGCTCGCCGTCAGCAATTCCGGCACGCGCCTGGCCCCGGGCTATTGCACCATCGACTTGAGCGCGCCCGTCGCCCTGACCAATGGCCAACGGTTTTCCATCGTTCTGAAATTGACCACGCCCGGCAACAACTATCCGCTGCCTTTCGAATATGCCTACGCGGGATACAGCAGTGCGGCTTCGGCGTCTTCCGGACAAAGCTACTACAGTTCCGCCGGCAGTACGTGGACCGAGCTGACCAACTTCGAAGCCACGGCCAATTGCTGCATCAAGGGCTACGCCGCCAGCGACGTCGTTCCCGACTACGGCCTGCGCGACGACGGCGGCGCGAACCTGCCGACCCTGACCTACTGGTACGACGGGTTGGGATCGGACGTGACCGAGCAGGGCTCCAACTTCAACGGCCGCGCGCTGGGCACGCGGTCGCAGATCTACCTCAAGGGCTCCGCGATCAAGACCTGGAAGAGCGGCTCGGGCGACGTCACCGGCACCACCTTCCACTACAAGATTTGGGAAGACGGCGTCGGCGAGCCCGGCACCTATTCGACGCGTTCCGTCGGCTGGACCAGCGACGACGGCGGCGGCAACCAGACCTGGGCGAACTTCGGCGCCGAAATCAATGCGATGTCCGGCCTGGTCTCCGGCTCGTACAACCTCAAGGTGATGTTCACGGTCGCCGGCACAGGCGTGCCCGGCATCCTCACCAACGGGCCGTTCACGGCCACGTTCGCCATCGCGCCGGTGCAGGCCCCCGGCAACCTCCGCGCCAGCGCCACGAACGAAACCGACTTCACCGCCGCCTGGGACGCCGTCTCCGGCGCGACGAGCTACCGGCTCGACGTGGGCACCAACGCGACGTTTTCGGGCGGTGGATCCAGCGTCCAGTCGGTCTTGGCCAGCAACGGGGCCACGGTGGCTTCCATCGTCAGCGACGGCTGGACCGCCTACGACATTTCGGGCACGACCTACGCCCAGCTCCTGAAATCGTCATCGGTGGTGACCTCGCCGGCGTTTTCCACGGTGGGCTTTACCAATCTGACCATGGACATGAAGGCGCGGACCTACGGCGGCGCCTCGGGAACCAGTTCGAACATCACGGTTTCGATCTCGACCAACGACGGCACCAGCTGGACGGTGATGGGCGTGGTGGCGCCGTGGGTCAACTCCATGAATTCGTTGCCGACGTTGACGAACACCGCCAACCTCGGCCATGCGCAGACCCGGATACGCTGGCAGACGCTGGGGGCGACCGGCACCGCGGGCGTGGGCATCACGAATCTGGTCGTGCAGGGTTGGAGCGCGGGCGCCACGCCCGCCTACGTCCCCGGCTACTCCAACCGCGCGGTGGCCGGCACGAGCCAGAGCGTGACGGGGCTGACGGAAAACGCGACCTACTATTTCCGCGCGCGCGCGGTGAGCGGCGGCGGGACCAGCCCGAATTCGTCGACGGCCAGCGTGACCACGCTGGAAGGCGCGGAACCCGGCACGCCGCCCACGCTGGACGCGATCCCCGCGCAGACCACCTACGTGGGCGGGGAACTCGAGTATGTCGTGACGGCCCAAGAGCCGGACAGCGACCCGGTGACCTTCGCCTGCACGAGCGCGGTGGACGTGGCCACGTGGGACGTCGACGCCAATACGGGCGATTTCCTGTTCATCCCGACCACGAACGAAATGGGCACGAACGTGTTCAGCTTCACCGCGACGGACAAGGACGGCACCAGCGCCGCGGAGCTGATGAGCGTCAAGGTCTACTCGGCGGCCGCCACCAACGAATTCACGCAATGGGTGGAAGACCAGGAAGAGGATCCGGAAGATCCCGATTTCGACGAAGGCGCGGACGTCGACGGCGACGGCCAGACGACGTACGACGAATTCCTCGCCGACACCGACCCGGCGGCGTCCAACAGCGTGCTGAAGATGGAGGGGCTGAGCGCCGATCTGGAGCAGTTCTCGTTCCCGGCGAGCCCGGCGCGATATTACCAGCTGGAGTATTGCACCGACATCACCAACCAGGCGGGTACGCTCGTGGTCTCGAACCTGGGCTGGGGCGTGCCGGGCATGGTGATCACCAATACGGGTTCCGGCAGTTGGTACGGCGTCATCCGCGTTCTGCTGGATGAGCCGTAGCGCGGGATGTTCCCCCGACGGGCTCGTCGGGGGCTCCACAAGCCTGGTTTTGCGGCTGTATGGAGCCGGCACGATCCCGTGCCGGGTGGTTTGGGTGAGGTGTTTCGCGCATTCCGGCTTTCCAAGCTTCCGGCGGCTTGGGACAATGGCGGCATGAAAAACATCGCGTGTCTTGGTTTGGTCGCGGCGCTGGCGGTTGCCGCGCGCGCGGAAGAAGTGTTCCCGCGCGCGGGCTGGCAGGAGGCGCCGAATCCGCTCGCCTCGGAATTCGCGGAGAAGGGCGGGATGCTGGTGGCCTATCTGGGACCGTATCCCAAGAGCTTCAACTACTATCTCGACCAGAACGTGATGTCGGCCGAGCTGTTCGGCCAGTTCTACGAGCCGCTGATGTCGCTGCACCCCGTCACGCTGGAACTGGAGCCGATGCTGGCCGACCGCTGCACACTGGGCGACGACCGCAAGACCTTCACGTTCCACGTGAATCCGCTGGCGAAGTGGAGCGACGGCCAGCCGGTGACCGCCGAAGACGTGCGCTGGACGTTTGCGGCGATTCTGGACCCGAAGAACCTGACCGGCCCGCACAAGATCGGGCTCGAACGCTTCGAACCGCCCGAAGTGCTCGACGAGTCCACCCTCCGGTTCGTCGCGAAGGAAGAGCACTGGGAAAATCTTCTGACGCTGGCCGGCCTGCAGGTGCTGCCGAAACACGCCTTCGCGGGCAAGGACTTCAACCTCCAGAACTTCGAATTTCCCGTGGTGTCCGGCCCGTACCGGCTCGGGGCGATCCAGGAAGGCATCCAGGTCTCGCTCGAGCGGCGGACCAACTGGTGGGCCGGCGATTTGCCGCGCTTCCAAAAGGTCGCCAACTTCGACGTGCTGCGGTTCCGGTTTTTCGAGGAGCGCGACAACGCGTTCGAAGCCTTCCAGAAGGGCGAGATCGATTTGTTTCCCGTCTATACGGCGCACGTGTGGGCCAACCAGACCCGCGGCGAAAAGTTCGACCGGAACTGGATCGTGAAGCAGGAAGTCGCGAACCTGAATCCCGTCGGCTTCCAGGGCATCGCGCTGAACCTGCGGCGTCCGCCGCTGGACGATCCGCGCGTTCGCCGCGCGCTCGCGCATCTCTACCACCGCGAAAAGATGAACGAGACGCTGATGTACAACGCCTATTTCCTGCATCGGTCCTACTTCGAAGATCTCTACGACGCCGCGCATCCCTGCGCGAACGAGCTCATTGCCTTCGACAAGGATCAGGCCCGCGCGCTGCTGGCGGAAGCCGGCTGGAAAGCCGATCCCGCCACCGGCCTGCTCGCCAAGGACGGCCAGCCCCTGCGGCTGCGCTACCTCTCGCGCGGCGCCACCGACGACAAGTTCACCGCCATTTTCCAGGAGGACCTGAAAGACGTCGGCATCGAGCTGATCGTGGACAAGAAGGACTGGGCCGCCTGGGCGAAGGACATGGACGCCTACAACTTCGACCTGACCTGGGCGTCGTGGAGCGCCGGGCTCTTCAAGAATCCCGAAAGCATGTGGGCCTCGAAGGAAGCCGATCGCCCCTCGGGCCAAAACGTCGCCGGCTACAAGAATCCGGAAGTCGATGCGCTCATCGATGCGCAGCGCACGGAATTCGACGTGCAGAAGCGCCACGACGTCGTGAGGAAAATCGACGCGATCCTGGCGCAAGACGTCCCCTACGTGCTGCTGTGGAACAAGCTCGGCACGCGCCTGCTGTGGTGGAACAAGTTCGGCCTGCCCGAGGCCCCGCTCGGCAAGCACGGCGACGAACGCTCCGCGCACGCCTATTGGTGGTATGATCCGGATGCGGCCGCCGACCTCGCGCACGCCATGAAGGCCGGCCGCGCCTTGCCGGCGCGGCCCGCCCGCGCCGTCTATTCCGATCCCGCCCCTTGAGGCGGGGACTCGCGGCTCAACGTTTTACGTACTGTGGAAAAATGTTTTCCACAGTGTGGAAAATTTTTACGTAGCGTGGAAAAACGGAGGATCCGGAGACGAGCCGCGAGTCCCCGAACGGGGGGGGGTGGCTCAGGCGGGCGGGATTTCGAGGATGAAGGTGCAGCCTTCGCCGGGGGCGGTCTCGACGCGCGCGTCGCCGCGGTGGGCTTCGACGATCTGCTGGACGATGGGCAGGCCGAGGCCGCTGCCGCCGGAGGCGCGCGAACGGCCCTTGTCGGCGCGGTAGAAGCGGTCGAAGATGCGGTTGGCGTCTTCGGGCTTGAGGCCGGGGCCGCGGTCGACGACGGCGAGTTCGAGGTTTCCGTTGTCGAGGACGCGGGCGCGGATCTCGACGGGACCGACGAGCGCGTAGAGAATGGCGTTTTTGACGAGGTTGGCGAGGGCTTCTTCCATCAGGCCGGCATTCAGGCTCCAAACGAGACCGTCGGGGATGTGGGTCTCGATGGCGATGCCGGCGTTCCGCGCCCATTCGCGGCAGAAGGCGAGGGTTTCGTCGATGACGGTCGCGACCGGGACGGGAGCCCGGGGAATGCTGCCGACGGCGTCATGCTCGTTTTTGAGCCAGGCGAGCCGGAGGAGGTCGTCGATGATGCGCAGGATGCGCTTGGCGTGGTGCTCGATGGTCCGGAGGGACCGGTCGCGGAACTCGGGCTCCATGTCGGCGTGGGAGAGGAGGGTCTCGGTATAGCCGAGAATCAGGGTCAGGGGGGTTTTCAGTTCGTGGGAAACGTTGGTGGCGTATTCCTCGCCGGCGCGCTCGAGCTGGCGCACGCGGGAAATGTCGCGCAAGACGAGCATGACGTGGAGGCCGAATTCTTCGCCTTCCTCATGCAGGGGCACGCCGGCGGAGCTGCACAGGACGACGTCGCCGCGCATCCGGATCTCGGCGGCGCAGAAGGCGCCGGCGGCGCGGATGTCGGCGACCAGGGCTTCGAGGGCTTCGCCGTCGGCCAGTTCGGAGAGCGCGCGCCCCACCAGATTCGAAGAGGGATCTCCCAGCAGGCGGTTGGCGGTGGCGTTGGCTCGCACGATGCGGTTGTCGGCGTCGAGAACCAGCGTGCCGTCCTGGAGAAGGTCGAAGAGCGCATCGAAGTGGTCGCGTTCTTCGGAGATCCGGCGGGAAGCGAGCGTGACGTGCTGTTCGGCCCAGGTCTCAATGGGTTGGTCGGGTCCAGGAGACGGCGTGCCGGAAATGCCGGAGGTCCTGACAATGCGCCGGATATGGCCGAGCAGCAATTGCTGGAAGAAAATCAATACGGCCAGCAGGAAGAGGAACAGCAGCGAAGCGGCGAACCAGAGACCGGCGGAATCCGCGAAAAAGCGCGGGCGCGGGGTGCGCAGCAGGAGGATCCCCTCCGCCGGATCGTTCGGGGAGAGGCGATGGAGTTCGACGAGATGCTCGCGTCCGGCTTCCCGGACGCGCAGATCGTGGACCGATCGGACCTGAGGGTCGTCCATCGAGCGGATCGCCGCTTGGACGTTGGCGGGCAGGTCGCCCGGAGCCATCGGATGGACGGACCAGCGGATGGTCTGATCGGGGCGGAGCCAGACCAGATTCCAGCCGGGCGATTCCCAGGCTTGGAAATCGACGCGCGCCAGCCAGGGGACGAATTGGTCGGCCGGGAGCCCCCGATAGGCGGTGAGCATGAGGTGCTGGAGGGATTCGAAGCGCTGGTGCTGAATCCGCACCTGTCGCTGCAGGTGGAAAAAATTGACCAGATTCGCGCCCAGCGCGACCAGCACGGCCACGATCAGGGCATAGGCGAAAGTGAAGCGACGCGTGGAGAAAGCCCGGGGCACGGACTCAGGCTTCCCGGAACCGGTAGCCGACTCCGCGGACGGTTTCGATCCAGTCGCCGAGCGAGCCCAGCTTCTTGCGCAAGCTGACCATCTGCACGTCCACGATGCGCTCGGTGACGGAATAGGACTCGCCGCGCACTTGGTCCACGATCTGCTGGCGCGAGAACGCGCGGCCCGGGTTTTCGACCAGCATCCGCAGGATGCGGAATTCGGTGTAGGTCAGCTGGATTTCCTTGCCCTTGATTTCGACCTTGTGGCGGCCGGGATCCACGGTGAGCGGGCCGATGGTGATGGCGGGGCCGTCGGTTTCGGGCGCCGCGTCGGTCATGGGGCGGCGGAGCACCGCGTGGATGCGCGCCATGAGCACGCGCGGGCTGAACGGCTTGCAGACGTAGTCGGCGGCACCCATTTCCAGGCCGGAGACGATGTCGGCTTCGCTGTCTTTGGCCGTGAGCATGATGATGGGAATGTCGCGCGTTTCCGGCTGGGCCTTGAGGCGGCGGCAAACCTCGAGCCCGTCGATGCCCGGCAGCATCAGATCGAGCAGGATCATGGAGGGGGTGTGGGATTTGAGCGAGAGCAGCGCGTCTTCGCCGTTTTCGACGGCTTCGACCAGCAGGTTTTCGCGCTCGAGGTGGAACTTCAGCAGTTCCCGGATGTCGTGCTCGTCTTCAATCAGCAGGATGGTTTCTCTCGTCATGACAGGCTCCTTTACCTACTCTTAACAACAGAGTAGCGGCGTTCGCCGGACTCGTCAACGTCCGCCGCGCCCGGTTTTCATGATTTATGAGCCGGTTTCCAGAGGTGGATCGGCAGGTCGGTCTGGAATCCTTCGGGGAGGGCGTAGCGGCCGGGGCTGGTTTTGCGGATGCGCGGATCGCACCGCAGGACGTCGCGGACATAGCCGCTGCCCCGCCGGCATTCGGGGTGGACACGCTCGTTGAAGGCCGAAACGAGGGCCTTCAGCGGGGTTTCGCCGCCGCCGGCGAGGACTTCGCGAAGCAACTGGGCGCCGTGGCGCGCGGCCAGGCCGCCGCGCCCATCGCGCAGGGCGAGGGTCTCGGGCATGTGGCGCAGGAGCGCGCAGAGAAGCGGTTCGGCGGACGGAACGCCGGGCGGCCGCGCGGATTTGGGAAGGCTGGCGGCGAGTTCGGCGAGGGGCTGCAGTTCGGCGGCGGCGGCGAGGCGGTCGCGGAGGGCTTTTTCCGCGCGCTCGACCAGGGTGGCGGAGAATTCGCTGAAGAATCCGCGATACAGCGTCAGACGTCCCGGGACGAGATGCGTCAGCAGCAGAAAGGCGCCGCCGGGCGAGGCCCCGCCCCAGGCGGGATCGGTGCGGCGGCCCAGCGCGGCGGCATCCAGGACGCCGCCGTCGGCATGCAGCGCGGAGAGCGCGGCGCGATAGAACGGTTCGGCGGCGAACAACGGCAGGGCCTGGCGCAGGGTTTCAAAGGCGAGGCCGAGCAGTTGGCGGACGCGTTCGCGGGTGATGCCCAGCTTGAAGCCGGTGTCGCGCAACTTGGCCTCGTGCAGGGCGAGCGCGGCGGCGGGCTCTTCCAGGCCGTAGTGGAGATGGACGGCGTCGGCCAGGCGCGGAGGGAGGAACAGGGCAAGCCATTCGACGAGATTCAGCGGCGGGGGTTGGCCCGAGACGGCGGCGCAGGCATAGGCGGCGACGCGCGCGAGCAGGGCGCGGTCGTCGGCGTCGAGCTTTTCGCCGGAAGGCAGCGGCTGGCAGAGGTCGCCGAGCGTCGCGAACCCGCCCGCGCGCAGAACGGCGAGCACGCGCGCGGGCAGGCCGCTGGAATGCAAGGCGCCGTGGCGAAGTCCGTCCGCGCCCGGAAATGGAGCGCGCGCCGAAGTCACAGGTTCGGACCGGTGGAGGAGGCGAGCAGCGCCTCGTATTCGGCTTCGGTGAGCAGTTTTTTCGCCAGAACGAGTTCGCGGAGGGTCTGGCCCGAGGCGAGGGCTTCCTGGACGAGTTGGGCCACGCGGTCGTAGCCCAGGCGCGGATTGAGCAGGGTGGGCAAGCCCGCGCTGCGCTCGAGATGGCGCCGGCAGGCATCTTCGTCGGCAGAAATGCCGGCGACGCACTTCTCGGCGAGGGCCCGCGCGGCGGCGGACAGGAGTTTGGCCGCCTGGAGGGCGTTGGCGCCGATGAGCGGCATGTGGGTGTTGAGCTCGAGCTGACCCGCGCCGCAGGCGAGGGCGACGGCGTGGTCGAGGCCTTGCACTTGCATGCAAACCATGTTGACGGCCTCGCAGATGGAGGGGTTGATCTTGCCGGGCATGATGCTGGAACCGGGTTCGACGGGGGGCAGGCGGATTTCGCCGAGGCCCGTGAGGGGGCCGGACGCGAGCAGGCGTAGGTTGTTGGCGATCTGCTGCAAGTCGAGCGCGCAAGACCGGAACGCGGCGGAAACGTGGGCGAAATCGGTCATGAACTGCGTCAGGTGGATGCCGTCTTCCGCCGTCCGGAACTCGCCGCCCGTTTCTTCATTGAGGGCCGCCAGGATTTCGGCGCGGAAGGCGGGCTTGGTATTGATGCCGGTGCCGACCGCGTTGCCGCCGACGCCGAGTTCGCGCAGGCGCGCGGCGGCCTCGCCGATGCGCGCGGCGGCCAGGGCGACGGCGCGGGCGTAGGCGCCGAATTCCTGGCCGAGGGTGACGGGCACGGCGTCCTGCAGGTGCGTGCGGCCGGTCTTGAGGATGCCGGAAAATTCGGCGGCCTTGGCGCGCAAGGCCTTTTCCAGCGCGGCGAGGGAATCGACCAGGAGGAGGCCCTGGCCGAGGACGGCGATTTTCGCGCCGGAAGGGAAGCAGTTGTTGGTGGACTGGCCCAGGTTGACGTCGTCGTTCGGATGCACGGGCGCCTTCGCGCCGCGCTTCCCGCCGAGCGCTTCGTTGGCGAGGTTGGCGAGAACCTCGTTGAGATTCATGTGCGTCGAGGTGCCGGAGCCGGCCTGATACAGGTCGATGGGGAATTCGCGGTCGTGCGCGCCGGACAGCACCGCGCGGCAGGCATCGGCAATGGCTTTCTCCTTGTCGGCGGGCAGGAGGCCCAGCTTGGCGTTGGCGCGGGCGCAGGCCAGCTTGAGCAGCGCCATGCCGTGGACGATCTCGATGGGCAGCGGCGCGCCGGAGAGCCGGAAGTTCTCGATGGAACGCGAGGTCTGTGCGCCGTAGAGGGCGTCGGCGGGGACGCTGCGGGGGCCGAGGGTGTCGTGTTCGGTGCGGGTAGCCGGCGTCGTTGTCATGGTGGGAGGAGAATAGCCGGGGGGGGGAGGGGATACAATTCAGAATTGAGACGGATCAGAGGAACGCCGGGGGCTTAGGGAAGGATCTGAAGGCGGTAAAAGCGGTCGTGGGCGGCAGCGGCGCCGGGGTCGGGGAGGGTAAGGCGCGCCGTGGCGGCGATTCCGTTGGTCAGTCCCTGCCAGGCGCCGACGAGGAGGTTGGAGGAATGGAAGATCTGGTAGGGGTGGCCGGGGAGGGTGCGCAGATCGAGTTCCACGCCGTTGGTGAAGGCGAGGGCAAAGCCGAGGTCGCGCCAGGCGGCGACGTAGTCTACGAGCGGGGTCCAATAGGCGGGGAGCGTGTCCCAGGGATTGGCGCCGGCGTCGTCGGTGACGTAGACGTAGCCGACGTTGCGGCGGACGGCAAGGTCTATGGACGCGCGCATGGCCGGCTCGTCGGCGACGTCGTAAAGCAGGACGGAGAAGCGCTGCGGGGGATAGTTGGAAACGTAGGCGGCGGGAACGTGGTTGGTCCAGCCTGCGCCGACCTCGAAAATGACGGCGGTGTCGGAGGCGGGCGCGGAAACGTATTCCTCCGCGGTGCCGATGCCGGGATTGATGACGACGTCGTGCAGGTTGGAGCGCGAATGGATATAGGCGTAGAGGTCGGCATAGTAGGCGAGGCCGTTGGTCGTGTTGTCGGCCTCGTCGAGGAAAATGCCGTCGACGTCGAAATGGGCGTCGTAGAGGTCGATGTCGGTTTTGACTTCGGCGGCGGGACGCGCGCCGTAGCCGGTGGCGACGTAGCCGAGGAGGGAGACGCCGGCGGCGCGCAATTCGGCCAGGCCGTGTTCGTAATCGCTGTTCGGGGGTCCGCCGTCGGGGCCGCTGTTGGGATTGATGATGGCGGTGATCGGCGCGATGCTCCCGGCGGCGGCGACGTCGTCCCAAACGTAGGCGGCGGGGGCGTACCAGGAGGGATAGGAGTAAAGGGGAATGAGAATGCGCAGGTCGGCGGCCGGCGCGCGGCAGAGGCCGAGCAGCAAGAAAAGACCGCAGAGCGTGGACGTCTTCATGGCCGGATCGTACGCGCCTGGTTTTTCAGCGTCAATGCGGGCTTGGACTGGAGTTTGCTCCGGCTGGGTTTGGGTTGGACGGGGCGGGGGGGATGGGATAAAAATGGAGGCGATGGAACAGCCTGTCCAAAGCCTGGCCGAAGCGCGGAAACGCGCGGAATTCCTGCGCGCGGAGCTGGAGCGGCACAGCCGTCTGTATTACGTCGAGGCGCAGCCCGAGATCTCGGACCGCGAGTTCGACCGGCTGCTGCGCGAACTGCAAGATCTGGAAGCGGCGCATCCGGAACTGGCGACGCCCGATTCGCCGACGCGGCGGGTGGGGGGCGTGCCGCTGGAGGGGTTTAGCCCAGTCAAGCACGCGGTGCCGATGATGTCGCTCGACAACACCTACAGCGTCGAGGAAATGCGCGAATTCGACGCGCGGATCCGCAAGGCGTTGGGCGTGGAGTCGGTCGATTACGTGCTCGAGCCGAAGGTGGACGGAGTGTCCATCAGCTTGCGCTACGAGCGCGGAATCCTGGTGCAGGCCGCTACCCGCGGCGACGGCAAGACCGGCGACGACGTCACGGCCAACGCGAAGACGATCCGCTCGATCCCGCTGCGAATCCCGACGGATGCGCCGGTGCTGGAAGTGCGCGGCGAGGCGTATTTGGGCAAAGCGGCGTTTGCGAAGCTGAACGCGGAACGGGAAAAAGCGGGAGAGCTTTTGTTCGCGAATCCGCGCAACGCGACGGCCGGCTCGCTGAAGCAGCTCGATCCGAAAGTGGTGGCCACGCGGCCGCTGGCGGCGGTGCTGTATGCGACCGGGGCGCTCGACGGCGTGGAATTCGAGACGCAGGCGGACGTGCTGCGGGGGCTGAATAAACTTGGATTCCCGACGGCCAAGCTGTGGTGGGAATGCCGGGGCATCGAGGATGTCATCGTGCGCGCGGAAGAATTGCAGCGGCGCGAGGGCGAGCTGGAATACGAGATGGACGGCGCGGTGGTGAAGGTGAACCGCCTGGCCTTGTGGCGGCAGCTCGGCACGACGGCGAAAGCGCCGCGCTTCGCGATGGCCTATAAGTATTCGCACGAACAGGCGCAGACGACCCTCAAGGCCATCACGCTGCAGGTGGGCCGCACCGGCGTGTTGACGCCGGTGGCGGAACTGGAGCCGGTGGAATTGGCCGGCTCGACGATTGCGCGCGCCACGCTGCACAATGAAGACGAAATCAAGCGCAAGGACATCCGCGTCGGCGACGTCGTGATCATCGAAAAGGCGGGCGAGGTGATTCCAGCCGTGGTTTCCGTGGTGGCCGAAAAACGGCCGGCGAACACCAAGCCGTTTGATCTGTTTGCGCACGCGGGCGGAAAATGCCCGGCGTGCGGCGGCGAGATCGCGCGCGATCCGACGGCGGCGGCCTGGCGCTGCGAAAATCTGGACTGTCCGGCCCAGATCCGCGGGCGCATCGAACATTTCGTGTCGCGCAAGGCGATGAATGTCGACGGCTTCGGAGAAGCCATCGTCGAAGCGTTGACCTCGGAAGTCAGCGTTTCGGAGAAGACGGACGACGGGCTGTTCGGCGCCAAGACGGAAGAAAAGGTTTTGCCTCCGGCGGTGCGCGACGTGGCGGATCTCTACTCGCTGACGCCGGAAGCCATCGAGCTGCGGCGGCCGAACCGGGTGGCGGACGCCAAGAAGCAGACGATGGTGCTGGCGCGCAAGCTGGTCGCGGCCATCGAGGCCAGCAAGGGTAACGAACTCTGGCGGTTGATCCACGGGCTGGGGATTCCGAACGTAGGCGAGGGCCTGGCGCGGTCGCTGGCGCAGGATCTGGGTTCGCTGGATGCCTTGATCTCGGCGGATGCGGCCGCGCTGGCGAAGGTGCGCGACGTGGGCGAAATCGTGGCCCGGAGCGTGCACGAGTTTTTCGGGAATCCGCGCAATGGCGCCGTGATCGAGAAACTGCGCCGGGCGGGGGTGCGGTTCGACCGCGTGGAGCGCGCGGCCGCGGAAGCCAGCCCAGACGGCTTTTTCTTCGGAAAGCGCGTGGTACTAACGGGGACGCTCGAAAAGTTTACTCGTGAACAGGCGCAAGAAGAGCTGCGCAAGCGCGGTGCCACCGTCGCGGAGACGGTGGGCAAGACCACGAATCTCGTCGTGGCCGGAGCCGAGGCCGGCAGCAAGCTGGAGAAGGCGCGGAAACTGGGCATTCCCGTGCTCGACGAGTCGGCATTCCTTGAAAAACTGGAATAGAACCTGATGGTTGGGGATTGATGGGCGGGGACGGGAATGATAAAGACACATTCTTGAATGTCCCGCGGAACGGGGCGGAAGGTGCACGACCCATGGCGATGAAATTTTCGGAAAACGCGGACCGGATGGACGTCCGGTACGTGGCGGGACTGGCGCGGATGGCGCTGTCGGACGAAGAGGCGAGCCAACTGCAAGGGCAGTTGGACGACATCTTGGCGTTTGTCGGCGAACTGAAGGCCTTGGACGTGTCGGGGGTATCGGCGACGGACGTCGCGACGGAGGCCCGGAACGCCTGGCGCGAGGACGAGCCCGTGGCGGGGCTGGAGCGCGAGGCGGCGTTGGCGAACGCGCCCTTGGCGCGACACGGGCAATTCGTAGTGCCGAAGGTGATCGAATGAGCGCGGACTTGTTCGAGCTGGGATTCCTGGCGGCCGCAGATGCGCTGGCGAAGAAATCGGTTTCTTCGGAGGCGTTGACCCAGGCGTTGCTGGAGCGGTCGGAGAAGCTGGAGCCGGCGCTGAATTCGCTGACGTGGTTCAGCCGGGCCGCGGCGCTGGCCGAAGCGCGCGCGGCGGATGCGGCGCGGGCGGCCGGGGATGCGCGGCCGCTGCTGGGCGTGCCGATCGCGATCAAGGATCTGCTGAACGTGAAGGGGCAACCCTGCACGGCGGGGTCGAACGTCCTAAAGGACTACGTCGCGCCGTACGACGCGACGGTGATCGCGCGCCTGCGCGCAGCGGGCTGCGTGTTCGTTTCGCGCACCAACACGGATGAGTTCGCGATGGGCGGCAGCACGGAGACGAGCGCCTACGGCACGACGCGGAATCCATGGGATCCGGAACGGGTGCCGGGCGGATCGAGCGGCGGCTCGGCCGCGGCGGTGGCCGCGCGCCTCGCGCCGGCGGCGCTGGCCTCGGATACGGGCGGCAGCATCCGCCAGCCGGCGGCATTCTGCGGCGTGACGGGCTTCAAGCCGACCTATGGGCGGGTGTCGCGCTACGGCTGTACGGCGTTTGCATCGTCGCTGGACCAGGTGGGGCCGATCGCGCGCAACGTCGAGGACGCGACGGCGGTCTATCAGGTCATCGCGGGCCTGGATCCGCGCGATTCGACGACGTCGCGCCGGCCGGTGGGCGATTGCCTGCCGGACGTGCGCGCCGCGAAAGACCTGAAGGGCCTGAAGCTGGGCCTACCGAAGGAATACTTCGTGGAAGGGCTGGATCCGGAGGTCGAGCGGCTGACGCGGGCGGCGGTGGAACAGTGCCGCGCGCTGGGAGCGGAGATCGTGGACGTGGACCTGCCGCACTCGAAGTACGGCATCGCGTGCTACTACATCCTGGCGCCGGCGGAAGCGTCGGCCAACCTGGCGCGCTACGACGGCGTGCGCTACGGCTTCCGCGCCGAATCGTCGGATCTGCAGGAGATGTACGAAAAAACCCGCGCGGGGGGCTTCGGTGCGGAAGTGAAGCGGCGCGTGATCCTGGGCACGTACGTGCTCAGCAGCGGATACCACGACGCGTACTATCTGCGGGCCCAGAAGGTGCGGACTCTGATCCGCGGCGATTTCGAGCGGGCGTTCGCGAAATGCGACGCGATCCTCGGGCCCGTGACGCCGACGGCGGCGTTTCGCGTGGGCGAGAAGAGCGCGGATCCGGTGCAGATGTATCTGGGCGATATTTTCACCGTGAACGTGAATCTGGCGGGGATCTGCGGCCTGAGCGTGCCGTGCGGATTCACGGCGGCGGGCCTCCCGGTGGGCTTGCATGTCGTCGGACCGGCGTTCGAAGAATCGCGCATCCTGAAGATCGGCGCGGCCTACCAGCATGCGACGGACTGGCATTTGAAACACCCGGCGGATCCGAAGGGAGGCCGGCCATGAGCGACTATGTTCCCTCCATCGGGTTGGAAGTGCACGTGCAGTTGAAGACGCGCACCAAGATGTTTTGCGCGTGCTCGGCGCATACGGAAGGTGAACCGAACACGGCGGTCTGCCCGGTTTGCCTCGGGCTGCCGGGGGCGCTGCCGACGATGAACCGGGAGGCCATCCGCAAGACGGTCAAGGTCGGCCTGATGATCGGGTCGGAAATTTCGCTGCGGAGCACGTTCGACCGGAAGAACTATTTCTATCCGGACATGTCGAAGAACTACCAGATCACGCAGCAGGCGTCGCCGCTGTGCCTCGGCGGGGCCGTGGCGATCGAGGTCGGGGGCCAAAAGAAGACCATCCGCGTGAACCACATCCACCAGGAAGAAGACGTGGCGAAGAGCACGCACATGGAAAATTCGACGGAAATCGACTTCAGCCGCGCCGGAACGCCGCTGATGGAGCTGGTGACGGAGCCAGACATGTCGAGTCCGGACGAAGCTATCGCGTTTTTGACGGCGCTGAAGGAGATGCTGATCTACGCGGGCATCAGCGACTGCAACCTGGAGATGGGGCACGTGCGTTGCGACGTGAATTCGTCGGTGCGTCCGATCGGAACGGACAAGCTCGGGGTGAAGTGCGAAATCAAGAACATGAACACGTTCAAGGGCATCCATCGCGCGCTGGAATACGAGCTGGAGCGCCAGGTCGAGACCCTGCGCGCCGGCGGCAAGCTGGTGCAGGAGACCCGGCGCTGGGACGACGTGGCGGGGCTCACGCTCCCGATGCGGTCGAAGGAATACGCGCACGACTATCGATATTTCCCGGAGCCGGACCTGCCGCCCGTGGTGCTGGACGCGGCGACGGTGGAGGCGTGGCGCGCGGAGCTGCCGGAGTTGCCGGCGGCGAAGCGGGCGCGGTTTGTCGCGGCGTACGGCCTGCCGGAATACGATGCGGGCGTGCTGACGGCAGACCCGGCCATCGCGGAGTATTTCGAGGCGGCGGCGAAGAAATCGGTCAATTTCAAGGCCGTTTCAAACTGGGTGATGGGCGAGCTGCTGCGGGCGCTGGGCGAAAAGGACCAGGGCATCGCGGACGCGAAGGTCACGCCCGACGCGCTGGCGGCGCTGATCGCGCTGGTGGAAGCCAAGACGATCAACATGCCGGCGGCGAAGGAAGTGTTCCAGGTGCTGTTCGAAAACGGCGGGGATCCGGCGGCGATCGTGAAGGAGAAGGGGCTGGCGCAGGTCAGCGACACGGGGGCGATCGACGGTTTCGCGGAGCAGGCGATCGCGGCGAACGAGAAGGTGGCCGCGGAGTTTCGCGGGGGCAAGGAAGCGGCGCTGATGTTCCTGGTGGGGCAGGTCATGAAGCTGTCCCGCGGCAAAGCCAACCCGCAGCTGGCAGCCGAGGCGCTGCGGCGGATGCTGCAGGATTAGGTCAATTCGGATCCGTTGTAGCCGGCCCCGCTGGGGCCGGAGCTGTCGAATCAGGAGCCGGCCCCACCGGGACCGGCTACAGTAAAGCCAAGGGCATTGATCCTGATCGGTTCAACGGACGCGGCTCACCCGGAGGGTTCGCCCTACCCGGGAGCGGCGAGTCCGAATGGCTTTCGGTAGGGCGAGGCGTCCCTGCCGAGCCGGGTTCAAGCCTGCGGGTGTTCGTCGGGCGGGGCCTGGTGCGGCGACTCGGCGGGGATGTCGGGATGGGACTCGTCGGGCAGGTCGCCGTCGTCGAAGGGGGAATCCTTGCGCAGCAGATCGAGGTATTCGCGCGGTTCGACGCGCGTCTGCGGGGCATAGGCGAGGGCTTCCTGGACGTCCTTTTCGAACTTGGCCTGCTTGACCCGGAAATCGGGCTGGCGCTCGGCGAAGGCGATGGACTTGGCGCGGCGGACGAGGCGGTCGAGATCTTCGATGTAGCGGGAGAGATAATAGCCGCCGACGGGGGTGATGCGCTTGTCGCGGGCGGCGCCGGCGAACTCGGCCTTGGCGTCCATGGATTGGATCATGTAGGCGTCGCGGGCGCGGAGGATCTCGAGGGCCGTGTTCTGGAAGGCGTTGCTGTCGGGATCGAAGGATCGGGCCATGAGGTTCACGACGTGCTTGGCGGAGCAGAAAAGCGTGAACCAGGTTCGGAAGATGTCCTCGGGGACGATGGCGTCGGGGATCTTGAAGCGCTCGACGGAGGTGTCGCCAATGTGGGTGAGATGGTCTCCGATGCGCTCGATGTCCTTCATGCAGCGGTCGAGGTGTTGGAGGAAGAGGGTTTGGCGGCGGGAGAGGTAGTGGCGGGTGAGGTGGTTGAGGTAGTCGCCCATGGACTGGCGCACTTCGTTGATGATCTCCTCGTTCGACAGGAGTTTCCGGAAGTTCTTGCGGTTGGGGGCCAGGATGAGTTCGCCGTTGATCATCATGCTGTCCACGCAGACTTCGGCCATGCGGCGGAGCTCGCGGATGACGGCGGCGAGGGCCTGCTCGGGCTTGGCCAGCAGTTTGTCGTCGAGGAAGGAGGGGGCGGGGATGGGTTCATTAGAGGGGGTGAGGAACCGGACGAGGCGGGTGAAGAGGGCGGTGAAGGGCAAAAATACGATTGTACCGGCAAGCACAAAGAAGGTGTGGAAGTTGGCGGTCTGCCGGATCAAATCGCCCGGGGCAGAGGCTTCGCTGACCCAGACGAACAGAGGCCAGGCGAGAAGCGTGAGCAGGACGCTGAGGGTGTTGAACTGAACATGGGCGATGGCGGCGCGCCAGGCACCGATGCGCAGGGGAATGGCCGCCATGATGGGGACGATGCAGCAGCCGATGCGCGCGCCGAGGACGACAACGGCGACCTGGTCGAAGCGAGTGATTACACCTGCCGTGATCAGGGCGAAGCAGAGACCGATCATCGCGCCGGAGGAGGTGATCAACGCGGTGAGGAGGGCGGAGATTGCGACGCCCAGGAGGCGATAGGTCCAGACGTCGCCGCGGATGTGGGCGAGAAACGGAGCGAGGACGTCCTTGTGGGGGGCAATGCCGGAGGAAATGGTGTTCATCCCGAGGAAAAGAAGACCGAAGCCGATGACGGCGCCACCGAGCTTGCGCCAGCGTTCGGAGGGGATGAGGGCGTCGAGGAGGAAGCCGATGCCGATGGCAGCCCAGCAGTAGTCGGCGATGTGGAAGGAGAAAAGCTGCATGGACAGCGACGTGCCGATGTTGGCGCCGAAAATGGGGGCGATGGTTTGCCCAAGGGTCATGATGCCGGCGTTGATGAAACCGGCGAGCATGGCGACGGCGGGACCGGAGTGGGTCAGAAAGCCGACGCCGGTGCCGAGTACGACACCGTGGATGGGGCTGCGGGTGGCGCGGGCAAGGATGTTGCGCAAAGAGCTGCCGGCGGCGGTGCGGAGGCTGCCGGTCATGACGTTCATTCCATAGATGAAGATGCTCAGGCCGCCCAGGACCTGGAAAACGAGCATGGCGATTTCGGATGGATTCACGCTGACGACTCCTCGCCGCCGGACGTCGATGCCGGCGACAAACCTTTAAATATGCATCCGCCGGGCCCCGGAAAGCAAGTCATTCCGGATCGTCGGATTCCGCGTGGCGCAGGCGTTCCAGGAAATCCCGGGGATCGACGAGCGGGGGCGGCGTCGGTTCGGGCGCCAATTCCATTTGCCTTTCGAGCTTGGAGCGCTTGATCCAGAACTGCGGCTGCTGTTCGGAGAGGGCGATGTTCCGGCAATGCCGGACGATGCGGTCGAGGGCGGAAAGGTATTCGCTGAAAAACATGCCGGCGACGGGAGTGAGTTCGCGCCGGGACACCTTGTCGTTGAACGCGGCGCGGACGGTCTGGCTGGCCTGCACGTGGGCGGCGCGGGCCTGCAGGATCTGGCCGGCGATTTCGGCGACGTCTTCCCGCTCGGGGTCGAACGAGCCGGCGACCTGGCGGAGGATGCGGAGGGTGTCTTCAAAGAGCGCGAAAAACCGGCCGAACGTCTCGGCGTCCACGATGGCTTCGGGAACTCGTTTCCGGCGCAAGGAGAGATGGCAGAGGGCTTCGACGTGGTCGCCGATGCGCTCGAGATCGCTCATGCAGCGGTCGATGTGCTGCGCGAGGATGGCCTGGCGTTTGGACAGGCGGCGGTGGGCCAGGCCGGCGAGGTAGTCCTTCATGGCCAGTTTGATTTCGTTGACGGCCTGTTCGTTGAGCCGGATGTCCTGGACGTCCTTGGTGGAATGGGCGAACAGAATGGTTTGGCCGGCGAGCCGCAGGCTTTGCAGGCAGAGTTTGGCCACGCGGCGCAGTTCGCGGAGGCTGGCGGCGATGGCCTGCTCGGGAAATTCCAGCAAGCCGGGCTGGAGATGCGAGGGCTCGGGCGGCGGCAGGCGGGAGGGCACGAGCTTGCGCAGCAGGCGGGCGTACAACGGCACGATGGGCAGGAATACGCAGCAGTTCTGGAGCATGAGGAGCGTGTGCGTGTTGGCGGTCTGCCGCACGAGGTCCGGCGACGTGCGCGCGAACAGGGGGATCCACAAGGGCGCCAGCGCGACGGAAAAGCCGGCGTTGACGACGTTGGTGAGCAGGTTGCCGGCCGCCGCGCGGCGCGAATCGATGCCGGTGCCGATGGATCCCAGCAGCGCCGTGGCGCAGGTGCCGATCTGGGCGCCGACGACGACGGGATAGGTCTGCCACAGGGAATCGAAGACGCCGGCGTCGGCCAGCGCGAAGGCCATGCCAATGGTGGCGCCGCTGCTCTGGATGACGGCGGTCAGTGCGAAGGCGAGCCCCACGCCCAGCAGGCGGCCGGAGAGGGTCTGGCCGTCGATGGCGACCAGATAATGCCGGAGCAGGTCGCGGTGCGGGGCGATGGCCTCGCTCATGGTCTTCATCCCGAGGAACAGCAGGCCGAAGCCGACCAGGGCGCGGCCGATGGATTTGGCGCGCGGGCTGGGCACGGCCATCTGGAAGACGAGGCCCGCGACGATGCCGATATAGCAGTAGTCGGTCAGGCGGAAGGATACGAGCTGCATGGACAGCGAGGTGCCCAGGTTGGTGCCGAGCATCGGGGCGACGGCCTGCGCCAGGCTCATGAGGCCGGCATTGAGGAACCCGACGAGCATGACGGAAGCCGCGGAGGAGTGGACGAGGAATCCGAGCAAGGTGCCCAAGGCCAGGCCCGCGAACCGGTTGGCCGTCGCTTTCGACAGCAGCGTCCGCAAGCTGGGGCCGGCCGCGACGCGCAGGCCGTCCGACATGATGCCCATGCCCAGAATGAACAGGGCCAGGCCGCCGAGCACGGCGAAGATCAAAAAGAACAGCGCGTTTCCATCCATGGGCCACCTCCGGGAGTCATCGCGACCATTCTCCGGAAGGGAAGCGGAAACGTCAACCCCCGCTTTCCGCCGCGGGGCCGGCGGCCGCTAGAGGTAGTCTTCGGCCTGGAGGCGGGCGAGATAATCCTTGGGGTCGACGAACGGCTGGATGGAGGGCTCGGGCGCCATGTCGACGTGCTTGCCGAGCTTGGAATGCTTGATCCAGAACTGGGGTTGCTTCTCGGCGAGGGCGATGCTCTTGGAGTGCTTGACGATGCGGTCGAGCGCGGCGATGTACTCGCTGAAGAAGATGCCGGCGATGGGGGTGATGGAGCGCTGCGCGACCTTGTCGGTGAACATGGCGCGCGTGCCCATGCTGGCCTGCATGTAGTCGTCGCGGGCCTGCAGGATCTGCTGGGCGATCTCCTGGATGTTTTCGCGGTCCGGATCCAGCGAGTCGATGACGAGCTTGAAGATGTGGAGGGCGTTCTCGTAGAGCCGGAAGGCCGTGTCGAAGGATTCCTTGTCGACGATGGCTTCGGGCACTTTCTGGCGCCGCAGGGACAGGTTGCAGATCGTTTCGACGTGGTCGCCGATGCGCTCGAGATCGGACATGCAGCGGTCGACGTGCTGGATGAGGATGGCCTGGCGCTTGGAGAGATAGCGGCGGGTGAGGCTGGACAGGTATTCCTTCATGGCGAGCTTGACGTCGTTCACGACCTGTTCGTTGAGCTTGAGGGCGTGGATGTCCTGCGGCGTCTGGGCGAAGAGGATGGTCTGGCCGGCGAGGCGCAGGTTCTTGGCGCAGATCTTGGCGACGCGCTGGAGCTCGTGGATGCTGGCGCAGATGGCCTGCTCGGGGAATTCCAGGAGTTTGTCGTCGAGATAGCTGGGCTCGGGCTCGGGCTTCCGGCTGCGGAAGAGGCGGTTGATCAGTTTGGCGTAGAGGGAGGAAAAGGGGAGGACGAGGAAGGCGAACACCACCATGACCGTGGTATGCAGGTTGGCGGATTGCCGCAGGACGTTGTCGGGCGACATCCAGACCAGAAAAGCGACCAGCGGGCCCTTCAGCAGGGAGGCCATGGTGACGTTGAAGATATTGAAGATCAGGTGGGCGTAGGCGGAGCGCTTGGCGCTCATGCTGGTGCCGATGCTGCCCAGCAGGGCGGTAGCGCAGGTGCCGATGTGGGCGCCGAGGATGATCGGCATGGTCTGTTCGACGCTCGTGAGCACGCCCGCCTGCACGAGCGCGAAAGCCATGCCGATGGTGGCGCCGCTGCTTTGGATGATCGAGGTCAACACCGTGGCCATGAGGATGCCAAGCACCAGGCCGCGCGTGGTCTCGCCGCTGATGCTGGCCATGATGGGCCGGAGCAGGTCGCGGTAGGGCTTGATGGCGTCGCTCATCAGGTTCATGCCGAGGAACAGCAGGCCGAAGCCCATGATGGACAATCCGATTTTCTTGGCCTTCGGATTCTTGGCGACCATGCTCATGATGAAGCCGAAGGTGACGGCGAAAAGGGCGTAGTCGCCGAGCTTGAAGGAAATCGCCTGCATGGAGAGGGTGGTGCCGATGTTGGCGCCCAGGATGACCGGGATGCTTTGGGCGAGAGTCATCAGTCCGGCGTTGATGAACCCGACGACCATGACGGTGGTGGCGCTGCTGTGGACGAGGGTAGCGATGAGGGTCCCGAGCGCGAGCCCGGTCAGCTTGCGGGTGGTCATGACGGAGAGGAGGCTGCGGAGCTTCTGGCCGGCGGCTTCGCGCAGGCCGTCCGACATGATGTTCATGCCGAAGATGAACAGCGCCAGTCCGCCCAGGATCTGGAAGGCCATGAAAAACAGTTTGCGCGCACCGATGGGGCCTCGGTCGGCGGACACGAACCCAATGGATTTCACGATGTCCTGTCCCGCGTTGGAACGGACGAATTGGACGAAGCGCTCCGCCGCCGGGTTGGGGGATTTGGCGCGCGTATAGAGCAAAATAGGTTCCACGTAGGGATAGACGCCTTCGTGGACGGTGACGTCGCGAGGCAGGATGCCGTTGATCGAAACGGGATGGAGGCCGGGGTTCGAAACCAAATTCATGCCGACGTAGCCGATGGCGTCGGGTTCGGCGGCGACGGCTTCGGCCAACGCCGTGTAGGAGGCAAACGGGCGCGCGGAAGCGGCGTAGGGATGCTTGTCCATCGCCAAGGTCCGGAACCCCAGATGGGTGCCGCCGGAGGCGTCGCGGATCAGTACCGCGATGGGGCGATCGGCCCCTCCGACCTGCTGCCAGTTCGTCGTCTTGCCCGCGAAGATGTCCAAGATGGCTTGATCGGAGAGGTTCTTCAGCGGGTTGGCGGCGTTCACGACCACGGCCACGCCGTAGTAGCCCGCGATCGCGGATTTGAGTTCGATGCCTCGGGACCTGGCCAGGCGCTGCTCGTCGTCGGTGAACAGGCGCGAGGATGCGGCGATGTCGCAGATTTCATCCAGCAGGGCCGCGATGCCCGAAACCGAGCCCAGGCTCTCCAGCTCGACGGCCGCGTCCGGGTTTTGTTCCCGGAAGGCGGAAACCAGCTTGGGTCCCAGTTCCTCGCCGAAGGTGTCGGAGCCTCGGATCGAAAGCGAATCTCCCGCAACGGCGGCCAGCGCTGCCATCATCCATATGCCGGGAACCAACCACTTCATGCGCATTTTCATCGGGTTTTTCTCCTGACTCAAACCAATAATCATCCGAAAGAATGGACCGGGTTGTCAATCTCGCCGGCGACGTTCGGCGCGAATGATGGAAAAACGGTTTTCCGTCCAGGCGCGGAAATCTTCAGGGGTTTCCTTTGAACGGCTTGTCCTTTGCGAAGTCGGGGAGGAAGTCGTCGGTTGCGGCAAGGGGCTGGACGAGCAGATTCTCGAAGCCGAGTTCCAGGGCGTGGTCCACGGCGGCTTGGTATTCCTCGGGAGCGAGAGGACGGTCGAAGGGGGGGCGGGTCTGCGCGGCGGGCACGGGCGTGTACTGGCTCATCAGGGAAAGCGGCAGCCAGCGGCCGAACTCTTCGCGCAGCAGATCGAGGACGCGCAGGGTGTTTTCGACGTGTTCGGGCAGGACGAGATGTCGGACGAGGACGCCGCGCTTGGCCAGATCCGTGCCGGTCGGGTCGAACGGTTCGAGAAAGCCCTTCTCGGCGACCATCAGGCGCAGGGCTTCGAGCGCGATCTCGGGATAGCGCTCGTCGCGCATGACGAGCCGAGCAAGCACCGGATCGGCGAATTTGAAATCGGGCAGGAAGACGTCCATCTGCGCGGCATAGCGCGAAACCATCGCGGGAAGTTGATAGCCGGACGAATTGAACAGGAACGGGATCTGGACGCCTTCGTCGCGCAGGCGGGCGCAAAGCGCCTCGACGTGCGGCCAGAAATGGTCGGGCGTCACGAAGTTCAAATTGTGGACGCCCCGCTCGATCGCCCCCAGCGCGAGGCGGTGGAATTCCTCGGCGGTGACGGCTTGGCCTTTGCCGCGCGCATTGGAGATCTGCCAATTTTGGCAGAAAAAGCAGTGGCAGGAACAACCCGAGAAAAAGATCGCGCCCGAGCCGCGCGTGCCGCTGAAGCACGGTTCTTCGCCCAGATGCGGGCCGTAGGAGGCGATGCGCAGCTCGGCGGTCTCGCCGCAGACGCCCGGCGCGCCGCCGAGGCGGTCCGTGGCGCATTGGCGCGGACAGAGCCGGCAGGGGGTGTAGGCGGTTTGCGGATCCGTTGGCACGGAATGCTTAGGTGCGGGTTTGGGGTGGGGGCTCGGCGACAACGTTTTCGCGCGCCGTTTTCAGGGCATCGGCGATGGCGCACATCTCCTCGACGGCTTGGATTTTCTTTTCCATGGGCAGCGCGCGGAAATAACGCAGGTGGAAGAGTTCCTCGCCCTTTGGATCGCACTCCCAGTCGGGCGCTTTCTTGTCAATCTGCCATGTCTTTTTCATGGTCCGCCGCCAATTGCTCCAGATGCCGGACGTCTTCTAGGTCCACCGGTCGGCCCGCAGTGCGCTTCATTTGGATGAGTGTGTTCAGGTCGACGTAGCGGAAAGGAATTCCATTCACGGCGGACGGTACGGCCTTGGCGAAGGTTTCGTCGAAAAGGAACGGCTCGCGGATGAAGAGATCGATGGCGCAAGGATCGTCTTTTCCGCTGAAAAAATTCAGGACGATCATGCCCTTTTCGCGAGCCCATCGTTCGCGGTTTCGCGGATCCGAGAATTCATCGACGGTGACGGGGATCCGGGGGCGGAAATCCAATTGGGCCAGCGCTTCAAAGGCGCGCCGGATGTTGGCGGGGGTCAGTTGGATGACGAGGTCGATGTCGTAGGTCATCCGGCCATAGCCGTGCGCGACCACGGCCATGCCGCCCACCAGCAGGAACCGCACCTCGTGCCGATGAAGACCTTCCATCACCGCTTGAAAAGTCGTCAATTTCATCGCCAAAACTCTAGGCCACTTGCGGGAAGAAAACAACCATGGATCAGGGGGAATCTTCCCACGTCCAGCGGAGGAATTGGCGGCGGAGGGGTTTGGGGAGGCCGTGGGTGGGGGGCGGGGGCTCGCGGCGCAAATGGGGGGCGAGGGCGAGGGGGATGTCGCGCGCGCCGGAATGGCGATACCCGCGGATGAGGGCGTCGGCGGCGATTTCGGGCGGAAGTGCGCGGACTCGCGTGAGATAATCGAACACTGCCTCGACGAGGGCGGGAAGGGGCACGCCGTGTTCTTGCGGGAAGCGCGAAGCCATCCAATCGGAGAAAGCAAGGAAGGCATCGAAAATGGAAGGCGCGTCTTTCCAGATCAAAGGCACGGCGGCGAGGAAGCGGTTGGAGCTGACGATGGCGTCCCAGTAGTGGGCGAAGCGCGCCGTGCGCGCCAGATGCTCGGCCGGCCAATCGCGGGTGGAAAGAATTTCGTAGGGCGGGGCGGCGCTGTAGCGCATGGCGAAGACGTCGTCGTGACGCGCGATGGGCGCGCCGGGGAGTTTCTTGAGGATCCCGAGCTGGATTTCGTGCGGGCCAAGCGCGACGAGCCGATCGAATCCAGCGGCGAAGCTCTCGGGGGTCTCGCCGGGCAGGCCCGCGATGAGGTCGGTGTGGAGGAAAGCGTGGGTGTGCTCGCGCAGGAAGCGCAGGTTGTCGGCGGCGCGGTCGAGATCCTGCGGGCGGCGGATGGTTTCAAGGACTTGTGGATTGAACGATTGCAGGCCGATTTCGAGCTGGAGAGAGCGGGGCGGGAATCGTGCGAGGATGTCGCGCAATGCGTCGGGGAAGCGGTCGGGCAGCATTTCGAAATGGAGGAAGAGGCCGGGGAATCGCGGCAGCCGGTCGAGGAAGAACGAAAGGATTTCGACGGCGCGGGGGATGTCGAGATTGAACGAGCGGTCGCAGAACTTGAATTGGCGCGCGCCGCGCGCGAGGAGCTTGTCGAAGGCGGCGAGCAGGGCGGGCAGGGGGAAGAAGCGGACGGCTGCGTCGTTGGCGGAGACGCAGTAGTCGCAGCGCATCGCGCACCCGCGCGAAGATTCGACGTAGAGCAGGCGGTGGGCGAGGTCGGCGGCGGTGTATTCGTCGTAGGGGAGCTGGAGGGAGGCGAGATCGGGGGGCGGGGGACGGAGGGGACCGCAAATGGACGCAAATGGACGCAAATGGGGGCCAGAGAGGATCTCGCGGCAAAGCCCGGCGAAGGCGAGGTCGCCTTCGCCGAGGATCGGGAAATCGCAACAGCCGCCCAGGTCAACGCCCTGGGCTACAGGAAGGCGCCGGATCGATTGTAGGCCGGGGCGTTGACCCGGCGGATCGAATTCCGTGATTTCCGGGCCGCCCAAAACGATTTTCATTTGCGGTGATTGCCAGCGCAGGAGCGGCAGCAGTTCGGCCACCCGCGCGGCGTTCCAGATATAGACGCCCAGGCCGAGGATTTGGGGATTGCGCGCGGCGATGGCTTCGGCGATTTCGGCGGCGGATTGCTGGATCGTGAATTCGGCGAGTTGCGTCTGCGCACGCAACTCGCCCATGTTGGCCAAGAGGCACCGCGCGCCCATGGACGCATGGCTGTGCCTCGCGTTGATCGCGGCAACCAAAATGGGCGCGGGGAGATTCATCGCGGACATCCTATCAGGGACGGGGCGGCGGGGCAAAGGCCACAAAGGTTTTGGGGGTTGAAAAGGACGCCGCGGAAGCGCATTTTGGCCGAAGATTGGGAGGCGGTGGACCATGAAGCGAATGCGGCGGCTGATGCTGGGCGGTCTTCTGTTGGCGGCGACGGGACCCGCTTCGGGGCAAGTGACGAACGTGGCGGCCGGGGCCGGCGGGGGAAGTTTGACGTGGACGGCCATGCCGGGGAATCCCTATCGGATCTACGCCTCGCCGGATCTGGTCGAACCGGTCTGGACCAATCTCACGCCCGACGGACTGGTCTTCGCGGACCAACAGGGAACCTTCGATTTGTCCACAGGCGCGTTCTATCGCGCGATGGCCAGCGAATACCTGATCGTGGACCTGTCGGCCGGTCCGACGGCCGCGAATTATCCCGTCCGCTACGCGAACGATCCGCCGGCCGGGGGCTGGGGCGATCCATTCAAGACGACCAACCTCGTGCTGCGGCGGATTCCGGGCGGCCGCTTCGCGATGGGGTCGCCCACGAACGAACTCGGCCGCGGCACCAACGAACCGCTGCATGAGGTGGAACTGTCGAAAGACTATTACGTCGGCGTCTTCGAGGTCACGCAGAAGCAGTGGGAACGGGTCCGGAGCAACTGGCCCAGCTATTTCAGCAACGCGACCTATCGGGATTCCCGCCCGGTCGAACAGGTCAGCTACAACGATATCCGGGGCACCGCGGCGGGCACGAACTGGCCGGCGGACGGCAACGTGGACACCAACACGTTCCTGGGGCGGCTGCGGACGAAGACGGGCCTGGACTTCGATCTGCCGACGGTGGCGCAGTGGGAGCGCGCTTGCCGATCGGGCACGACCAACGCACTGAACTCGGGAATCGAACTGACCAATACCGCCGCCGATGCCGGCATGGATGCGGTGGGGCGCTACCTCTACAACGGGGGGATGGAATACGCCAGCACGGGCACCACGGCCGTGGGTACGGCCGCGGTGGGCAGCTATGCGCCCAGTCCGTGGGGTCTGTACGACGCGCACGGAAACGTGTGGGAGTGGTGCTTGAATTGGTACGAAAGCGCGCCGGCGGATGCGGTGGATCCGCCGGGGCCCGCCGCGGGCATCCGCCGCGTCCTGCGCAGCGGCGCGTTTTTCGAAACCGCGGCGGACTGCCGTTCGGCCAACGACCGTGGCAACGGTCTCACGCCGAGCTATCGGGACATCAACGCGGGGTTCCGGCTGGCTCTGACCTTGGGCCAGTGACCGGCGGAAAGCTTGCGCCGCGATTCAACGCGCCGGCGGCCAGTCGGGGGGCAGAGAGGCTTGCGCCCGCCGGTGCAAAGGATTTGACGGAATCTGCGGTCGGGAAGCATAGTGTTCACATGCAGGCCGCTCAAATAAAGGCAAGGGCATGAAAATCGGACGGTTGATTTGGGCGCTGACGTGCGGAATGGCCGTTTCGGTTTTCGGGCAGGTGACAAACGTTCACGCGGAAAACCATTCGATCCGTCTGGAGTGGAAGGCCTTTCCGGGAAACCCCTATTATGTGCTCAGCACGCCCGACCTGATCGGATCGGGCTGGAGCAATCGGACGCCAGGCTGCGTGGTATTTGAAGATGCGCAAGGTTCAAGCCTCTGCAGCATGGATGAACCCCATGCTTTTTATTGCGTGGCGGCCAGCAATGATTATCTGGTGGTGGATCTTTCGGAAGGGCCGGACGCGACGAACTATCCCGTGAGTCATCTCTCCTATAGGCCCCCGGGGGGGTGGGGGGAAGAATACAAAACCACGAAACTGCTGTTGCGGCGCATTCCCGCGGGAACCTTCACCATGGGCTCGCCTACCAACGAACTTGGACGCGACAGCGACGAGCTGCAGCACGCCGTGACGTTGACGCAGGACTACTACATCGGCGTGTTTGAAGTGACCCAGATGCAGTGGGAACGGGTGATGGGTGTTTGGCCCAGCAACTTCACCAACACGACTTGTCGCGACAGCCGCCCGGTGGAGAAGGTCAGCTACAATGACATCCGAGGGACGATCGCGGGCACGAACTGGCCCGCCCAGAGCAGCGTCGATCCAGACTCGTTTATGGGGCGGTTTCGTGCGCGGACGGGGTATCCGTTCGACCTGCCGACGGAAGCCCAGTGGGAACGCGCCTGCCGGGCCGGGACGGCCACGGCGTTGTACTCGGGATGTGAATTGGCCAACACCACCAACGACGTGCGCGTGGCCGAGTTGGCGCGATACGGATTTAATGGGGGCAATGAAGGCTATGTTTCCCGAGATGTTGATACTAGCGAGGGATCGGCCAAGGCTGGCAGCTACCTTCCCAATGCGTGGGGGGTGTACGACCTGTACGGGAATGTTTGGGAGTGTTGTTTGGATTGGATGGGAAGCTATCCAGGCGAGGTGTCGGATCCGAAAGGTCCAGCTAGAGGGCCTGCCCGCGTGATGCGCGGCGGGTGTTGGGGCGGCGTTGCGGGTGGGTGCCGCTCCGCTATGCGCGGCAATATTGATCCGGGAATCAGACTTGCATTCTACGGTTTTCGGGTCTGCCTGCCCTCCGGTCAGTGACCGGAGGGAGAAGGCGTTCCTTGGCCAGGCAGGCTCGAGCCGCGATTCAGCGCGCCGGCGGCCAATCGGGGGGCAGGGGGCAGGCGAGGTCGAGGGATTTGCCGGTGGCGGGGTGGGTCGCGATGAGACGGGCGGCGTGCAGCCAGTGGCGGGTCGTGGTTGATGGTTGGTGGTTGCTAGTTGGTGGAGAAGACGGGGAACCGTAGAGGGCGTCGCCAGCGATGGGGTAGCCGGCGGCGGCGAGATGGCAGCGGATCTGGTGGGTGACGCCGGTGTAGATTGTGACGTCGAGAAGCGAAAATTCCTTGCCCGTTTGGAGCGGAACCCAGGCCGTCGCGGCGGCGAACTGGTCGCCGGGAGGAAATTTATCGGGATTGCGCACGACGGCCATCTTGCAGGGGCTGCGCGATTGATGGGTCAACGGCGCCTCGAGGCGTCCGGGGGCGTCGACGACGCCGTGGACGAGAGCCGTATAATGCTTTTGGACCGTGAACCGGCGGAACTGCGTGCGCAGCGCGGCATAGGCGGCGGCGGTCTTGGCGGCGAGGACGAGGCCGGAGGTCTGCGTATCGAGGCGGTGGAGGAGCGCGGGGAACAAGCGGTCGTCGCCGATCTCGGCTAGCGCGGGAAAACGCGCGATGAGCGCGTTGGCCAGGGTGTCGGTCTCGGCGAAGCGCAGCGGATGCGTGGGCATGCCGGCGGGCTTGTCTAGAGCGAGGACGGCGTCGTCCTCGTAGACGATTTCCAGCGGCAAGTCGGGATTGGGCTGGAGGCGGAGGTCTTCGGGTTCGGGGATGTCGCGGCAGTCGAGGACGTCGCCGGAGGAAAGGCGCGCGCCTTTCTTGGCGGGCTTGCGGTTGAGGACGACGTGGCCGTTGGCGATCAGTTCCTGGACGGTGGTTCGATCCAGCCAAGGAAAGAGGCGGAGGAGCTGCCGGTCGAGGCGCTCGCCGGTGCCGGTGACGACGTGTCGTTGGGCGGCAATCATGCAAGCACCCGAGCGTTCGGATTTTTCCACAGTGTGGAAAAAAGTTTTCCACAGTGTGGAAAAAACGGGCCGATTTTTACGTAGAACGTAAAAACTTTCGCCGACTTTTCCACGGAACGTAAAAACTTTCGAGCCGCGATTGAACGAGCGGGGGTCATGGGGTTTCCAGGAGGTGGCGGAGGGTTTCGCGGGCGGCGAGGAGGCCGGCGGCGGCGGTACAGGCGTGGAGGGAGCCCATGGGGGGGCGCAGGCGCCCGCGGACATAGAAGTCGGCGGCGGGTTCGACCGATTCGAGAGGGTCGGCCGGCGGTTCGGTGGAGAAGATCGCGCGGATGCCGGCGGTGCCGCCGCGCTTGGCGAGGCGCTTGCGCAACAGGCGGGCAAGCGGGCAGGTGTGCGAGTCGGCGAGGTCGGCGGCGATGAACCGGGTCGGGTCGAGCTTGCGGGCGGCGCCGAGGCAGGTGAGGATGAAGGGGACTTGGGCCTGGCGGGCGGCGAGCAGGAGTTCGGTCTTGGGGAGCAGGGAATCGATGGCGTCGATCAGGACGTCGCAGGGGTGGTCGGCGAACAGCTTGGGCGAGGTCTCGGCGTCGAGGAACAGGGCGAGGGGGACGATGTCGGCGTCGGGGTTGATGTCGCGCAGGAAGCGGGCGGCGACGTCGGCCTTGGGTTGGCGCAGGGTGGAGTGGAAGGCGAAGGGGTGGCGATTGAGGTTGGAGGCCCGGAGCTCGTCGAAGTCGACGAGGGTCAGGTGGCCGATGGCGGAACGGGCGAGGGATTCGGCGGCGGCGGCGCCAACGGCGCCGAGGCCGGCGACGACGACGCGGACGCGGGCCAGGCGGGGCATGGCGGCGGAGCCGAGCAGGAGTTCGAGGCGGGCGAAGGGCGTCGTCATGGGGGGAGAGTAAGCAATTCAGAATGAAGAATGAAGAATTAAGAATGAGAGGCAGGGGGGGATGCATCTGCGAATTGGGACGAGGTTCAGGTCATGTTGAGCGCAGGCGCGCAGCGCCGGAGTCGAAACA